>NZ_JBEZZG010000029.1:60670-131722 GCF_040639085.1 Nonomuraea sp. NPDC023979
CCCAACCCCCCCCCCGGGGGGTGCCCCCGGGGCCCCGGCGCACCCCCCCCCCGTGGGGCCCCCCCACCCGGCGCCCGGGCGCCCCCGGGGGGCCCCCCCGGTCCGGGGGGTCACTCGGTCACGCTGTTCAGGCTCGGACCGTCGTCCTCGCCTCCGGTGCCGGAGCGGACCCCCTGCTCGCCCGGCAGGGCCGGGGCGGTGGGCTCCGGCATGGCCACCGGCTCGCACGGCGCGACCTCACCGTCCACGACGGTCAGCGACATCGAGGTGGGCGGCTTGCCCGGGTCGTCCCGGTCGACGCCGGCCGCGAGCACGAGCGTCTGCCCGTCCTTGATCTGGCCGGCGGTGACCGAGAAGGAGATGCCGCCCCGCTCGCTGCCGATCGTCGTCTCCAGCCGGCCGCCCGGCGCGGGGTGCGCGCCCCTGGGCTCCTTGCACGTCTGGCCGGCGGGCAGGTAATCCACGACGGCCTTGACCCCTGCCGCGGCGAGCTCGGCCTCCAGGTCGCCGGGGTCGCGGAACTCGTTGATCCACACCTCGACGGTCCCGTCGGCCTGCTTGTCCACCGCGAACGCCGGTGTCGCCGTCGTCCCGTACAGGGTGACGGCCGCGACGGCGGCCGCCGCGGCCCCCGCCAGCGCGGCGCCCACCCTGCGCAGGCGGCGGCGCGGCGTGCGCCGGGCCAGCGTGGCGCGTGCCGAGCCGTCGGCGCCCGCCGCCAGCGGTTCGTACGGCTGCGCGGGAGCGCCATTCATTGCCGTGTCCATCACCGTGGCCCGCATGCGGGTCAGGCGGTCGGCGGCGGGCTCGGGGGCGTCGGCGCGCATCTCCTGGAGCAACCGCAGGTCATCCATGGTCTGCCTCCTCGGCGATCTGGGTCGGGTCCGTGCCGCCCAGCGCGGCACGGGTCTTCTTCCTGGCCCGGTGCAGCCGGGACCGCACGGTCCCCACCGGGATGCCGAGCGCCACGGCCACCTCCTCGTAGCCGAGGTCCGCCCAGGCGATCATGAGCAGCACGTCCCGCTCGTCCGGGGTGAGGGCGGCGAGCGCGCGGGCGAGGTCGCGGTGCGCGGCGGAGGCCGACACCCGTGACTCGACGCGCTCGGCGTAGCTCTCGGCCACCTCGTCGACGCCGGTCCTGGCGAGCGCCTGGTAGGCGCGGACCTCGGCGCGGCGGTGCTTGCCGACGAGGTTGGCGGCGATGCCGTACAGCCAGGGCCGCGCGTCGGCGTGGCTCAGGTCGTAGCGGTCGCGCCGCCGGAAGGCGGCCAGGAACGTGTCGGCGACGACGTCGTCGGCGAGCGAGTCGCCCAGACGCCGGGTGACGTAGCGGTGCAGGGCCGGAGCGTGCCGGTCGAACAGGGTGGAGAAGGCCGCCGGTTCCTGCCTGGAGCGTTGGATCACCTCGGCGTCGGTGGACACGCGTGCAGTGTCCGTGATCAAACTCGCCCCCTTTCGTCGGGTGTCGTCACCTGCTATCACCCGGACGAGGAAGACGGGTTCTCACGAGTTCGCGTGGCGCAGCGCCTCTTCGTAGGTGTCGAAGACCTCGAAGGCGTTGCGCAGCCCGGTGATGTAGAGGACGCGGGCCATGACGCCCTGCACGCCGCCGAGCAGCAGGCGGGTGCCGCGGGCCTCGCACCGGTGCATGATGTCGACGAGCTCGTTGAGGCCGATCGAGTCGCAGAAGCCGACCCCGGCCAGGTCGATGATGAGGTAGGGGGTGGGCGCGATCTCCCACACGCGCTCCAGGTGGTCGCGCAGGATGAGCACGGCGTCGCCGTCGACCTCGCCGTCGAGCCGGACGATGACGGCGTTGCGCGAGAGGCCGGAAGAGACGCTCAGCAGTGACTTTCCCGTGGCCTCAGACGACATCGGCAACGTCCTTCTCATCTCCCAAGGCGGCCAAGGTCAGTGTTGCCTCATCCGTACGTGCTCTAACGGAAGGTCACGACTCTGTCGCCAAACGAACAGAGTCGCGCAGCGTGACGGTCACCGGCCGGGGCCGGTGACCGTCAACTGACCTGGCGGGCGCTCAGCGGCGCTGGGTGGCCCACTGGCGGATCTTGTCGATGCGCTCCTGGATCTGCTCGGCCGTCGCCTGGGCGATGGCCGGGCCGCCGCAGGCGCGGCGCAGCTCGGAGTGGATGACGCCATGGGGCTGGCCGGTGCGATGGTTCCAGGCGCCGACGAGGCCGTTGAGCTCGCGCCTGAGCTCGGCGATCTGCTCGTGCGGGGCCAGCGCGGGAGCCCGCTCGGCGGGCTGGGCGCGCTTGGCGGCCTGCTGCTCGGACTGGCGCTTGCGCAGCAGCGTGGCGACCTGGTCGGGCTCCAGCAGGCCGGGCAGGCCGATGAAGTCCTCCTCCTCGGCGGAGCCGATCTCCGCGCCGGTGCCGAACTCGCCGCCGTCGAACAGGACCCGGTCGAACGTCGCCGACGTCTCCATGGTCTCGAACGGCAGCTCGTCGCCCAGGACGTCGGGGTTGTCCTTCTTGCGGTTGGCGTCCTCCAGGAGGCTGTCGTCCAGGCCGTCCTCGGGCGGCCTGCGGTTGAGCACGTGGTCGCGCTCGACCTCCATCTCGTTGGCCAGGCCCATGAGCGTCGGCACCGACGGCAGGAACACCGAGGCCGTCTCGCCGCGCTTGCGGGCCCGCACGAACCGGCCGACGGCCTGGGCGAAGAACAGCGGGGTCGAGGTCGAGGTGGCGTAGACGCCCACGCACAGGCGGGGGATGTCGACGCCCTCGGACACCATGCGGACCGCGACCAGCCAGCGGTCGCCGGACGCGGCGAACTGCTTGATCTTCTTGGACGCGCCGGGGTCGTCGGAGAGCACGACCGTGGCGCCCTCGCCGCTGATCGAGCGCAGGTGGCGGGCGTAGGCGCGGGCCGTCTCGTGGTCGGTGGCGATGACCAGCCCGCCGGCGTCGGGCACGCCGCGCCGCACCTCGGTCAGGCGCCGGTCGGCGGCCTGCATGACCTGGCGGATCCAGTCGCCCTTGGGGTCGAGCGCGGCCCGCCACGCCTGGGAGAGCTGGTCCTTGGTGAGCGGGGTGCCGAGCGTGGCGGCCAGCTCGTCGCCGGCCCTGGTGCGCCACTTCATCTCGCCGGAGTAGGCCAGGAAGATGACCGGCCGCACGACGCCGTCGTCGAGCGCCGGGCCGTAGCCGTAGGAGTAGTCCGAGACGCTGCGCTTGGCGCCGTCGGCGTCCTCCTCGTAGGTGACGAACGGGATCGGGCTGTCGTCGGAGCGGAACGGTGTGCCGGTGAGCTGGAGCCTGCGGGTGGCGGGCTCGAACGCCTCGCGCACGCCGTCGCCCCACGACTTGGCGTCGCCCGCGTGGTGGATCTCGTCGAAGATGACGAGGGTCTTGCGAGCCTCGGTGCGCGCCCGGTGCAGCGCCGGGTGCATGGCGACCTGGGCGTAGGTGACGGCGACGCCCAGGTAGTCGCGGCTGGTGGCGCCCTGGCTGTTCTTGAACTCGGGGTCGATGCTGATGCCGACCTTGCCGGCGGCGTCGGCCCACTGGCGCTTGAGGTGCTCGGTGGGCGTGACGATGGTGATCGCCCGGATCACGCCGTTGGCGATCAGCTCGCTGGCGATGCGCAGGGCGTAGGTGGTCTTGCCCGCTCCGGGGGTGGCCACGGTGAGGAAGTCACGCGGCTCGCGCCTGAAATACAGGTCGAACGCCTGCTGCTGCCAGGCCCGGAGCTTGGGGGCGGTGCCCCACGCGGCCCGGTCCGGATAGGAAGGCGACAGGTGGGATGCGGCGAACGTGCTCACCGCATCACCTCTGGGGTTCGTGTGCTTCGCTCTCTCACAGTGACCCAAGAGTAATCGGGCTCACCGACAAGACGTGCCGTGCATCGTCGATCCTGGCCAAGCCGCCCCAGGAGTGGTATGGGCGGGTCGCGGCATATCGCACGCTGGCGAGCACGGTGTCCACGACCTGCCTGCCCGTCTCGTCCTCGGGCTGGAGCAGGCCGACGAGCAGCGCCGATCTGCCGTTCTCGGTGACGAGTGTCACGCGCAGGTAGGCGGGCCGGTTCACCACGTCGTCGTACTCGGCCCGCAGCGCCCTGGTGTGCCCGAGGGCGAGCGGCTCGTCGGCGACGACGGTCACCCGGTCGCCCTTCAGGAGCAGCTCGGAGTAGCGCTCGGCCGCCTCCTTGACCGCCCCGGCGGGGTCGGCCGGCGCGCCGGTGACCGGTCTGGCCATGACGAGCGCGCCCCCGCCGGGCGCCCTGGCGACCGAGGTGAACCCGGTGACGGGCGGCACCTTGCCCTCCTGCCATCCGGCGGGCAGCGCCAGCCGCACCCCGGCGATGGTGTCGGTGAGCGGCGCCCCCGCGCCGCCCGGCGCGGTGATCCGCAGCACGACGGCGGTCAGCCCGGCCACCGCCGCCACGGCCACGGCCGCGCCCAGCACGGCGCGGCCCCACCGGCCTCCCGCCAGGCCCCGCAGGAGGGCCCACACGCGGCGCAGGGCGCTGCGCCGGACCCGGGGGCCGCCTGGGGCGGCCGGAGCGCCGTAGAGGCGGGCGGAGGGCGGCAGGGAGTCCCACGCCTGGCCGACCGGCTCCTCGGGTTCGAGGCCGCGCGTGGCGGCGCGGGCGGCCGGGTCCCACAGCTCCTCCGGCTCGCCTCCGCGCCTGCCGCCGTGCCCGCCCCCGTGCCCGCCGCCGTAGGGCCGCCTGCGGTGATCACGCTCCATGGCACCTCCTCGTGCCGCAGTCGTATCACCGCAGGGCGCGGGGCTTCAGGCGTTCCGTGATCGCTGTGGCGGAAGGGGCAGAATCACCTTGCCGCGACCCGTGAGGACAGCAGCAGGGCGGCGACCGCGATGGCCGCCATGAGCCCGCAGATCACCGCGAACCCCCACACGAGCTCGGCCGGGCCGTGCCCGATGAGGTTCACCAGCGCGCCGCCGATGCCCAGCGTGAGCGCGGAGCCCAGCATGTCGGTGACCGACAGGGCCGCGCTGTTGGCGCCCTGCTCGCTGACCGGCGACTGTTTGAGCGCGGTGACGTTGACCGTGGTCAGCCCGAGCCCCATGCCGAACCCGGCCACCACCCAGGCCGGCACCGCGATCCAGCCGGTGACGCCGGGCAGCACCGCCAGGACCGACAGCGCGATGCCCACGGTCACGCAGGCCGCGCCGAACCTGATCCGCCGGTGCGGCTCGGCGGTGCGCCTGCTCTGCAGGTACGAGCCCGCCGACCAGCCGAGTGCGCCGGTGGTGAGCGCGAGGCCGGCGGCGCCGGTCTCGAACCCCTTCACGTCGTGCAGGGCCAGCGGGATGAAGCCGTTCACCCCGAAGAACGCGGCGGAGAACAGGCCGCGCATCATCACCGTGGTCGGCAGCCCGCGACCGAACCGCAGCGCGCCCTGCGGCAGCAGCCTGACGAGCCCGTACAGCAGCAGGGCCAGCCCGCCGGCGCACGCGAGGCCGCCGATCAGGGCGGCCTTGTGCACCGTGTCGACGCCGTACAGGAGCACGCCGGCGCCCAGGGCGGAGGCGGAGGCGGCGACGGTCATGGCCACGGGCCGCGAGCGCGGCCCCTCGCCGGGCGAGGTCTCCTCGTCGGAGGGACGCCTCTTGAGCGCCGGGACGAGCATGACCAGGGCGGGCAGCACGAGCGGGATGATGCCGTAGAACACCCAGCGCCAGCCCCAGGTGTCGCCCACGAAGCCGGCGACGGCGGGGCCGACCATGGCGGGCACGACCCAGGCGGCCGACAGCGCGGCGAACACGCGGGGCCGCATCACGGCGGGATAGACCCGGGCGATCATCACGTAGAGGGCCACGATCGACGCCCCGGCGCCCAGGCCCTGCACGGCCCGGGACACGAGGAACAGCATCTCGTTCACGGCGGCCCCGGCCATGCCCATGCCGACCACGAACAGCACTACGCCCGCGACGAACGGCAGCGCGTAGCCCCGCCGGTCCGACCACAGGCCGGCGACCACGTTGGCGAACAGGCTGGCGATGAGGAAGGCCGAGAAGCTGACCCCGTAGATCTCCTGCGCGTCGAGGTCGGCGGCGACCTGCGGCATGACCACACCGACCGACATGCCCTCGAAGGCGATCAGGGTGACGACGAGGAGGATGCCCACGGTCGCCACCCGGTACGGATGGCTGAAGATGCGGGGGATCTCGTGAGGGGCATCTAGTGCGTTTGGTGCTGTCACCCGGACATCGTAGGGCGCACCCGGTATGCCGCCCACATCTGGCGCATACGCAGGCCCTGGCCCGCGGTGAACTCGCGCATGCACCGGTCCTGCGCGTAGTCCATGAAGTTGTGCACGCCGTCGAGGCCCGGCGCCGCGCAGGTGTCCTGCTCCACCGGGCAGCCCTCGGTCGGCCCGGCCTGCGCGGGGGTGTCGGCCACGCCGTCGCCGGGCTCCTCGCAGCCGTTCTCGAAGGTGTGGAACAGGCCCAGCCAGTGGCCGATCTCGTGCACGCCGGTGTAGCCCTGGTCGTAGCCGTCGAGCGTGCCGCCGGGCAGGCCGCGCCAGTCGATCACCACGCCGTCGAGCCGGGGCTGGGACTCGTACCAGTAGGGGTAGGAGGAGAAGCCGAGCACCAGGTCGCCGGGCTGGGCGAGGTAGAGGTTGAGCGTCTCGGGCCCGCCCTTGCGCAGCGACGTCTTCATGGCGCGCTCGTGCGCGATCGGCGCGGTGAACCAGGCGGCGTCGCGGGTGACGGCGATGCCGTCGAGGCGGAAGCTGACGCCGGTGTCGGCCCCGCCGAGCCGGCCCGCGTAGGCGGCGTTGAGCGTCGCGATCTGCGCCTTGACCGCCTTGGTGGTGGCCTTGGCGGCGCCGTCGGTGATGACGTGCACCCAGGTCGGCACCGTGATCCGGGCGGGCGTCCTGACGCCGCGCAGCCGCTGGGCGAGCTCGGCGGTGACCGCCGCCACGTCACCCGGCTTGGGCGCGCGCGGCTCGGGCGAGCGCGGATGACCGGCCGCGCGCAGGCAGCTCGACGCCGCCGCCGGCGAGGCCGGCGGCGTGAACCCGGCCGCGAGCACGCAGACGATCAGGACGGCGGCGCGCCGGGTCATGTGATCTCCCGTTACGGTAGGGGGCGGTCCGGATACGAACCGTAGCCCTCCCGTGGGCGATCACCGGTCAGCAACACTCACTGCTTGTCGTCACCCTCGCCGCCACCGGACGGCAGGCCCTCGTAGATCTCCTTGCACTCCGGGCAGACCGGATATTTCTTGGGATCGCGGCTGGGCACCCAGATCTTGCCGCACAGCGCGCGGATCGGCGTGCCCGTCACCATGGATTCGGTGATCTTGTGCTTGTCGGCGTAGTGGGCGAACCGCTCGTGGTCGCCGTCGCCGTGCGAGGTCTGCGGACGGGTGTCCTGCTCTGGAAGGATCTTCGTGCTCACCCCATCGAGTCTATTCCCGCCGCCGACCGCTCCCGCTCGTGAACAGCGATACGGCTCCCGTCCCCGGAGGGAAGGGAGCCGTACGGGAGAGTGCGTCAGCCGACGTGGACCGGCGCGCCCTCGGTCTTGCGGCCGGCCTTGACGAACAGGGCCAGGACCGCGGTGAGCAGCGCGATGCCGGTGCTGACCAGGAAGGCCAGGTGCATCCCGTCCATGAACGCGCTGTTCACGGCCGGGCCCACGACCTGCACGAGCTGCTCGGGCGTGCCCGCCGGCAGGCCGCCGAACGCGGCCGCCTTCTCCAGCAACCCGAGTTGGTCCGGCGGGATGCTCGCGGCGGCCGGGCCGAGATAGCCGGGCAGCTTGTCGGAGATCTCACCGGCCATGACGGCGCCCAGGATCGCGGTGCCGAGCGCGCCGCCGACCTGCATGGCCGACTGCTGCAGGCCGCCCGCGACGCCGCTGAGCTCGACGGGCGCGTTGCCCACGATGACCTCGGTGGCGCCGACGAAGACCGGCGAGAGGCCGAAGGCCAGCACCACGAACGGGATCGCGCTCTCCAGGAACGAGGCGTCCATGCTGAGGCGGGACATCAGGAACATCGCGCCGGCGGTGACCACCAGGCCGGACGCCATCGTGATCTTCGGTCCGAGCTTGCCGATCATCATGCCGGCCAGTGGCGAGGCGACGATCATGCCGGCGCTCATCGGCAGCATGCGCAGGCCGGCGTCCAGCGGGCTCAGGCCGTGCACACCCTGGAAGAAGAAGCCCAGGAAGAACATCGCGCCGAACATCGCGAACGCGACCATCATCATCAGCACGGTGCCGATGGAGATCGAGGCGTTGGTGAACAGCGACAGCGGCACCAGCGGCTGCCGGGCCCGGCTCTGCCAGAAGATGAACGCGGCGATCAGCACCGCGAACGCGCCCATGAAGCCCAGCGTCGTGGAGTCGCCCCAGCCCCACTCGGGCGCCTTGATGATGGTCCACACGAGCGCGAACATCGCGCCCGACAGCAGCACCACGCCGCCCCAGTCGATGCGGTTGAGCACCTTGACCGGGCTCTCCTTGATCAGGAAGATGCCCATGACGAGGGCGATGACGCCCACCGGGGCGTTGATGAAGAAGACCGACTCCCAGCCCTGGTCCTGGACCAGCAGGCCGCCCACGATCGGGCCGGCGGCGCTGGACAGGCCGATGATCGCGCCCCACGCGCCCATCGCCTGGTTGAGCTTCTCGCCGGGGAAGGCGTTGCGCAGCAGCGCCAGCGCGGCGGGCTGCAGCAGCGCGCCGAACAGGCCCTGCAGCACGCGCAGCCCGATGAGCGCGCCGACCGGGGTGACGCCGGGCACGATGTCGGCGAGCTGCTGGCTGAGGCCGATGCCCACGGAGGTGATCGCGAAGCCGGCGACGCCGATGAGGAACACGCGCTTGTGGCCGAACAGGTCACCCAGCTTGCCCGCGGTGATCAGGAAGACCGCCAGCGCGAGCAGGTAGCCGCTCGTCACCCACTGCAGGTCGGCGAGCGAGGCGCCCAGATCGGACTGGATCACCGGGTTGGCGATGCCGACCACGGTGCCGTCGAGCATCACCATGATGACGCCGAGGCTGACCGCGAGCAGCACCAGCCACGGATTGGCGGCCTTCTCCCCCGGTGGTGGCGCCTCTACCACCTTCGTCTGTGCCATGAAGTCCCCCTAAACACATCCCGCCCCACACCGGGGCGTACGTCTCATAAGCCCGGGTAATCTACGTCAGAGTCTGCCAGATGACAAATGAGTTTTATTCGTCGCATCCTGACTTGTGTCATACTGTGACAGGAAGGTTTCGAGGGAGTGACGCCGGTGGGTCTGCGGGAACGCAAGAAGGAGAAGACGCGGCTCGCGCTGCTCGACGCCGCACTGGATCTGTTCCTCGAACAAGGGTACGACTCGACCACCGTGGAGCAGATCGCGGGGGCGGTCGACGTCTCCTCCCGCACCTTCTTCCGCTACTTCACCAGCAAGGACCACCTGCTGCTCTGGTATCACGACCAGGGCGAGGAGACGATGCTGGAGACGCTGGCCGCCAGGCCGCCCGACGAGCCGCCGTTCACCGCGATGACCCACGCCGTGCGCGCGGTGCTGCGCGAGATGGAGCAGTCGACGACCGCCGACACCGAGAGGTTCCTCAAACTGCGGCGCGTCCTCGACGACAACCCCAACCTCGTCGCCTTCACGATCGCCCGGGGCATGGAGAGCGAGCTCCGCCTGGCCGAGGCGGTCGCCGCCCGGATGGGCGTCACCCTCGACGCCGGCCCCGTCCCGGCGCTGGTCGTGGCGTTCGCGATGTCGCCCATGCGCGTCGACTACGGCTGCGCGTCGGACGTCCTCGACCTCAAGCTCATGGTGCGCCGCGTCGAGCAGACCCTCCAGGTCGTGGAACGCTCGCTGCGGCCCGGCTGGGACGCCTAGTTCATCGTCGGGTCGTCCGGGCACGTGGCGACGAAGGCCAGCTCGCCCGGCTGCCGCCGCAGCACGTGACGCCAGAGCGAGCCCGGGTCGGTGTGGAAGGTGTCGCCCGCCTCGGAGTCGACGACGTACCAGGCGCCCTCGGCGATCTCGCTCTCGAGCTGACCCGACGTCCAGCCCGCGTAACCGGCGAAGATCCGCATCTGGGCGATCTCGCCCTGGAGGATCTCCGGCGGCGCGTCCAGGTCGACCGTGCCCAGCCGTGACACCGCCGGCGTGCCCGCGTGGAGGCGGCGCCAGCCCAGCGGCTCCTCCCCGCTCGGCACCGCCGCGAGCGCCAGCGCGCTGTCGGTCTGCACCGGGCCGCCCTCGAACAGCACCGGCGGGCCGGTCACCAGCGGGTCCCACACGGGCAGGACCTGCGTCACCGAGATCTCGCTCGGCCTGTTGAGAACCACCCCGAGGGTGCCGCCGTCGAGGTCGTGTTCGAGGATCAGCACGACGCTACGCCGGAAGTTGGGGTCGTCGAGGAGCGGCGTCGCCACCAACAAACCGCCGACGTAGATCGCCTCCGCCATACCTCCATCATGAGGGGTGAACCGGCCTTCCCGCTCCCCCGGTCCGGCGATGTTACTTTTCGTAGTCATATGGGCACGGTAGGTACCAAAGTTCGCGAACTCGGGAGGGTCACATGCGCCGTCTCGCCCTGGCAGGTCTGGGACTGCTCCTGGGTCTCATGCTCTTCCCTCCTGCGGCGGCGCCCGCCTGGCCGAAGCCCGACACCGGCGACCCCTTCACGATGAGCGTCGACCGCATCGGCTGCCGGGCCGGCACCGTACGCGTGACGCTGCGCAACCAGACCCGCCAGCTCGCCCGGTTCGACCTGCGCGCCGACTCCGCGACCGTGGCGACGGGCTCCATCCCCGCGCGCAAGGCGATCACCCGGCACGTGCGGATCCGGCACGGCGGCAGCGTCGAGATCGAGGCGTACTCGGTCAGCGAGAGCCACCCCGACACCCTGATCGACTCCACGCGGGTGCGTAACGACTGCCCCGGCGGCCGGCGTCACCTGCCCTTCACGGGGCCTCCGGTGGACCTGATGGGCAAGCTCGCCACCGCCGGCGGCATGGTGCTCACCGGCGGGATCATCTGGTGGTACGGGTCGCTGTGGCCCCGGTCGCGGCGGGACCCGTACTGACGCCGGGAACGGCGGGCTCCACACCGAGGCCGGGCACGCCCGGATCCGCGCCGACGCCCGCTGCGGCGGGGCCGGTGACGAAGGCGCCGGCCCGGGCCGCGATCAGGGCGACGGTCACGGCGCGCACCGCGGCCTCGCGGTCGACCGGCTCGCGCGTCACCACCAGGCGGTAATAGAGCGGCGCGGAGACGGCCTTGATGAGCTCCTGGCCGTCGGTGCCGGGCGGCAGGTCGCCGCGCGCGATCGCCTGGTCGGCCACCGTCGCCCACTCCGCGATGCGGCGGCCGTAGAAGGCGCGCAGCGCCGCGGCGGCGCCCTCGTCACAGGTGGCGGCCGCAATCACGGCCTGGAAGGTCGCGCCGAGGCGCGGGTCGTTGACGGCCTCCATCACGCTGATCGCGTTGGCCTCCAGATCGCCCTGGATGCTGCCCGTGTCGGGCGGCGGCGAGGACTGGGCGGCCAGCTCGGTCATGAGCTCCGTGACCAGCCCGGCCGTGGTGCCCCAGCGGCGGTAGATAGTGGTCTTTCCGATGCCTGCCCTGGTGGCCACCTGCTCCATGTTGAGGCCGTGGAAGCCGCGTTCGACCAGCTCGTCCTGGGTTGCCTGCAACACTGCCGCGCGCACCTTCGCCGTACGGCCGCCAGGACGGACCGTTCCCGCCAAACGGGACCCTTGTTCCATTAATTCTCCTCATGTGTTAAGGTCACGCCATCCTAATGGAACAGATTACCCGTTAAGGGGGATGACGTGACTGTGCTCGATGAGCGGGTGACCGATCGGATGAGCTCCCGGCAGCGCTTGGTCCTCGTGCTGCTGCTGGGCTCCCAGTTCATGCTCGCTGTTGACTTCTCCATTCTGAACGTGGCGCTCCCGGTGATCGGCGCCGGACTCGGGTTCGGCCTCGCCGACCTGCAGTGGGTGGCCACCACGTTCGCGCTGGCCGCCGCCGGGTTCACGCTGCTGTTCGGGCGGATCGCCGACCTGTTCGGACGCCGCCGGCTCTTCCTGGCCGGGATGGCGCTGCTCGGCCTGTCGTCGCTGGCCGGCGGGCTCGCCACCTCGCCCGGCATGCTGCTCGCCGCCCGCGTCGCCCAGGGGCTCGCCACCGCCGTGGTCACGCCCGCCGGGCTGTCGCTGCTCACCACGTCCTTCCCCGAAGGGCCGCTGCGCGCCAGGGCGCTCGGGCTGAACGGCGCGCTGATGTCGGCCGGGTTCACCTCCGGCGCGATCCTCGGCGGCCTGCTGACCGAGCTGCTGAGCTGGCGCTGGGCGTTCTACGTCAACGTGCCCGTCGCGCTGGCCGTCCTGGTGGCCGCGCCCGTCGTGCTGGCCGAGAGCCGGCCCGACCGCCGCCCCCGCATGGACGTGCTCGGCGCCGTCACGGTGACCGGCGGCCTGCTCGCCCTCGTCTACGGCCTCACCCGCGCCGGCGAGCACGGCTTCGCCGACCCGGTCGCGCTCGCCGGGCTGGCCGCCGGAGCGGTGCTGCTCGTCGCCTTCTGGTTCGCCGAGAAGCGCGCCGTCGCGCCCCTCGTGCCGGTCGCCGTCCTGGCCCGCCCCAGCATCAAATGGGGCAACCTGGCCGGCCTGCTCGCCTTCGCCACCGAGACCTCGCTCGTCTTCCTCATGACGCTCTACCTGCAGAAGGTGCTCGGCTACTCGGCGCTGGCCACCGGCCTGGCGTTCGGCGTGCTCGGGCTCGGCACCGTCGTCGGCGGCGTGCTCGCCCCGCGCGTGCTGGCCCGCGTCGGGCTCCGCAAGGCGCTGGCCACCGGCTTCGCCCTCCAGGCCGCGGCCACCGCGTCGCTCGCCCTGCTCGGCACCGCGCCCGGCTGGATCTGGCTGCTGCTGGCCGCCACCTTCGCCGGCGGGATCGGCAACATGGTGGCGATCGTGGCCTTCATGGTCACCGCCACCTCCGGACTGCCCGACTCCGAGCAGGGCCTGGCCACCGGCCTCGCCACCATGACCCAGCAGGTCGGCATCACCATGGGCATCCCGGTCATGAGCGCCGTGGTCACCGCCGCCATGGGCAGCGTGCTCCAGGGCGTGATCGTCGCCGTGCTGGTCAACGCCGCCCTCGCCCTGGCGGGCGCGTTCATCCGCGTGGCCCGCTGACATCCCCATCACGGGCTCTCCCCCGCTTCCGACGCGGCCCGCGAACCCCGCGACCGGCCCTCGTCACGACATCTCCCCGGTACGGGCCCCGTACCGGGGAGAACGCGTCGGCGGCGAGGGCCGCCGCTGCGGTCACGCCTCGGTGAAGCCCCGGGCACGGCCGCCGGCGGACTCGCGGACGGCGGCGGCCACGGCGCTCGCCACGTCCGGGTGGAAGACGCTCGGGATGATGTAGTTGGGGCCCAGCTCCTCGGGCGTGACCACGGCGGCCAGTGCTCCGGCGGCGGCCAGCAGCATCTCCGAGGTCACCTCGGTCGCCTGCGCGTCGAGCAGCCCCCGGAAGACACCCGGGAAGGCCAGCACGTTGTTGATCTGGTTGGGGTAGTCGGAGCGCCCCGTGGCCACCACCGCGGCGTGCTCGCGGGCGTCGTCGGGAGAGACCTCCGGCTCCGGGTTGGCCAGCGCGAACACCACGGCGCCCGGCGCCATCGTGGCGATGTCGTCACCGGTCAGGATGCCCGGCGCCGACACCCCCACGAACACGTCGGCGCCCTTGACCGCCCCGCGCAGGTCGCCCGAGTAGCCCTCGGCGTTGGTGTGGTCGGCGATCCAGCGCAGCGAGTCGTCGAGGTCGTCGCGGCCCTGGTGGACGGCGCCGAGATAGTCGCAGACGATCACGTTGCGGGCGCCCGAGGCCAGCAGCAGCCGCAGCACGGCGTTGCCCGCCGCGCCCGCGCCCGCCATCGTGATGCGCACGTCCTCGATCCGCTTGTCGACCACGCGCAGCGCGTTGGTCAGCGCGGCGAGCACGCAGATCGCGGTGCCGTGCTGGTCGTCGTGGAAGACCGGGATGTCGAGCAGCTCGCGCAGCCGCCGCTCCACCTCGAAGCAGCGCGGCGCGCCGATGTCCTCGAGGTTGATGCCGCCGAAGCCCGGCGCGATGAGCTGCACCGCGCGGACGATCTCGTCGACGTCCTGGGTGTCGAGGCAGATCGGCCAGGCGTCGATGCCCGCGAACCGCTTGAACAGCGCCGCCTTGCCCTCCATCACGGGCAGCGCGGCCTCCGGCCCGATGTTGCCCAGCCCCAGCACGGCCGAGCCGTCGGTGACGACGGCGACCGTGTTGCGCTTGATGGTCAGGCGGCGAGCGTCCTCCTTGTTGCGGGCGATCGCCATCGACACCCGGGCCACGCCCGGCGTGTAGGCCATGGAGAGCTCGTCGCGGTTGCGCAGCGGCACCTTCGACTTCATCTCGATCTTGCCGCCGAGGTGCATGAGGAACGTGCGGTCGGAGACCTTGTGGATGACGACGCCCTCGACCGCTTCGAGCTGGTCGACGATCGCCTGGGCGTGGTCGGTGTCGCGCGCCGCGCACGTGACGTCGATGCGGAGCTTCTCGTGGCCCGCGTTGGTGACGTCGAGGGCGGTGACCACCCCGCCGGCCGACTCTACGGCATGGGTGAGCTGGCTGACGGCCTTGCCGCCGGCCGGCACCTCGAGCCGCACGGTGATGGAGTACGACACACTCGGGACGGTCGCCACGTCAATCGCTCCTTCGCGCCTGACCAAGAAGTCCTCCCATGGTAGGGGGCAACTGGTCAAGCGAGCGCCGTCGCGGCTGTCACGATCAGGTCGACACAGGCCGCCACCGGGATCGCCGTGCTGTCGACGACCAGGTGGTAGAGCCGGGGGTCGGCGGGGTCGGCACGATAGAAGTGGCGCACGTAGGCGGTGCGGGCCCGGTCGTTGTCCTCGATGATCCTGCGCGCCTCGCGCTCGGTCAGCTCGCCGAGCGTGGCGGTCTGCCGGACGCGGCGCTCGATCGGGCCGTCGAGCCGCACGTGCAGCGCTCCCGGGTGCTCGGCCAGCACCACCGCCCCGGCCCGGCCCAGGAAGACGCCGCCCTGGTCGCGGGCGGTCTCGGTGAGCACCCGCTCGGTGTGGCGGACGAACTCCTCCGGCGCGTGCGGCAGCACCCCGGGCACGTACATGTCGACGCCGCCGAACGTGACCGTCGGCAGCCGCATCGCGCCCGACAGCAGCCTGCCCAGGCCGCGCTCGGCCCGGTCGTCATGGGCGAGCGCCTCCTCCAGCGTGCAGCCCAGCTCCTGGGCCACGGCGCCGGGGATCGCACGGTCGACGAAGGGCACGCCCAGCCGCTCGGCCACGGCCGGGCCGATGTGGCTGCCGGCCGTGCCGTAGGTCGCGGAGAGCGTGACTACACGCATACCCCCAGGTTAGAACAGAGCGCTCGACAAAGCTCTACGCGCCTTCGCCAAAGACGGATCCTCGGCCGGCAGCGCGTCGAACAGGCCCAGCAGATGCCGCCTGGCCTTGTCACGGTCGTCGCCGGACGTGCGCTTGACCACCGCGATGATCCGGTTGAACGCCTCGTCGACCGAGCCCGACAGCATCTCCAGGTCGGCCGCCAGGAGCTGGGCGTCGATGTCGGCCGGGTCGTCCAGCCTGCGCTGCACCTCGGCCGGGTCGGCGTCGGCCGTCCGCTTGATCAGGCTGACGCCCGCCAGGCCCATCCTGGCGTCCTCGTTACCGGGGGCGCGGGCCAGCAGCCGCTCGTAGGCCGCCGCGGCCGCGTCGAGGTCGCCCTGGTCGATGGCCTGCTCGGCGGCCACCAGGTCGGGGTCGGCCGGGGGCGCCTGCGGCGCCTCCTCACCCGGCTCCGCCGCCGGCGGCCGGGCGCCCGGGTTGGCCTGGTAGAACTGCTCGACCGCGCCCATCAGCTCGTCGAGCCAGCGCTGCACCTCCTGCTCGGGCAGCACCTGCTGGAAGCCGGTCACGGCCTGCCCCTGGAAGATCGCCAGCACCGTCGGCACCGCCTGCACGCGCAGCGCCTGCGCGATCTGCGGGCTGGCGTCGACGTTGACCCGGGCCAGGACCACCTTGCCGCCGGCGTCGCCGACCACCTTCTCCAGCACGGGGCTGAGCTGGGCGCTGCCGGGCGCCCGCGGCGACCACAGGTCGAGGACGACCGGCGTGGTCATCGAGCGGTCGATGACGTCGCTCGTGAACGTCTCCTCGGTCACGTCCACGACCGAGGCCGGCGAGGCCCCCTGGGGACCCGCCGCCTCCCGCCGGGCCTGCGATTCCAGGGCTTGCTTGCGCGCGCCCAGATCCACGGCTCCGTAGAGCGATCCGGGCCTAGAGAAGTCCGCCATGCTCCTCATCTTGCCGCATGTCCGGCCCGGAGAAGTCACCCGCCGCCACCCGCAGCGTGCGCAACTGCTCGAACATCTGCCGCAGTTCGGTCTCGCCGTACATGCCCAGGCCGAAGTCGGCGCCCATGAGCTCGGCGGTGGCGCGCCGCACGACGTCACGGCCCGCCTCGGTGATCTCGGCGAGCACACCACGGCCGTCCCGCGGATTGGGCATGCGGCGGACCAGGCCGGACCTTTCGAGCCTGTCAACCGTGTTCGTGACGCTGGTCGGGTGGACCATGAGCCGCTCCCCGATTTTCCAAAGCGGCAGCGCCCCGGTCCGGCTGAAGGTCAAGAGAACCAGAGCCTCGTACCTGGCGAAGGTCAAGTCGTACGGCTTCAGGAGCGAGTCAAGTTGCGACAGCAGGATCTGATGCGCTCTCATGATCGACGTGACGGCGGCCATGGCGGAAGAGGGACCGAAGTGAGCGCGCCAGGACTCCGCGGCACGGTCGATGGGATCGAACGGCAGGTTGAGGGGCTTGGGCTGCGACACAGCGCTACGGTAGCGCGCTGCTCGTCCAGGTTCGTGCGCTTACGGAGCGCGATCGGATTCTTCGCTTGGCCAAGAATCCGGGCGGCAATCATCACGCTCAGTTATGGTTCTCGCATCGAATGGTGACGGGGAAGCCAAGTCCATCAGCCGTGGGGACGGCCGGGCCTGACCGCTTCGCCGCGCCTACGGGGCACGGGGGGTGCTTTGATGAACTTCAACGGGGACAAGGGTGCGTGAGCACGGGGGCGTTTCACGGGAGGAGCTGAGACAGAGCGCGGCCGTCACGGTGGCCGTGCTCCTCGCTCTCGGCCTGGTCGCGGCGTGGAGCGTCCTGATCCCTGGCGTCGACGCCTGGGAGAACATCGTGGCCGCGGTCATCGGATCGCTCCGGCTGACCGGGCCCGTCGCCGCCGCGTTCGCCGCCTGGGTGGCGCTGCGCAAGCGCCGGGCGTCACGCGGCCTGCAGCTGACGACCTGGCGAGCCCTGCGGGCGCCGCTGGCCATCCTGGTGGTGGTGCTGGGCTCGTTCGCCGCGACCGTGCTGGTGCTGGCCGTCAAGACGGTGCTGACCGAGCAGTCGGGGCGGCTGAGCCTGTCGGGCCTCGGCATGGGCATGGCGGGGCTGGCGCTCTACTCGGTGATCGGGTGGGTGGCCGGCTGGGTGCTGCCGTACGCGGTCACGCCGCCGATCGCCGGCCTGGCCTGCTACGGGCTGTTCACCTGGCTGGCCGACGGCGAGGGCTGGGCCGACCGGCTGGCGCCGGGCACGGGCGAGCCGTACGACCTGTTCCAGGGGCTCAGCGGGACGATCTTCCTCAACCAGATCATCTGGCTGCTGGGCGTCACCTGCGCGCTGCTGCTGGGCTGGGCGGCGCTGGTGACCCGGCAGGCGCTGGTGCTGGCGTTCGCGCTGCTCGCGGTGCTGCTCGCGGGCACCGGGGTCGCGCGGGTGCTGGCCGAGCCGAAGCCCGCCGCCGCCCAGGAGATCGCCTACAGCTGCCAGGAGTGGCCGATCACGGTCTGCGTCCATCCCGGCATGCGCGCCGGGCTCACCGAGCTGGGGGCGGCGTTCACCGAGATCGCCTCCCGCCTGGCCGAGACGCCGGCCGCGTTCACCCGCGTCGAGCAGCGTCCGCTGGACGACCCGCTCACGCCGTCGTCCGGGCTGGCGCCGATCCACCTGCCCGACCTGTCGGCCGGTTTCGCCGACGAGGCCGCGCGCGAATACCTCGACGCGCTGGCCGCCCGCTGCCACGGCCGACCCGCCGACGGCTACCGGGAGATCGTGATGGCGTGGCTGCGCGGCGAGCCGCTGCCCGGCGGCCCGCTGCTGGAGCACGAGTACGCCGCCGCCTGGTTCTCCGGGCTCAACGAGCACCAGCGCCGCGAGTGGCTGCGGATGTTCTTCAGCGACTTCCAGACCTGCAAGCTGTCGACCACCCACTTCGGCGGCGGCCCGGCCGGCACGTCCGTCCAGGTGGCCACCCCGGTCGCCACCGAGCCCGACACCGCGAGCAGCCCCCAGGTCTACCCGGTCTACCCCGACCCGAGCGCCTCTCCGGGCTGGGGACCGAAGATGTCACCCCACGGGTGGCACTGATGATCTCTCCTCGGGTAGTCAAGCAGCATGACGACATCCCGTACGGCGCCGCCCGCGCCAACCCCCCGGCGGCGCCGCAGGTGGCGATATCTGGCCGGGCTGCTGGTCCTGGCGGTTCTGCTCGTGGTGGCCGGCCGCGTGGCCTGGACCTGGCTCAACCCGCTCGGCGAGCGCGCGATCGACCGCTCCGGTCCGGCCCTGCTCCAGTCCATCAAGGACATGAGCCGGTACGAGGCCGCGACCGGCTCCTTCCAGGTCGTGGTGGACCTGGAGAAGGACGCCAACTTCCTCCCGGACGCGGTCAAGGGCAGCCGCACGCTGTTCGTGGGGGCGGGCAGCGTCGACGCCTACGTGGACTTCTCCACCCTGGCCAAGGACGCCATCACCGTGTCGGAGGACCGCACCCGGGCTGACGTGCGCCTGCCGCGCGCCCAGTTGGAGAAGCCCAACCTGGACAACACCCGCTCCTACGTCTTCGCCCAGCAGCGCGGGCTGATCGACCGGGTCCAGGACTTCCTGTCGTCCTCCCCCGGCGACCAGCGGGAGCTGTACGTGCTCGCGGAGAAGAAGATCGCCGACGCGGCCGTGGCCAGCGACCTGCGCAGCCGCGCCGACGCCAACACCCGCGCCATGCTGGAGGGCCTGCTCAGGTCACTGGGCTTCACCAAGGTCACCGTCAGCTACGCCGGGGAGCCTTAGGCCGTGCCCGCCGTGCCCGGCGCCGTCCTAAGTACCCTCTAGGCCCCCGGACCGGGGCAGATAAGGCATCCGCCCGATGTGTCGCCCGGGGCCTTAGGACCATTCTTGAGAGTGCAGGGAAACAACAACCAAGGAGCACTCTCCATGAACGCCGAGTTCGAATACGTAGTCATGCAGAACCACGCGCGTGAGCTGCGCGAGGCCGCCGCCGAGCACCGCAGGGTCCGTCAGGCCGTCAAGGAGCAGCGCGGCGGGGGCCGCCACCGCTCCGTCTTCGCCCGCCTGCTCTCGTCATGACCGCCCCAAGAACGCCCGGCCGCAACCTCCCTCGCGGCCGGGCGCATCAACCGCCCTGAACCCGCGCCCCGCTCTCCTGGGTTGGAGAGCGGGGCGCCCCTTTTCTCACGACATATACGGATGCGCCCTTATATGGGTGCGTCCTGCTGCTGGGACCCGGCCCCGCTACTCGGACACGTCCTGCGCGGGCACGTTGATGATCAGCGCGTCGCCCTGACCGCCGCCGCCGCACAGCCCGGCCGCGCCGAGACCGCCGCCCCGGCGCCTCAGCTCGTGGGCCAGCGTCAGCACCAGGCGGGCCCCCGACGCCCCGATGGGGTGACCGAGCGCGATCGCGCCGCCGTTGACGTTGACGATCTCCCTCGGCACGCCGAGCTCCTTCGCCGACTGGATGACCACGCTGGCGAACGCCTCGTTGATCTCCACCAGCGACAGGTCGCCGGGCATGAGACCCTGCTTGCCCAGGGCGTGCTTGATGGCGTTGGCCGGCTGCGACTGCAGGGAGGCGTCCGGCCCGGCGACGTTGCCGTGCCTGCCGATCTCCGCCAGCCAGGGCAGCCCCAGCTCCTCGGCCTTGGCCTTGGACATCACGACCACCGCGCACGCCCCGTCGGAGATCTGCGACGCCGACCCGGCGGTGATCGTCCCGTCGGCCGCGAACGCCGGCCGCAGCCGCGCGAGCGCCTCGACCGAGGTGTCGCCGCGCACGCCCTCGTCGTCCTTCACCACGATCGGCTCGCCCCGCCGCTGCGGGATCTCCACCGGCACGATCTCCGACTCGAACGCGCCGTTCTTGGCGGCCGCGGCGGCGAGCTGGTGCGAACGGGCCGACACCTCGTCCTGCTCCTCGCGGCCGATGCCGAGCCTGGCATTGTGCCGCTCGGTCGACTCGCCCATGGCGCACTGGTCGAAGGCGCAGAACAGCCCGTCGTGCGCCATCGAGTCGACGACCTGCGAACCCCCGTACTTGACGCCCTTGCGCAGGCCCGGCAGCAGGTGCGGCGCGTTGGTCATCGACTCCATGCCACCGGCCACGACCACGTCGAACTCACCGGCGCGGATCAGCTGGTCGGCCAGCGCGATGGCGTCCAGCCCCGACAGGCACACCTTGTTGATCGTGACGGACGGCACGGTCATCGGGATGCCCGCCTTGACCGCCGCCTGGCGTGACGGGATCTGCCCCGCCCCCGCCTGGAGCACCTGCCCCATGATCACGTACTCCACGTCCTCCGGCGACACCCCGGCCCGCTCCAGGGCCGCCTTGATGGCGATCCCCCCGAGCTCCACGGCCGACAGCCCGGACAGGGCGCCTAGCAGCTTGCCGATTGGGGTGCGAGCTCCGGCGACGATGACGGAACCAGACATGGCGGGCCTCCTGTGCGCACGGTGGATTCTTTGACACGATACCCACGCATCGCCGGGTGTCCGCTATGGAGGTTGGCCACACATGTTCATGCGTATCGACCACATCGGGATCGCCTGTCACGACCTCGAGGAGAAGATCCGGCTGTTCGCCGAGACGTTCGAGCTGACCGTCGTGGCGCGGGAGGTCAACGAGGAGCAGGGCGTCAAGGAGGCCATGCTGCACGTCGCCGACGGCGAGGGCGGGGGCTCCTACATCCAGCTGCTGGAGCCGCTCTCGCCCGATTCGCCGGTCGGGAAATTCCTGGCCAAGCGGGGTGAGGGAGTGCACCACGTGGCGTTCGGGGTTCCGGACGTCGCCGAGGCGATGGGTAAGATCGGTAACAGGGGCGTCCGGTTGCTCGACGAGCGTCCCAGGCATGGCTCGATGGGGTCGCAGATCGCGTTCCTGCACCCCAAGGATGTTGGAGGAATGCTCACGGAGTTGGTTCAGGCGACTAGGCCCTAGCTAACGCAAAAATCGTTCATTTGTAACTAGTCACGCAGAAACCTGGACGGGGCTTCGCACGCGGCAAGTGCGGAGTACGCTGGCTTTCCACCGGACGAGGAGCCTGCCGCGAGGCACAGGCTCCTGGCTCGGGTGCCCCGAACCCCCCGTCCGGCCCGTGTAGCCGTCTCGACAACCCAGGATCGAGCCTCCATGCAGTCCGACATCGACGCCCAGCTCAACAACTTCTTCGAGGATGCCCCAGCCCGCGAGTTCGACGTCGTGCTCCGCGGTTATGACCGGCACCAGGTGCACGATCATCTGAAGCAGCTCGACGCCGAGTTGCGGCAGGCCCGCGAGCAGGTCTCCGGCCTGCAGCGCGATCTGTCCGACTCCCAGCGCCAGCTCCAGGAGCAGGAGCGTCCCACCTACTCCGGTCTGGGCGCGCGCATCGAGCAGCTCTTGCGGCTGGCCGAGGAGCAGGCCACCGAGCTCGTGCAGGCGGCCAGGGCGGAGGCCAACGAGATCAAGGCCGCCGCCAAGGTGGAGGCCGCCGATCTGCGGGCCGCCGCCGAGGCCGAGGCGGCCGACAAGCGGGCGCAGGCCACTCGCGAGAGCGAGGAGATGCGCACCAGCGCCGAGCGGGATGCCGAGGAGATCCGTTCGACGGCCCGCCGGGAGGCCGACGAGCTGACCGCCACGACCGAGCGGGAGGTCGCCAAGCTGCGCGCGACCGCCGACCACGAGGTGGCGGAGAAGCGGGCCGACGCCGAGCGCGAGATCGCCAAGCTGCGCACGACCACGGAGCGGGAGGTCGCGCAGCTGCGCGCCTCGACCAAGCGTGAGCGTGACGAGGTGCTGACCACCGCCAAGCGTCAGGCCGACGAGATGCGCGCGCAGGCACAGCGCGTGCTGGAGGAGTCGGAGGCCAAGCGGGCGCAGGACGAGGCGGAGTTCGAGATCCAGCTGGCGTCGCGCCGCGAGGAGGCGGAGCGCCAGGAGGCCGAGCGCCACGCCACCACGCAGGCGGCGACGCAGAAGCTGGTCGCGGAGGCCGAGCAGCGCGCCGCGACGGCGGAGTCCCGGGCCACGAAGGCGACACAGCAGGCCGACCAGACCCGCCGCGAGGCCGATCTGCACGCCAAGCAGCTGGTCGCCAATGCCCGTAAGAGCTCGGAGCAGATCGTCGCCGACGCCAAGAGCAGCGCCGAGACGATCGTCACCGAGGCCAAGAACGAGGCCGAGCGCACCCGCACGTCGATGCAGCGTCAGGTCGACGAGCTGACCCGGCAGCGTGACAGCATCACCAGCCACCTGGCCCAGCTGCGTCAGCTCCTGGGCGGCGCGGCCCTGCCGGGCCTGGAGCCGGAGCCCGCGGTCACCGCGGCCCCGCCGAAGCCGGCGATCGCCGCTCCGGCGCCCGACCCGGTCGAGGAGCGTCCGGCCCCGGCTCCGGCCACGGCCAAGGCGGAGACCAAGTCCGAGGACGACGCCGAGTGGTGGCAGGAGTAGCCACGACGAGCTGACATGGGCGACATGCACGGGGGCTGATCTGGCAGCCGGAGAGAGCCTGGCGACCGCGAAGGTCGCTAGGCTCTCTTTCTGTTCACGCCCCCGCCTCCGCAGGAGCCCGCCCGGTGACGACTGACGTCGAGTCCCCGAAGCCCGCCGCCGACGACAGCCCGCCGGCGCCGCCACCGCCGCCGTACGGGCTGCCGGGCAAGCCGCTGGCCCGGGGGCCGTTCCTGTTCGGGCTGGTGGGCGGGCTGGGGGTGCTGACGGCGATCGGGCTGGCGCAGATGGTCGTCAGCTCGCTGAGCACGATCATCCTGGTGATCGTGGCGATGTTCCTGGCGGTGGGGCTCAACCCGGCGGTGGAGGCGTTGCAGCGGCGCGGGATGGCCAGGCGGTGGGCGATCTCGATCGTGTTCGCGGCGGTGATCGTGGCGTTCACGCTGTTCGGCCTGGCGGTGGTGCCGCCGGTCAGCCAGCAGTTGTCCGATTTCGTCCAGGCGGTGCCGGGGTATGTCGCCGAGTTGCGGGCGCATCCGACGGTGCGGGCGCTGGAGGCCGACTATCAGATCCTGCAGCAGCTCGCCTCGTTCGTGACGGGCACGCTGGCGGCGTCGCTGGCGAGCGGGGTCGTGGGCGCGGGGCTGGTGGTGCTCGACGGGCTGTTCACGACGGTGACGCTGCTGGTGCTCATGCTCTACTTCCTGGGCTCGCTGCACACGATCAAGGCGTATCTGCTCAAGCTGGTGCCGGCGTCGCGGCGGGAGCGCACGAGCGCGATCAGCGAGCAGATTCTCGCGGGGATCGGCGGTTACGTGGCGGGCAACGTGCTCATCTCGGTGATCGCGGGCGTGATCACGTGGATCTTCCTGTCGATCGCCGGGGTCGAGTACGCGCTGGCGCTGTCGTTGATCGTGGCGCTGACCGACCTGATCCCGCTGGTGGGCGCCACGATCGGGGCCGTGGTGGTGACGAGCGTGGCGTTGCTCGGCTCGGTGCCCGCCGGCATCGCGTGCGCGATCTTCTTCCTGATCTACCAGCAGGTGGAGAACTACCTGATCTACCCGCGGATCATGAAGCAGTCGGTGAACGTGACGCCGGCGGTGACGGTGATCGCCGCGCTGTTCGGCGGGGCGCTGCTGGGGATCGTGGGCGCGTTGCTGGCGATCCCGGTGGCGGCGGCGATCGCGCTGATCATTCGCGAGGTCGTGATCCCGAGGCAAGCTCGGAGCTGAGGAAGCGCTCGACCGCCGCGTTGAACGCCTCGGGCTGCTCGACGGCGGTCAGGTGGCCGGCCTTGGGGATGACCTCGACGCGGCTGTCGGGCACGGCCCTGGCCATGGCCTCGCCTTCGGGCAGCGGCGCGAGCTCGTCCTCCTCGCCGACGAGCACGAGCGTCGGCACCTTGAGCGCGCCGAGCGTGTCGAAGGAGTCGGGCCGGGCGGCCATCGCCCGCTGGGCCCAGGCGACGGCCTGGGGCGGGGCCGACTGCACGAGGCCCTTGACGCGCCCGAACACCATCGCCCTGCGCTGGCGGGTGGTGGGCCCGATGAGGGTGGGCAGCACGTCGGTGACGAGCACGTCGTTGCCGTCGGCGAGGACTGCCTGGGCGATGCGCTCGCGGTTGTCGCGGACGGGCTCGGTGTCGGGCCCGGCCTTGGTGCTGGCCAGGATGACGCCGAGCAACCGGTCGGGGTGGCGGCGGCAGAAGGCCATCGTGACGTAGCCGCCCATCGACAGTCCGCCGACCACGGCCCGGTCGATGCCTTCGGCGTCGAGCACGCGGGCGACGTCGTCGGCCATCACCTCGACCGACGGCTCGTCGTCGCCGAGGCGTGATCCGCCGAAGCCGCGCAGGTCGGGGGTGATGACGCGGCAGGAGCCGGCCAGCCCTTCCCGTTGCGCCAGCCACATGGCCGACGAGAGCGGGAACGCGTGGAGCAGGACGACCGGGAGCCCGGTCCCGGCTGATCTCGTGTAGAGCTGCACTCACACAAGGTAGCCTCGTTCCCCGCGACAATCACTCCGCCCGATAGACCGATATACCGGATTTACCTGACCGGTTTACGCGGCTGTCGCGCCACCGTCGACGAACAGCACCTGTCCGGTCACGTACGCGCTGGCCGGGGCGGCGAGGAAGACGGCGGGCTGGGCCATCTCCTCGGGGGTCCCCCAGCGCCGCATCGGCACGCCCGCCACCGTGGCCTGGTTGCTGGCCTCGTCCTCCCACAGGTTGCGGTTGAGGTCGGTGGCGGTCCAGCCGGGGCACAGCGCGTTGACCCGCACCCCGGCCTGCGCCCATTCGAGCGCGAGCGTCTTGGTGAGCGCGACCAGCCCGGCCTTCGCGGCGGCGTACGGGGCCAGGAAGGGGGCGCCGAGCGCGGCGACGGAGGCGACGTTGATGACGGACCCGCTGCCGCGCCCGAGCAGGTGGGGCGCGGCAGCGTGGCAGACGGCCATGGCGGAGTCGAGGTTGAGCCGCATGATCTTGTCCCAGCCCGACAGCCGCAGGTCCTTGAACTCGACGAGGAAGTTGGAGCCGCCCGCGTTGTTGACCACGACGTCGAGGTGGCCGAGCCCGTCGACGGCCCGGGTGACGGCCTCGCCGGCCGCCTCCCTGCTGGTCAGGTCGGCGGGGATGACGACGGCCCGCCGGCCGTGCGCCTCGACCTCCTTGGCGACCCCGGCCAGCGACTCGGCGTTGCGTGAGACCAGCGCCACGTCCGCGCCCGCCTCGGCGTAGGCGAGCGCGATGGCCTTGCCGATCCCCTTGGACGCCCCGGTGACCAGGGCCTTCTTACCGTCGAGGGCAAACGCGCCCATCGTGCCTCCTCGCTCGGGACCGAACAAGATTCTAGCGCGGTCAGACCTCCGTCGGCAGGGGGTACGCCTCCGGCACGACGCGCCGGACGATCTCGTTCAGGACGACGCGCACGTACGGCTCGCCCACCCACAGGTGCTTGGCCCCGTCGACGCCGACGACCTCCGCCTGCGGTACCCGGGCGAAGCGCCGCCTGGCCTCCTCCGGACGCAGGTAGTCGTCGAACTCCGGCACCAGCGCCACCAGCGGCCGGCCGAACGCCGCCCAGGCGTCGAGGTCGTCGTCGGTGGCCCTGTGGAGCGGCGGGGAGAGCAGGATCGCGCCCTCCACCAGCGGGTCGTGCGCCCACTTGAGCGCCAGCTCGCTGCCGAACGACCAGCCGACCACCCACACGCGCGGCAGGTCGTGATACTCGGCGTACTCCAGCGCCGCGGCCACGTCGAACCGCTCGCCCTCGCCGCCGTCGAACGCGCCCTGGGAGGTGCCGCGCTCGGACGAGGTGCCGCGCGTGTTGAAGCGCAGCACCGCCATCCCGGCCAGGGCGGGCAGCCGGTTGGCGGCCTTCTTGTACACGTGGCTGTCCATGAACCCGCCGTGCGTGGGCAGCGGGTGCAACGTCACCAGCGTCGCCACGGGGGGCCGGTCCTCGGGCTGGGCCAGCTCGCCGACCAGGGTCAGGCCGTCACCGGTGTGCAGCTCGATCGGCTCCCGCCGGGCGGGCAGCACGCTCGCCGCGCGAATCTCCACGTCGTTCCTCTCAGTAGCGGCTGCGGCCGGGGCCGCGGTCACGTCTCTTGCGCCAGCACACCGTGTGCCAGTGGCGGCGCTCCTCGTCGCCGCCCGTCCAGTTGGGCCAGGTCACCAGGTGCGGCTGGCCGGTGCGGATCTCCTGGTCGCAGCCGGGACAGCGGTAGTTCTTGGCCGAGGAGGCGCCGCTGAGCGCGCGCACCTTCCACTCCCCGTCGGGCCACTCCTCCACCCGGTCGGTGGCGCTGGGGAAGGCGATCGGCCGGGTGGACTCCTTGCGGCGGGCGCGGCGCGGGCTCATGGCCGGGGGAAGGCGCGCACGCCGGCGGTGACGAGCTGGTCGAGCAGCGGCGCGGGGGCGTAGGCGGGCTCGCGGTACTCGGCGTAGAGGGCGCGCAGCCCGTCGCGCACCACGGCCAGGCCGATCGTCTCCAGCGTCTCGAACGGCCCCGCCGGGTAGCCGCAGCCCAGCTTCATGGCGGTGTCGATGTCGCCGATGGAGGCGTAGCCCGACTCGTACATGCGCACGGCGTCGTTGAGGTAGGGGTAGAGCAGCGCGTCGGTGACGAAGCCGGCCCGGTCGCGGCAGGCGACGGGCGTCAGCCCGATCACCTTCATCAGGTCGCGGGCGCAGCGCGCGGCCTCCGGCGAGGTGAGGATGGTGGCGGCGAGCTCGGCGACGCGGTCGCCGACGACGCGCACGCCGACAAGCTTGGCCGGGTCGCGCAGCTGGACGGCGTGCTCGATCACCGGCCGGTCGGCGGCCCGCAGGATCACCTCGGGCTCGTCGGAGGACTTGAAGCCCGCCGCGCGCAACCGCTCGCCGATCCCGGCGGGGTCGGGCCCGTCGACGCCGAAGGTGATCACCGACGACTTCTCGGGCTCGCGGCGCATCGGCTCGTCGCCGTGGAAGCCGCGCCCGGTCTTGCGGCCGAGCAGCCGGGCGGCGACGAGCTCGCGCAGCAGCGGCGCGGGGGCGTGCCGCCGGTCGCGGGTCTCGTCGAACAGCACCCCCATCACCTCGTACGCGGTGTCGAGGCCGATGAGGTCGAGCAGCTGGAAGGGGCCCATCGGCAGCCCGGCGCCGCGGGTCATGGCGGCGTCGATGTCGTCGCGCCCCGCCACGCACTGCTCCAGCAGCACGGCGGCGTGGTTGAGGTAGGGCAGCAGGAGCCGGTTGACCACGAACCCGGCGCGGTCGCCGACGGTCACCGGGGTCTTGCCCAGCCGGGCGGCCAGCTCGGCGATCTCGGCGGGCAGCCCGTCGTCGGTCACGACGGTGCCGACGACCTCGACGAGCTTCATGACCGGTGCCGGGTTGAAGAAGTGCAGGCCCACGACCCGGCCCGGCCTGCCGGTGGCGGCGGCCAGCGCGGTGACCGGGAGCGAGGAGGTGTTGGTGGCCAGCACCGTTTGCGGCTTGCAGATCCGGTCGAGGTCGCGGAACAGGCCGATCTTGTGGTCGAGGATCTCCGGGATCGCCTCGACGACCAGGTCGGCGTCACGCAGGTCCTCGCGTGAGGTGGTCAGCGTGATCAGGCCGAGGATCCGGTCCCGGCCGGGGCCGTCGAGCCTGCCTCTGTCGACCGCCCGTTGCGTCGATCTCTCCAGGTGGCCGCGCCCCCTGGCCAGGGCGTCGGCGTCGGCCTCGACGCCGATCACCCGCAGCCCGGCCCGTGCGAACACCTCCGCGATCCCGGCCCCCATCGTGCCGAGCCCGACCACTCCCACCATTTCGAACGCCATACCTGTAGTTTTCCAGAGCCGATAGGGTTGCCAGTCATGCGGCTGGTCATCGCGCGATGCAGCGTGGATTACATCGGACGGCTCACGGCACACCTGCCGATGGCGCCGAGGCTCGTTCTCATCAAGGCTGACGGCAGCGTGTCCATTCACGCCGACGACCGCGCCTTCAAGCCGCTCAACTGGATGAATCCGCCGTGCAAGCTCAAGGAGGACGACGGCACCTGGACCGTCACCCACGGCAAGACCGGCGAGAAGCTGGTCCTGACGATGGCGGAGATCCTGCACGACTCCAGCCACGAGCTGGGCGTCGACCCTGGCCTGATCAAGGACGGCGTCGAGGCGCACCTCCAGGAGCTGCTGGCCGAGCACATCACCACGCTGGGCGAGGGCTATTCGCTGATCCGGCGCGAGTACATGACGGCCATCGGCCCGGTCGACATCCTGTGCCGTGACGGCGGCGGCGCCACGGTGGCGGTGGAGATCAAGCGCCGCGGTGAGATCGACGGCGTCGAGCAGCTCACCCGCTATCTGGAGCTGCTCAACCGCGATCCGCTGCTGTCGCCGGTGCGGGGCGTGTTCGCCGCGCAGGAGATCAAGCCGCAGGCGCGGGTGCTGGCGGCCGACCGCGGCATCGACTGCGTGACGCTCGACTACGACGCCCTGCGCGGCATCGAGCCGGAGAACCCCACGCTCTTCTAGTAAGTACTGATTTACCGGTCTATCGTGACGCCATGACGACGCTCACGTTCGACTCGCTCAACCCGGCCACCGGCGCGGTCGTCGGCAGCCATCCCAACCAGGACGCCGAGGCGGTCGGCGCGGCCGTGGCGCGGGCGGAGACGGCCGCCGCCTGGTGGGGCGGGCTGGGTCACGCCGGGCGCCGGCGGCGGCTGCTCGACGCCAAGGCGGTCGTCACCCGCCACCTGCGGGAGCTGGCCGCCCTGGTGCACGAGGAGACGGGCAAGCCGGTCGGCGACGCCACGCTGGAGATCGTGCTGGCCATCACGCACCTCGACTGGGCGGCCAGGCACGCCGAGAAGGTGCTGCGCAGGCGGCGCGTCGCGACCGGCATGATCGGCGTCAACCTGGCGGCCAGCCTCGAGTACCTGCCGCTGGGCGTCGTCGGCGTGATCGGGCCGTGGAACTATCCGGTCTTCACGCCGATGGGCTCGATCGCCTACGCGCTGGCGGCGGGCAACGCGGTCGTGTTCAAGCCGAGCGAGCTCACGCCGGGCGTCGGCGTGCGGATGGCGGAGCTGGTCGCCGAGGCGGTGCCGGAGCACCCGATCTTCCAGACGGTGACCGGCCTGGGCGAGACCGGCGCGGCGCTGGCCCGCGACCCGCGGGTCAAGAAGGTCGCGTTCACCGGCTCGACGGCGACGGCCAAGCGCGTCATGGCGGCCTGCGCCGAGAACCTGACGCCGGTGGTGATCGAGTGCGGGGGCAAGGACGCGTTCATCGTCGACGCCGACGCCGACCTGGAGGCCGCCGCCGACGCGTGCCTGTGGGGCGCGCTGTCCAACGCCGGGCAGACGTGCGTGGGCGTCGAGCGGGTGTACGTGGTCGACGCGGTCTACGAGCCGTTCATGCGCGAGCTGTCGCAGCGGGCCGCCTCGGTCCGGGCGGGCGAGCACTACGGGCCGATCACCATGCCGGGCCAGCTCGACGTCATCAGGCGGCACATCGACGAGGCCGCCAAGTCGGGCACGGTGGTCACCGGCGGGCCGGACTCGGTGCGGGCGCCGTTCGTCGACCCGGTGATCGTGGCGGACGTGCCGGAGGACTCCCCCGCCGTCCGCGAGGAGACGTTCGGGCCGACGATCACCGTACGGCGCACCCGTGACGTGCACGAGGCGCTGGAGCTGGCCAACGCCTCGGCGTACGGGCTGGCGGGCACGGTGTTCTCGCGCAACAGGCGCCGGGCGATGGAGCTGGCCCGCGCGATGCGGACCGGGATGACGGCCGTCAACTCGGTCATCTCGTTCGCCGGAGTGCCCGCGCTGCCGTTCGGCGGGGTGGGAGACTCGGGGTTCGGGCGCATCCACGGCGCCGACGGGCTGCGCGAGTTCGCCCGGCCCAAGGCGGTCTCCCGTCAGCGGTTCGCGCTGCCGGGGATGAACCTGACCTCGTTCACCAGAGGCGAGCAAGAGCTTGAGCGGCTGATCAGACTTGTCACGTTCTTGCACGGCCGACGTAAGAGATAATCTTCATACTCTTTCCCTAATGCGATCATCCATCCATAATTGTGTGCTCGGGGGCCACGATCATGCGGACGGGTGGAATGTGAACCGGTCTTACCGGGGAATGTCGGCTGAGCAAAGGCTGGCGGACAGACGCGAGCGGCTGATGACAGCCGCCTACACGCTATACGCGAAACCAGGTTTCACGGTCACGACGATCGAAAGGCTGTGCTCGGAGGCGCGGATCTCCAACCGCGCCTTCTATGAATGTTTCAGCAGCCAGGAGGAACTCCTTCAGGTCCTCCACGAGCGGTGCGTGGAGGAAAGCCTGGCCGTCGTGGCCAAAGCGTTACAAGATGCGCCTAACACACTCGACGGGCGGATCAAAGCGGGGATACGGGCATATATCGAGTTCGCTACTGCTGACTGGCGCCGGGCCCGCATCATGCACGTCGAGGTGCGCCGGAGCGGCGACATCCTCTCGGCGTCCCGGCAGCGCGCCATCGACTCCTTCGCCCGCCTCGTGGAGGACGCCTCGGCCGAATTCCCGGCGGCCATCGTGGCGAATCGGCGCCTGGTGGCGCTCGGCGTAATTGGGGCGCTTCAGGAGCTACTCATCGAATGGCTCCTGGCAGATGATCCGCCCGAGATCGACGAACTGGTGGCCGTGGCCGTGCACATCTTCGGCCGGTCGCTCGGAGCGTCGTGATGATTTGATTACGCACCGTGGTTTCATGGCCGAGTGATACGCGGGATTATCGGCATTTTCCTTATAGCGACGACCACCTCCTGCGCCGGACAAGTCCGGCAAATCAGCACACCTAGCGAGCCGCCCGGGGAAAAGGCCGTCCAGGAGACGGCCACCCGGCGCGATTGGTGCGAAAGCGTGCGCTGCAGTCTCGCCGACGGCGAACGGCCACCCCAGTTCGTGGTCATCTCCTTCGACGGTGCCGGGGTGGGCAACGGCTGGTTCCGCGCCTTCCGCGAGTCCGCGGCCCGCAACCGGGCCACCCTGACGTTCTTCCTGTCCGGCGTCTACCTCCTGCCCTCCGACCACCGCCGCCTCTACCGTCCCCCCGGCCACCGGCGCGGCAGCTCCGACATCGGCTTCCAGCGGCCCGCCCGGATGCGGCTGCAGGCCCGCGAGCTGACCGCCGCCTGGAACGCCGGCCACGAGATCGGCACCCACTTCAACGGCCACTTCTGCGGCAGCCGCGGCGTCAACTCCTGGTCGGCCGCCGACTGGCGCAGCGAGATCCGCCAGTTCCACCGCTTCGTCACCGACTGGCGGCGCAACTCCGGCCTGACGCACCTGCCCGACCTGCCGTTCCGGGTCCGCGAGGCCATCCGCGGCGGCCGTACCCCCTGCCTGCAAGGTGACCGGCAGGCGATGTTCCGGGCCTTCCGCTCGTACGGGTGGCGCTACGACGCGTCGGGCACCGGCGTGGCGGCCTGGCCGCGCAAGCGGGCGGGCCTGTGGCAGTTCCCGCTGCCGGGCATCGACGTGGGCGGCCGACAGGTGCTCGCCATGGACTACAACCTCTACGCGGTGCAGAGCGGCGCCAGGCCCGGCCCGCGGCGGCTACGGGACCGCTGGGAGCGGCAGGCGGGCCGCGCCTACGAGCGCGCCGTGGAGCGCTCGCTGCGCACCGACCGGGCCCCGGTGTTCATCGGCCACCACTTCGCGAGCTGGAACGGCGGCATCTACCAGCGGGCGCTGCTCGGGCTGATGGACCGGGTCTGCACCCGGCAGGAGGTGCGCTGCGTGTCGTTCGAGCAGCTCGCCGACTGGCTGGACGCCCAGACGCCGGCCACGCTGGCCAGGCTGCGGGGCAGGACCTGAAGGGAGCGGGCGGCGGCTGATCGCCACCCGGTCCGATATGTGTCGCTCAGGCCACCGCGGCGTGCGTCACCTCGACGTGGAGCACCCGATTCAGCCGGGTCACCGCAAGTATCCGCATGATCCGCGGGGGCACCCCCCGAAGGACGAGGCGGCGTTGCGCGCTCAGCGCGAGCCGATGCGTGCCCACGAGCACTCCGAGACCGGTGGCGTCGATCATCTCCAGCTTGGAGAGGTCGAGGATCAGGTCGCCCTCGCCGGAGTCGACGGCCTCGTGCAGCATCGTCCGCACGCCCGCCGACGTCCCCGCGTCGAGCCGCTGACCGGTCCGCACCACCTGTGCCTTCGGATTGCCCCGGACGCGCATGCCACCTCCTCAGAACAACGTGCGCCGGGGCGAACCCCGACACCTTCCCACTACCCAGCAATCGGCAACGACACGACCGCTCGCAGCAGAAAGTGCCCGTCGTCGACCGGACCGGCCGTCAGCGTGCCCCGCACGGCGCCCACCCGCTCGGCCAGCCCCGAAAGGCCGCTGCCCAGCTCGTCGCCGCTGCGGCCGGTCGCCCCGTCGTTGCGGACCCGCACCTCCGCCTCCTCGTCGGTGAACCGGATGAGGATGTCGCAGAAGGTGGCCGTGCTGTGCTTGAGCACGTTGGTCACCGCCTCGCGGACGACGTAGGCGAACACCGGCGCCACGCCTTCGGGCAGCTCGCGGTGGGGCAGGCGCGTCTCGCAGCGCACCCCCGCCGCTTCCAGGACCCCTTTCACGCTATTCAGCTCCGCGCCCAAGTCAAGCTCGCGGTAGCCGCGCACGGCCTGCCGCAGCTCCTTCAGCGCCTTCCTGGTGAGCGCGTGGACCTCGGTCATCTCCGCCTTGGCCGCCCCGGTGTCGGCGTCGGCCAGGCGCACCGCCAGCTCGGTCTTGACCGCGATGGCCGAGAGCTGGTGGCCGACCAGGTCGTGCAGGTCGCGGGAGAAGCGCAGCCGCTCCTCGGCGAGCGCGAGCCGTGTGTGCGCCTCCTTGCCCTCGCTGGCCTGGACGGCGAGCTGCCAGATCCACATCCACACCCGGTTCGTCCACGGGAACGCCACGCAGAACAGCCCGTAGATGAAGACCAGGTACGCCACGACGGGGCCGGCGGTCACGTCACGCAGGAGCAGGACGTCCGGGTCCAGCAGGTAGTTGCCCAGGCCCAGCAGCACCCCGGCGGCCATCGTGCCCACCGCCATGACCGTGGCGGTGCGGACCCGTACGCCGATCGCCGCCACCGACAGCCAGGCCGCCAGCGTGAACCCCCAGCTCATCGGGTCGGCACCGCCGGCGCTCGCGGTCACCAGCGCGAGCACCCCGGCGATCGTGACCTCCCGCCGGGCGTAGCGGTCGCGCAGCACGGCCGAGACGGCCCGGTGGTAGTACCAGGTGAACGCCGTCACCGCGATCAGCCCGGGCACGACGCGCTGCCAGTGGACGTCCTCGGCGTGCAGGAACAGCCGCCCGATGATGAACAGCCACAGCATCACCACGATGGAGGCCATCATGTGCAGCGTGTGGCGCCGGGCCCGATCGATCGGATTCATCACTTGGCGCGCAGCACTTCACCCAGCTTGACCCGGGCGCCGGTCCGCAGCACGGCCCGCTCATACACCTTGGCCCCGAAGGACAGCGTGGCGAGCACGGCGACGATCATCAGCGCGGCCGAGGCCCCGACCTCCCACAGCGGCACCTCGGTGGCGGCCATCCGCACCGGCATCACCATGGAGGAGAACGGCGGGACGAACGACACGATCGTGGCCAGCGTGCCGGTCGGGTCGCTGGTGGCGTAGAAGGCCACGAAGTAGGCGGCCATGATGAGCATGGTCAGCGGCGACATCACGTTGCCGACCTCCTCCTGGCGGGAGACCAGCGAGGCCAGGGCGGCGGCGAGCGTGGCGAAGAAGGCGTAGCCGAGCACGAACCAGACCAGCACGCCCGCCACGATGCCCGCCATGCCCGGCGGGAAGTCGGCGGCGAAGCCGGAGGCGAACGAGGCCGCGAGGCCGACCACGAGGATCGTGCCCAGGTTGATCAGGCCGAGCACGCCCAGCCCGATGATCTTGCCGCCGAGGAGCTGCCACGGCCGGATCGAGCTGAGCAGGATCTCCACGATCCGGCTGCCCTTCTCCTCGACCACGCCCATGGCGACCATCATGGTCTGTCCGATGATCAACATGAAGAGCACCAGCACGAGCACCACGGCGATTCCGGTGCGGGCGGCCTCGTAGCGGGTGTCGGCGCCGACCGACTGCATCTGCAGCGGCGGGATCGACACCCCGGCCGCGCCCAGCTTGACCTCCCGGTTCGTGCTCTGCATGAGCACGCCGAGCTCGGTCTCGATCTCGCCGTCGGTGATGACCTTGACGCCGTCGATGAGCGCGGCGTCCACGTCTCCGGCGAGCACCGCCTCCTTGGCGGCCTCCTCGTCCGGGAACGCACGCCACTCGAACGTGGCGTCCGGCGCCGCCTGCGCCAGCGGGAGCTGCTGGGAGTTGACCGTGCCCACGGTGTAGGAGTCGGGGCGGTCGAGCAGCTTGGGGGCGAAGGCCAGCGCGCCGACCAGCACCGCGGTGATCAGCAGGCTGATCTTGAAAGCCCGCGTCCTGACCTGGGTGCCGATCTCGCGCCTGGCCACCAGCATCATGCCGTTCACGCCACGGCCTCCTTGAAGATCTCGGTGAGGGTCGGCTGCTCGACGCCGAAGTGCTCCACGTGCCCGGCCTTGAGTGCGCGGCGCAGAATCTCCTGGTCGTCACCGCCGGCGACGACGAGCAGGGTGTGGCGGTCGCCGGTCACGCTGAGCTCGCCCGGCAGGCCGTCGGCCCAGCCCGGCGTCGCGCCGCGCACCACGACGCGCAGCGTGCCGCCCTCGGCGGCGCGCAGGTCGCCCACCGTGCCGCTGGCCACCATCCGGCCGGCCGACACGATGCCGACCGAGTCGCACAGCCGCTCGACCAGTTCGAGCTGGTGACTGGAGAAGATGACGGGGACACCGCCGCGGCAGCGCTCCTGAAGGGCCGTGGCCAGCGTCTCGACCGCGATCGGGTCGAGCCCGGAGAACGGCTCGTCGAGGATCAGCACCTCGGGGTCGTGCACCAGCGCGACGGCGAGCTGCACGCGCTGCTGGTTGCCCAGCGACAGCGACTCCACCGAGTCGTTCCTGCGCTCGGTCAGGCCCAGCCGCTCCAGCAGGTCGTCGGTGGCCTTCTTGGCCGCCGGCGCGCTCAGGCCGTGGAGCTGGCCGAAGTACTCGATCTGCTCGCCGGCGCGCATCTTCTGGTAGAGGCCGCGCTCCTCCGGCATGTAGCCGAACCGCTGCCGCTCGCCGTAGCCCAGCGGCTTGCCCTGCCAGCTCACCGAACCGGAGTCGGCCTTCAGGACCCCCATGACGATCCGCATCGTCGTCGTCTTGCCGGCGCCGTTCGCGCCGACGAACCCGAACATTTCCCCCGGCCGGACCGTGAAGCCGATCCCGTCCAGGGCGAGCTTGCCCTCGGTCGCCCCGGGGGCCGCGGCGAAGCGCTTGCGCAGTTCGCTGATCTCGAGCATCAGGTTCTCTCCTTCGTCATGCACCAATCGTCCCGTAACAGGCGTTCGCCCTGGTAGGTGCTGAAATCAGGAGCCTGGCATGCGCTACGCGTCCGTTCCGGATGACATTTGTCATTACGCTGGGCTCATGACGCGCGCAGACAAGGACAAGCCGGTCGTCCTCTCCCGCATCTACACCCGCACCGGAGACGACGGCACGACATCGCTCAGCGACATGAGCCGCACGTCCAAGACCGATCCGCGACTGGCCGCCTACGCGGACGTGGAAGAGGCCAACGCCCACCTCGGGCTGGCCCTCGCGCACGGCACCCTGCCCGCCGACCTCGTGGAAGTGCTGGTACGGGTCCAGAACGAGCTGTTCGACCTCGGCGCCGACCTCGCCACCCCGGTCACGGCCGACCCCGAGTTCCCGCCGCTGCGCGTCGAGCAGTCCTACATCGACCGGCTCGAAGAGCAGTGCGACCACTTCAACGCCCGGCTCAAGCCGCTGCGCAGCTTCATCCTGCCCGGCGGCGACCCCGCCACCGCGAGCCTGCACGTCGCCCGCGTCACCGTACGCCGGGCCGAACGCACCACGTGGGCGGCCCTGCACACCCACGACGACATGAACCCGCTGACCGCGACTTACCTCAACCGGCTGTCGGACCTGCTGTTCATCCTGTGCCGGATCGCCCACGCGGGCGACGAGATCCTCTGGAAGCCCGGCGGCACCCGCTGATCAAGCCCGCTGATCAGGCGACGTCCAGGTAAGCGCTCGGCGGCGCCGACTCCAGCCAGGCCAGGAAACCGGTCAGCGCGTCGGCGCTCATCGCCAGCGACAGGTCACGGGTGGAGCCGGAGCAGTCGACCGCGTACAGGCCGCCGTCGATCTCCCTGCGCTGGGAAACGACGAGGCCGCGCCTCGCGATCGCGTGGCGCGGCCTCAGTCGCACACCCATGAGCGGAATCCAGTGGAGCTCTCCGTCGGCGTAGCGCGCTACGCCGCTCTGCCAGGCTCCCTGCCCGACACGCAGCCGGCAGGGTACGCTCCCCCGGCGCGCGAGCATGAAGTAACGCACGACCGCCAGAGCGGCGGCAAGCAGCGCACAGATCACCAAAGTCTCGACCATGCCTGCCGCCCCCTAGCGCTCGTAATATCAGACCTCTTCGCCCGCCGCGCGCAGCCGGGCCCTGGCCCGCTTCGCCTCGATGGCCGCGTCAGCGTCCTCCTGGTTGGCCTCGATCGAGGCCTGGGCCCGGTCGAGAGCGTCACGGGCAGCCGCGACGTCGACCTCGGAACCGAGCTCGGCCACCTCGGCGAGCACGGAGACCTCGTCGTCGGCCACGGAGATGAAACCGCCGTGGACCGCGGCGACCAGGTCGTCCTGGCCCTCCCGCTTCACCTTCAGCACGCCGCCCTCGACGAGGACGCCGAGCACGGGTGCGTGTTGCGGCATAATACCGATCTCGCCGTCCACGGTCTTGGCAATCACCATGTCGGCCTCGCCCGACCAGATCTCACGCTCGGGTGAGACAACCCCTACGCGTAGCTTCGCCACTTGTGTAGGTTCCTTTCCGATCAGGTGGTGGCCCGGCCGCAACCGCGCCACCACCGGTAGGGCGACTTAGCGACGCTCGAGTTCCTTGGCCTTGGCCACGGCCTGCTCGATGCCGCCGACCATGAAGAACGCCTGCTCGGGCAGGTGGTCGTACTCACCCGCGCAGAGGCCCTTGAAGGAGGCGATGGTCTCGTCCAGCGGCACGGTCTCGCCCGGCTGGCCGGTGAAGGCCTCGGCCGCGTACATCGGGTGCGACAGGAAGCGCTCGATGCGGCGGGCCCGCTGGACGGTGACCTTGTCCTCCTCGGAGAGCTCGTCGATACCGAGGATGGCGATGATGTCCTGGAGCTCGCGGTACTTCTGCAGGATCCGCTTGGTCTCCTGGGCCACCCGGTAGTGCTCCTCGCCGACGATCTGCGGGTCGAGGATCCGGGAGGAGGAGTCGAGCGGGTCCACCGCGGGGTAGATGCCCTTCTCCGAGATCGGCCGCGAAAGCACGGTCTGCGCGTCGAGGTGCGCGAACGCGTTGTGCGGGGCCGGGTCGGTGATGTCGTCGGCGGGCACGTAGATCGCCTGCATGGAGGTGATCGAGTGACCGCGCGTCGAGGTGATGCGCTCCTGGAGCACACCCATCTCGTCGGCCAGCGTCGGCTGGTAGCCCACCGCGGACGGCATACGGCCGAGCAGCGTGGACACCTCGGAACCGGCCTGCGTGAAGCGGAAGATGTTGTCGATGAACAGGAGCACGTCCTGTCCCTGAACATCGCGGAAGTACTCCGCCATGGTCAGCGCCGACAGCGCCACCCGCAGACGGGTGCCCGGCGGCTCGTCCATCTGACCGAAGACGAGCGCGGTGTCCTTGAGGACGTCCGCCTCCTCCATCTCCAGCCAGAGGTCGTTGCCCTCACGGGTGCGCTCACCCACGCCGGCGAAGCACGAGGTGCCACCGAAGTTACGGGCGACGCGGCGGATCATCTCCTGGATCAGAACGGTCTTGCCGACGCCCGCGCCGCCGAACAGACCGATCTTGCCACCCTGCACGTACGGGGTGAGCAGGTCGATGACCTTGATGCCGGTGACCAGCAGCTCCGTGCGGGACTCGAGCTGGTCGAAGGCCGGCGACGGACGGTGGATGCCCCACCGCTCCTCGATCTTGAGCGAGGAGGTCGGCACGTCCAGCGTCTCGCCCAGCGCGTTCCACACGTGGCCCTTGACGACGTCGCCGACGGGCACCGAGATCGGCGCGCCGGTGTCGAGCACCGCCTGGCCGCGGACCATGCCGTCGGTCGGCTGCATCGAGATGGCCCGGACGAGGTTGTCACCCAGGTGCTGGGCGACCTCGAGGGTCAGGGTCTTGGTCTCGCCGCCGAGGGTCACCTCGACCTTGAGCGCGTTGTAGATCTCGGGCATCCCCTCGACGGGGAACTCCACGTCAACGACGGCGCCGGTGACGCGGGCCACGCGGCCAGTGCCGGCCGCGGGGGTTTCTACAGTTTCAACAGCCTCTGCAGTCATTTCACTCTTTCCCCGCTGCGGCGTCAGCGAGCGCGTTGGCGCCACCGACGATCTCGCTGATTTCCTGGGTGATCTCGGCCTGACGAGCCTGGTTCATCTGCTGGGTCAGCATCCGCATCAGCTCGTTGGCGTTGTCGGTGGCCGACTTCATCGCGCGCCGCCGCGCGGCCTCCTCGGAGGCCGCCGACTGCAGCAGCGCGGTGAAGATGCGCGACTCCACGTAACGCGGCAGCAGCGTCTCCAGCACGTCGCCCGCCGTGGGCTCGAACTCGAAGTACGGCGGGATCGTGGTGGACTCCGTCGCCTCGGTCTCCTCGACCTCCAGCGGCAGGATCCGCCTGACCACGACGTTCTGCGTCAGCATCGAGACGAACTCGGTCGAGACGATGTGGATCTCGTCGATCCCGTTGTCGTCCTTGAAGGAGTCGATCAGCGTGTTGGCGATCTCCTTGGCGTCGGCGTAAGCCGGGTTCCTGGAGAAACCGACCCACTGCCCGCCCATCTCCCGCTGGCGGAAGGAGTGCCAGGTGACACCCTTGCGCCCGGTGACGAACGGGACGACGCTGAGGCCGCGGCCCTCCAGCAGCCCGCGCAGGGCCTCGGCCTCGCGCAGGACGTTGGCGTTGAAGCCGCCACAGAACCCGCTGTCGCTGGTGACGATGAGGACGCCCGCCTTGGCGGGGTTCTCCTTCGCCACGGTCAGCGGATGGTCGACACTGGCCGCGTTGCTGACGACGCCGGTGACGGCGCGAGTGATCTCACGCTCGTACGGCAGCGCCGCCTGCATCCGCATCTGTGCCTTCACGATCCGCGAAGAGGCGATGAGCTCCTGGGCGCGCGTGATCTTCGCGGTCGACTTGACCGAGCTGATCCGCCGCCGCAGCAGCCTTAGCTGGGCACCCATGTCCTACTTCTCCGCCGCCGGACGGACGACCTTCTTGATCTTCTCCTGGCCGACCTCGTCGGCACCGAGCGGCGCCACCGGCTCGTCCTTGACCAGCAGCTCACCCGAGGAGGTGGTGAAGCCCTTCTTGAACTCCACGATCGCGTCCTTGAGCACGGTCACCGCGTCGTCGGACAGCTCGTTGGTCTCCCGGATGCCGTCGAAGACACCCTTGTGGGAGGAGCCGAGGTAGTCGAGGAACTCACCCTCGAAGCGGCGCACGTCCTCGACCGGCACCTCGTCGAGCTCACCGGTGGTGCCGGCCCACACCGACACGACCTGCTTCTCGACCGGGAACGGCGAGTACTGCGGCTGCTTGAGCAGCTCGACCAGGCGCTGACCGCGGTCGAGCTGGGCTCGGGACGCGGCGTCCAGGTCGGAGGCGAAGGCCGCGAACGCCTCCAGGTCGCGGTACTGCGACAGGGAGAGCTTGAGCGTGCCGGCCACCTTGCGCATGGCCTTGACCTGCGCCGAACCACCGACTCGGGAGACGGAGATACCGACGTTGATCGCGGGACGGACACCCGCGTTGAACAGGTCGGTCTCCAGGAAGCACTGGCCGTCGGTGATGGAGATGACGTTGGTCGGGATGAACGCCGAGACGTCGTTGCCCTTCGTCTCGATGATCGGCAGACCGGTCATCGAGCCGCCGCCCATGTCGTTGGAGAGCTTCGCGCAGCGCTCCAGCAGGCGGGAGTGGAGGTAGAACACGTCGCCGGGGAAGGCCTCACGGCCCGGCGGGCGACGCAGCAGCAGGGACACGGCGCGGTAGGCGTCGGCCTGCTTGGTCAGGTCGTCGAAGACGATGAGAACGTGCTTGCCCTGGTACATCCAGTGCTGGCCGATGGCCGAGCCGGTGTAGGGGGCGAGGTACTTGTAGCCGGCCGGGTCGGAGGCGGGGGCGGCGACGATGGTCGTGTACTCGAGCGCGCCGGCCTCCTCCAGCCGCGCCTTGACCTGCGCGATGGTCGAGCCCTTCTGGCCGACGGCGACGTAGACGCAGCGGACCTGCTTCTCCGGGTCGCCCGACAGCCAGCCCTCGCGCTGGTTGAGGATGGTGTCGACCGCGATCGCGGTCTTGCCGGTGCCACGGTCGCCGATGATCAGCTGACGCTGGCCGCGGCCGATCGGCGTCATGGCGTCGATGGCCTTGATGCCGGTCTGCAGCGGCTGCTTCACCGGCTGCCGCTGGACGACCGACGGGGCCTGGAGCTCAAGGGCGCGCAGGCCCTCGGACTCGATGGCGCCCTTGCCGTCCAGGGGGTTGCCCAGGGGGTCGACCACGCGGCCGAGGAAGGCGTCACCGACGGGCACGGACAGGACCTCGCCCGTCCGGCGGACCGTCTGGCCCTCCTCGATGCCGCTGAACTCGCCCAGGACCACGGCACCGATCTCACGGGTGTCGAGGTTCAGTGCCAGGCCGCGCGTGCCGTTCTCGAACTCGAGCAGCTCGTTCGCCATCGCCGAGGGAAGGCCGGAGACATGGGCGATGCCGTCGCCGGCGTCGACGACGGTCCCGATCTCCTCGCGCGCGGCGCCTTCCGGTTCGTACGCCTGGACGAAGCGCTCAAGCGCGTCCCGGATCTCGTCCGGCCGGATCGTAAGCTCCGCCATCTCTACTCTGTCTCCCTCTTCGCCTAGCCGGCCAACCGGCGGCGGACTTCTTCGATTCGTCCCACGATTGTGGTGTCGATGATCTCGTCGCCGATGCGGACCGAGAACCCACCGAGCACTCGCTTGTCCACCTCGACATTCAGGTGCACGTCTCGGCCGTAGGAGGAGCGCAGCCAGGCGGCGAGCCGCTGCTTCTGCGTCTCCGTCAGCTCGACGGCACTGCGCACGACCGCCACGAGACGCTGGCGCTGCTCGGCCACAAGGCGGCCGAACTCCTCCAGCCCCGTCTCCAGGCTACGTCCTCGCGGATGCACTGCCACCTGCGCGATGAGCCGCTGGGTGGTCGGTGCTGCCTTGCCGCCGAGCAGACCCGCGAGCAGCTCGCGCTTGCCCGCCTCAGGGGCGGCGGCGTCGGCGAGCGCCCGGCGCAGGTCCGGGTTGGCGGCGACGATGCGGCCGAAGCGGAAGAGCTCGTCCTCCACCTCGTCCAGCTTGCGCTGACCCTCCGCCTCGGCGGCGGCGGCGACCACGCCCAGGCGCTCCAGCACGTCGGCCAGGTCGCCGGCACGCGACCACCTGGCCGAGACGGCGGCCTCGGTCGTGGCGACCGTGGCCTCGCTGACCTTGCCCTGGAGCAGCGCGCGGGCCGTGGCGGCCTTCTGCTCGCCGGCCCGGGACTGGTCGGACAGGGCGCGACGCAGGCCGTGCTCGCGGTCGAGCAGATCCGCGACAGCGAACAGCTCGTCGGAGAGCGCGCCGAGGTCGGCACTACCGGCGACCGCGTTGAAGCGCTCCTCGACCTCTGCCAGCGAAGTCCTGCTCAAGCCCCTCATTAACGCACCGCCTGCGCGTTGGAGCTCTCCAGCTCGTCGAGGAACCGGTCGACGATGCGGCTCTGCCGCGACTCGTCCTCCAGGGACTCGCCGACGATGCGGCCGGCGAGCTCGGTCGACAGGCGACCGACCTCGTTGCGGAGCTGGGCGAACGCCGCCTGCCGGTCGGCCTCGATCTGGGCGTGCGCCGCCTCGACGAGACGGCGGGCCTCGGCCTGCGCCTCCTCGCGGAGCTCAGCCTTGATCTGCGCCGCCTGCTCGCGAGCCTCCTCGCGCAGCCGGGCCGCGTCACGCCTGGCCTCTTCGAGCTGCTCGGCGTACTGCTGCTGCAGGACCTGGGCCTGGGCCTGGGCCTCTTCCGCCCTCTTGATGCCGCCTTCGATGGCGTCGGTACGCTCGGCCAGCGTCTTCTGTACACGCGGGACGAGAATCTTTCCGACGACCAGGACGACGACGAAGAACGCGAAGACGCCGACGACGAGCTCGTAAGTGTGCGGCATGAGAGGGTTGGCGCCCTCCTCCGCAACGATGAGCTTAGCTGCCGTGATCATGGTTGCAGCCTTTCGTCAGAGGGGATGATCAGGCGATGCCCTGGAAAATGAACGGGGCGACCAGACCGATCAGGGCGAGGGCCTCGGTGAGGACGAAGCCGAGGAGCATGTTCTGGCGGATCAGGCCGTAGGCCTCGGGCTGACGCGCGATGGCCTGCACGCCCTGACCGAAGATGATGCCGACGCCGATGCCGGGGCCGATGGCGGCGAGACCGTAACCGATGGCGGTGACGTTGCCGGAGACCTCAGCGAGAACGCTCATTGCTGTTTTCCTTTACTGGACGGCCGGTGATTCGGAATTTCACCGGTCTGGACTAATCCGGTCTGTGGTTCTCAGTGATCCGCGTGCAGCGAGCTGCCGATGTACATCGCGGCCAGCATCGCGAACAGGAACGCCTGCAGGTACATGATGAACATCTCCAGGCCCGTGAGCAGGATGGTCATCACCACCCCGATGACGCCGATGGGGGCGCCGAGCGGGGTCAGCTTCTCGAAGAGGAACCAGAAGCCCACCATGCTGAAGAAGGCCAGCAGCATGTGGCCCGCGAACATGTTGGCGAACAGTCGCACCGCGTGCGTGAAGGGCGCGATGATCATGTTCGACAGGAACTCGATCGGGGCCAGCAGGAAGTAGATCGGCTTCGGCAGTCCCGGCGGGAACATCATGTTCTTGAAGTAGCCGATGCCGCCCTGGTGCTTGATGCCCAGGTAGATCTTGAGGATGTAGATGGTTGCCGCGAGCACGATCGGGAAGGCGATGTGCGAGGCGACCGGGAACTGGAGGACCGGGACGACGCCCAGGAGGTTCCAGACCAGCACCAGGAAGAAGATCGAGACCAGCAGGCCCATCCACCGGTCGGCGTCCTTGCCCAGGAAGGGCCGGGCGACCTGGTCGCGGACGAACATGTAGCCGAGCTCGACGACGTTCTGCATGCCCCGGGGCACCAGCTTCGGGCTGGCGAAGGCCGCCCAGCAGATGCCGATCACCAGGACCGAGCTGAAAAGGGCGAGGAGCACCGGCTTGGTGAACCATTCGACCCCGGGAATGATCGGGGGCAGAGTGAACAGCTCGTCAGGCGTAGGCGCCCCGAACTCTCCCGGAGGTGCTAGGACCGTCAGCGCACTCACGCGGCGTTCCCTTCAACGTCGTAGTGGATCACAGAAGTTTCCTCGGAGATGCGGTCGCGCCGTACGGCTAGCGACCGTGTCTCCGGTAGACCGCGTAGCCGGCGAGCGAGACCCCCAGGACGATGCCTATGGGGAAGAACGCGGACATGTCGAGCCAGCGGTCCAACAGCCACCCGAGTCCGCCGTAGACTGCCATCCCGGCGAGGAGGTAGCTGGGGACCGACCACATGGCGTCGGAGAAGTCCCGACCGTCGGTTTCCGGTCGGCGTTCCTGTTGGCTCATCGCGGCCCTGACGATAGCAGGCGAGCAGAGGACTAGTCATATCGGACCCCGCGTTTTACCAGGCTCATCAGTCGCCCTGCCCGGGGACCTTGGCGTCGGGGTCGACATAGAGCATCTTCGTCTTCATGAAGGCGCGGACTTCGAAGGCGGTCCAGACGACGGTGCCGGCCACGACGGTCCAGGCGAACGCCTGCGTGTTCCACAGCGTGGTGTCACGGAAAGTGACCAGCATCACCATGATGACGATGACTTTGACGAGGTAGCTGACCATCGCGGCGATGGCCATCATCTGCGGAGAGACGCGCGCCGCGTAGGCGACGGCCACCACGCTGATGCTGAAGAAGACGCCGACGAGCAGGACGCCGAGCAGTGCGCCGAGGGCGCCGCCGCCGCCCGCCACCAGAAGGCTCACGACCACGGCCACCGCCCCTACCCCGAGGGTGGGAATCGCGGCGCTTTTGAGTACGCGCACGTCGTTGGCCTGCATCGGAGCTCCATCAACGAGTTATCAAGCGAGCGTTTGCTACCCCCAGAACATTCGCGTTTGGGGGCCCCTGCTCGTGAAAGATATCACAAGCTCACGGAAGACCGCTTTTACCTGTGGTTTCTAGTTCACGATCATGAACGGCCCGGGTAGACCGGAATGACCGGGTTACGCTCCGCGCTCGCCCGGTCCTGCTGCGACGGGCCCGCCTCCGGCGGCATCCGCCGCCTGACCTCGGACTCCGGCACGATCGGCGGCATCGGGCCGGTGGGCGGGCCGTCGTCGTCATGGTCTCCGCCGGCCCTTCGCGCGCCGCCCCGGCCCCGCCACCGGGGCGCGGCCATCAGCAGCACCAGCACCGCCAGCGCCACCACGATCACGATCGGGAACAGCAGCACCGGCACACCCCACGTGGCCATCGCCACGATGCCGAACGCGAACACGAACGCCCACGCGTACATGATCAGCACCGAACGGCGGTGCGAGTGGCCGATGTCCATCAGCCGGTGGTGCAGGTGACCGCGGTCGGGCGCGAACGGCGACATGCCGTGAGAGGTGCGCCGCACGACGGCGGTGATCAGGTCGATCAGCGGCAGGACCAGCACGCCCGCCGGGACCAGCAGCGGCAGCAGCACGCCGAAGCGGTTGATGCCCTCGATGACCGACGGGTCGACCGGCGTCACGGTGACGATCGACGACGCCAGCACCAGGCCGATCAGCATCGCCCCGGTGTCACCCATGAAGATCTTGGCCGGATGGAAGTTGTGCGGCAGGAAGCCCAGGCAGGTGCCGATGAGGACGGCGGCGATCGCCGCGGTCGTCGTGATGCGGTCACCCGAGATGCTCTGCGCGAGAAAGATCGAATAGGCCCAGGTGGCCATGCCCGCGATGCACACGATCCCGGCCGCCAGCCCGTCGAGCCCGTCGACGAAGTTGACCGCGTTGATCGCCACCACCACGACGAGGATCGTGATGATCGTGCTCAGCGTGTAGTCGAGGCTGGTGGAGCCGCCCCAGTCCTTCGGCAGCGGGATGTAGGTCAGCCGCAGGCCGAAGGCGACCAGCACCCCGGCCGCCGCGATCTGGCCAGCCAGCTTGATGAAGGGGTCCATGCCCCACCAGTCGTCCAGGAAGCCCGTCACCGTGATCAAACCGCCGGCCACGATGAGCGCCAGCACCGGCTGGCCCTCCGCGACGCCCAGCGCCCGGCCCGTGTTGGCCAGCTCGCTCGCGATCAGCAGGCCCGCGACCAGCCCGCCGTACATCGCCAGCCCGCCCAGCCTGGGCGTCGGCGTGGTGTGCACGTCACGTTCGCGAATCTCCGGCGCCGCCCCGATGCGGATGGCGAAGCGGCGCACCAGCGGGACGAGCAGATACGTCACCGCGGCCGCGACGAGTGCCATGAACAGATATTCGCGCACGGACCTAGTTTCCCGGATGCTCCGGCCGGCTGTGACCGGAAAACGACACAGACCAGCTTAATATTCGCTGAGATATGGCCGATGTATGGCGACGAGAGCGGCCACCCTTTCCCGGACCTCCGCCGCCGCACCAGGCTCTCGCACCACCCGCGCGACCAGCGAACCGATCTCCTTCAATTCCTGGAGCCCCATCCCCTGCGTCGTCACGCACGGCGTGCCCACCCTGATCCCCGACGTCACGGCGGGCGGCTCCGGGTCGTACGGGATCGCGTTGCGGTTGAGCGTGATGCCGGCCGCCGCACACCTGCGCTCCGCCTCCGCCCCGGAAACCCCCAGCTCACGCAGGTCGATCAGGGCCAGATGCGTGTCGGTGCCGCCCGACACCGGGCGCATCCCCTCCGCCGCCAGCGTGTCGCACAGCGCCCGCGCGTTGGCCACCACCTGCCGCGCGTAGCCGGCGAACTCCGGCCGCAACGCCTCCCCGAACGCCACCGCCTTCGCCGCCACCGCGTGCATCAGCGGCCCGCCCTGGATGAACGGGAACACCGCCCGGTCGATCCGCGCCGCCAGCTCCTCCGTGCACAGGATCCCGCCGCCGCGCGGCCCGCGCAGCGCCTTGTGCGTGGTGAACGTGACCACGTCCGCGTACGGCACCGCCGACGGGATCGCCCCGCCCGCCATCAGCCCGATCGGGTGCGCCATGTCCGCCAGCAGCCACGCGCCCACCTCGTCCGCGATGCCGCGGAACACGCCGTAGTCGATCAGCCTCGGGTACGCCGTCGCCCCGCACACGATCAGCTTCGGCCGATGCCGCAACGCCAGGTCACGCACCTCGTCGTAGTCGATGAGCTCGGTGTCACGGCGCACCCCGTAGGAGGCCACGTCGAACCAGCGGCCCGAGAAGTTCACCCGCGAGCCGTGCGTCAGATGGCCGCCGTGCGGCAGCGCCATCGCCAGCATCGTGTCGCCCGGCTGCAACAGCGCCGCGTACGCGGCCAGGTTCGCCGACGCGCCCGAATGCGGCTGCACGTTCGCGTGCTCCGCGCCGAACAGCTCACGCGCCCGGTCGATCGCCAGCCGCTCCGCCCGGTCCACCACCTCGCAGCCGCCGTAGTAGCGCCGCCCCGGGTAGCCCTCCGCGTACTTGTTGCTCAACGTCGAGCCCAGCGCCGCCAGCACCGCGGGCGAGGTGAAGTTCTCGCTCGCGATCAGCTGCAGGCCGCCGCGCACCCGCGCCATCTCGTCGAGCAGCACCTGCGCGACCTCGGGATCCTGCTCCCGCAGCCGCCCGAAGTCGGGCCCGTAGTCGGGTGTCGCACCCATGATCCCACTGTACGACCGAGTGTCCGGATTTCCCACTTCCCCGGCTCAGGAGAACGCGTGCGGCGCGCCGATCGGGCTCGGGATCCAGCGCGGCGTGTCGGCCGCCTCGTCGCTGATCGACGTCAGCACCGCCTGCCGGTAGAGCGCCAGCCTCGACCGCCACTCGCCGATGTCCTCCACATACCGGCCGCCCACCGGCGCGTCCCACGTCTGCGGGCTTCTGGCCAGCTGGTAAGCCTTGTCCAGCGCCGCCGACATGCTCTCCAGCAGCGGCATCACGTTCTGCCACGCCGTCACCAGGCGCTGGTAGTCGGGGTTGAACTCCCACGCCCTCGGCTGGCCGTCCAGCGGGCCGCCGCCCCCGGCCTTGGGCGGCATCTCCCCCGGCTGCCTCGGCCTCGGCGCGGGCGGATCGACGTACATCACACGCTCCTCTCCTGCGTCCGCGGATCGACCGGCCCGTCAGGCCCGTTGTCCTCAGGCGCCTCGACCGACGGCATGTCCATCGGGCGCACCTCTGTCGCGCTCTCGACCAGGGCCCGGATCGCCTCCTGGCTCGGCGGCCTCACCTCGACCGACACCACCCCGCCGTCACCCTGCCTCTCCCGGTACGCCCCCTCGCCCCGCCGGGGCTCCTGCTCCGTGGAGCCGCCGGGCTGCGGGTCCGGGTTGCCGGAACCGCCGGGGTACGGGTTACGGGGCTGCTGGTCCTGACCGGAGGGGCTGCCGGGCTGCGGGTCCGGGTTTGCGGAGCCACCGGGGTACGGGTTACGGGGTTGCTGGTCCTGGCCGGAGGAGCCGCCGGGCTGTCGGTCTTGGCTTGTGGAGCCGGTGGGCTGTTGATCCTGGCCGGTGGAGCCGCCGGGCTGTTGGTCCTGGCCCGTGGAGCCGCCGGGTTGTGGCTTCTGGTCGATGGGGGCGTCGGGTTGACGGTCTCGGTCGGGGGCGGGTTGGGAGGGTTCCGGGCAGTCCCGGGGGGCTTGTGCACTGTCGGGTTGGCGGGGGTCGGCGGCGTCCTGCGTGCCGTTCCGGCCGCCGTCGACGGGGGTGTCGGGTGCGCCGTCGACTGCCGGCGGTGTGCTGGTCCCGCCCTGCGCTTCAGGGCCGCCGTATCCGCCCACTGCGCTGCCCGCTTCGCCGCCCGTGACGCCGCCTTGGGCACCGCCCGCTATGCCGCCCGTGACGCCGCCTTGGGCACCGCCCGCTATGCCGCCCGTGACGCCGCCTTGGGCGCCGCCTGCCGCTCCGCCGTGCACGCCGTCGCCCAGGCCGCCGTACGCGCCTGTGGCTCCGCCTGAGACGCCCCCAGGTGCGCCTCCTACGGCGCCATCCGGGACGCCCGCCGTGCCCAGGGGGGCGGCGCCTCCCTGGGCTGGTGGGCCGCCGTAGCCGCCTTCTGCGGCGGGCAGGGGGTGGGGCTGGTACTCGCGGGCGTTCTCCGTCACCGTGCCGAGGGCTTCGGGGTCGAGAGGGCGGCCTCCGATCGAGATCACGTTGGCGCCGTCGCCACCCGCACCCGTGCCTGCGACGCTCTGGGCGGTGGATCCGGCGCCTCCGGTGGCTGTGTCCGGTGGCGGGGTCGGTGGTACGACGAAGCCTTGCCCGTCGTTACGTGGCGCCTCAGGGGTGCCGTTCTGCGCGCCGTTCTGGGCGCCGTTGTGGCCGCCGTTCTGGGCGGCGTCGCGTACGGGCGCGTCGTCGGGCCGGCCGTTGCCGGGCTGTTTGTCGCAGTCGTCCGTGGTGGCCGGGGGCTGCGTGGCGGTGGAGTCGTCGGGCGTCGTCGGCATGTCGGCGGGCTGGGCGCGGTCGAGGTTGTCGAGGATGCCTTCGAGCTCTCTGGCCGTGGGCGGGTCCAGGGGGATCTGGAGCACCTTGGTGCCGTCGACCTCGACGACCTGCGGCCTGCTGGGGTCGGGGTCGTCGGGGTGGTCCTTGCCTGGGGTGTCGGTTATGTCCTGGTCGCGGTTGCAGTCCTGGTCCTGTTCGCCGCTGCGGTCCGGCTCGGCGCCGTGGTCTCGCCTGCTGCCCCGGTCCTCGTCCTTCGGCTCGTTCTTCGCCTCAGGCTTTCCGTCGGCGTCGGGCTTGCCGTCAGGCTTGGCGTCTGCCTCAGGCTTTCCGTCCGGCTTGGTGTCCGCCTCGGGCTTGCCGTCCGGCTTGGTGTCCGCATCTGGTTTGTCCGGCTTGCCTTCGGGCTTGGCGTCCGCCTCGGGCTTCCCGTCGGGCTTGGCGTCCGGCTTGTCGCCCGCGTCCGGCTTTCCGTCCGCTTCGGGCTTGCCCTCCGGTTTGGCGTCGGGTTTTCCGTCCGGCTTGGGGTCGGGTTTGGTGTCCGCTTCGGGCTTGCCTTCGGGCTTGCCTTCGGGCTTGGTCTCGCCCTCCGGCTTTCCGTCCGGCTTGCCGTTCGCGTCCGGTTTGGGGTCCGGCTTCGGGTCCGGCTTGGCCGTGGGGGTGTCGTCCGTGGCGGGCAGGGAGGGCTTGGGCGGGTCGGCCCGCTTCTCCAGCACCGCGAGCCGGGCCTTGACGTCCTTGACCATACGGTCGGCGGCGTCCGCGATCTGGACCGGACGGTGGGTGGTCTGGGTCGAGAGCCCGGCGGTGGACATGATCTGCGTGACCCGGGCCTCGACGCGGCGCAGCTCGGCCGTGGCCCGCTCCGTCTCGGCCAGCAGCTCACGGACCAGCTTGGGATCCATGCCGTCGAACTTGCCCATGGGTCACTCCCGGACGTCGCAGCTCCGGGCTCAACCGTAGGCACGTGGCACCGCCCGGCGCAGCCGGGATAGCCAGACGGTATATCTCAGTCCTCGGTGGCGACGTACCCGATGATGCCCCGCAGCTTCTCGACGGGGATGCTGCCGCGGCGCAGCAGGCGGGGCACGGCGGTGGTGAGGTCGAGGATGGTCGAGGGCGTGTTGTCGCTGGTCCTGCCGCCGTCGAGGTAGACCGAGACGGACTCGCCGAGCTGCTCCTCGGCCTCGGCGGCCGTGACGGCGGCCGGGGCGCCGGAGCGGTTGGCGGAGGAGACGGCCATCGGGCCGGTCTCCTTGAGCAGGTCGAGCGCGACGGGGTGGAGCGGCATGCGCACGGCCACGGTGCCCTTGGTGTCGCCGAGGTCCCACGACAGGGCGCGGTTGGCCTTGCAGACAAGGGTCAGCGGCCCGGGCCAGAACGCGTCGATGAGGTCCTGGCCGTAGGGGCCGAGGTCTTCGACGAGGGCGTTGGCGGCGCGTACGGTGCCGACGAGGACGGGCGGCGGCATGTCGCGGCCACGGCCCTTGGCCTCGAGCAGCAAGGCGACGGCCGCGGCCGTGAAGGCGTCGCAGCCGATGCCGTAGACCGTGTCGGTCGGCAGCACCACGAGCTCGCCCCGGCCGACGGCGGTGGTCGCCTCGCGCAGGCCCTCGGCCCGCTGGTCGGCGTCGGTGCAGTCAAAGCGTCTTCCCACGGCGTGCATCCTAGTCCTGGCCGAGTCGGGCGGTGACGAAGCGGTCCCTGCGGGTGAGGTCCTGGCGCAGCCGTACGTCGCGCCAGCCGTTGTCCTCGGGGAAGGTGAGGTAGACCGACCGGCCCTGCTCGTCGGCGTGCTCGACGGCGACCCAGCCGCCGGGGCGCAGCAGCCGCCGGGCGGTGCGCTCGACGGCCCGGACCTCGCCGAGGCCGTCGTCGCCGGTGCCGTAGAGGGCGCGCGCCGGGTCGTAGTCGCGCACCTCGGGGTCGCGCGGGATCGCGCCGGGCGGGATGTAGGGCGGGTTGGAGATGACCAGGTCGACCTTGCCGTTGAGCTCGGGCAGCGCTTCGGCGAGGTCGTCGGGGTGCAGGTGGGTGCGGCCCTGACCGTGCTCGGTGATGTTGCGCTTGGCCCAGCTGTAGGCCCGGGGGTCGACCTCGACGGCGTGCACCTCGGCCAGGGCCACTTCCTGGGCGATGGACAGCGCGATCGCGCCGGAGCCGGTGCCGAGGTCGACGACGAGCGGCGCGGTGACGTCCATGGCGCGCAGCGTCTCGATGGCCCATCCGGCCATGACCTCGGTCTCGGGCCGTGGCACGAACACGCCGGGGCCGACGTCGAGCTCCAGGTAGCGGAAGTAGGCGTGGCCGGTGATGTGCTGGAGTGGCTCGCGGGCTTCACGCCGGGCGACGCCCTCCCAGAACAGCGCGTCGAAGTCGGCGTCCTTGACGGTGTGCAGCTCGCTCCGGCGCACGCCGTGGACGAACGCCGCGATCTCCTCGGCGTCGGTGCGCGGGGACGGCACACCCGCCTCTGCCAGCCGCGCGGTGGCGAGGGCGATCTCGTCCAGCAGGAATGTCATGAGTGTTGTGCGAGCTTCTCCGCCATTTCGGCGTCGATGAGGGCCTGGGTGACGGCGTTCAGCTCGCCGTCGAGAACCTGGTCGAGGTTATACGCCTTGAAGCCGACGCGGTGGTCGGAGATGCGGTTTTCCGGGAAGTTGTAGGTGCGGACGCGCTCGGAGCGGTCGACGGTGCGCACCTGCGACTTGCGTTCGGCCTGCGCGGCGGCGTCGGCCTCCTCCTGGGCGATGGCCAGCAGCCGGGCGCGCAGGATGCGCATCGCCGACTCCTTGTTCTGCAGCTGACTCTTCTCGTTCTGGCAGGAGACGACGACGCCGGTGGGCAGGTGGGTGATGCGCACGGCGGAGTCGGTGGTGTTGACGCTCTGGCCGCCGGGGCCGCTGGAGCGGTAGACGTCGATGCGCAGGTCGTTGGGGTCGACCTGGACCTCGACGTCCTCGGCCTCCGGGTAGACCAGCACGCCGGCGGCGCTGGTGTGGATGCGGCCCTGCGACTCGGTGACGGGCACCCGCTGCACGCGGTGCACGCCGCCCTCGTACTTGAGCCTGGACCACACGCCGTCGTCGCCCTTGGCCTTGATCGCGACCGTGACGTCCTTGTAGCCGCCGAGGTCGGACGGCTGGCTGTCGATGATCTCGGTCTTCCAGCCGATGCGCTCGGCGTAGCGCAGGTACATGCGCAGCAGGTCGCCGGCGAACAGCGCGGACTCCTCACCGCCCTCGCCCGCCTTGATCTCCATGATGATGTCCTTGTCATCGTTGGGATCACGCGGGATGAGCAGGTGTTTGAGCCGTTCCTCCAGCTGGGGGATGCGCGTCTCGATCTCGGCGGCCTCTTCGGCGAACGCCTCGTCCTCGCGGGCCAGCTCCTTGGCGGCCGTCAGGTCCTCGCGGGCCGTCTCCAGCTCGCGGTAGGTGCCGACGATCGGGGTGAGCTGCGCGTAACGCTTGCCGAGCGTGCGGGCCCTGCCCTGGTCGGCGTGCACGGCGGGGTCGGCGAGCTGCATCTCCAGCTCGGAATACTCCTTGAGCAACTCGTCGAGGTTCACCGTGGGTCCTTCGTCGTGCGGGTGGGCGGGCCGTGCACCAAGAAACGCCGGCCCGGCGCACGCGGGTGCGTCGGAGCCGGCGTCGCTGAAGCTACTTGCCCGAGGCCTTCTTGCCGAAGCGCTTCTCGAAGCGCGCCACCCGGCCGCCGGTGTCGAGGATCTTCTGCTTGCCCGTGTAGAACGGGTGGCAGGCGGAGCACACGTCGGCGTGGATGACGCCGTTCTTGGCGGTGCTGCGGGTGGTGAACGTGTTGCCGCAGGTGCAGGTGACCTGGGTCACGTGGTAGTCGGGGTGGATGTCGGGCTTCATGGTTTTCCTTTCGGGGTGCGGTCGCCGGGTCGCCTCTGAGCTCATGGCGGGAACCGGTACCGCAGCAAGCGGTCGGCTACCAGTGTGCCAGATGGTTCAACCAGCCCGGGCCACCGGCCATTCCCCGATCTTCCCCCGGTCTTCACGGCGGCGTCACGCTAGGCTCCCCCGCACATACCATCACTTTCACCACCGAAGGGTCACTCATCGGATGAGAAGAACGGTGCGGTCGCTCATAGCGGCCGCCACGGGGGTCGCTGTTCTGTTCGGGGGTCCTGCCGCAGCCGCCCAGGAGGCCAAGCAGCCGGACTTCACCAGTGCCGCCTGGTCCGGCGCGTACGTCCCGCTCCAGGGGGAGACGGGAGCCACGGCCACGCTGAAGCTCAGGGACCCGGAGACGGTCAAGGGCGTGAAGGGCGCCATCGAAGCCCCGGGCAAGGCCGAACGGCCCGTCACGTTCGACGTGAAGCCCGGCGAGGCCGTGGTGACCGGCCGCTGGGCCATCGGCGCGAACGACCCGCCCGGCGACTGGAAGCTCACCGTCACCGTCACGCGCGACGCCCCGCGTGACAACACCTTCAGCGTCAAGGTCGCCGGCAAGCAGAGCATCACCGACGCCTCCGTCACCCCCGACCCCGTCAGGCTCGTCAAGGGCAAGGACGTGGAGGTCAAGGTCGAGGCCGCGGTCAAGGGCGCCCGGACGGTGACGGCCAAGCTGCGCAGCGACACGACGAGGAAGTTCTACGACCTCGGCGTCATGGCGCTGGAGCCCGACGGCCACCACCGCGGCTCCACGTACTTCAGCGACGACACCGCGCCCGGCGCGTGGACGCTGGAGGTGTACGCGACCCGCGGCGGCGAGGCGCTCAAGGGCGTCGTCCCGTTCACCGTCGAGGCCCCGGCCGCCGGCGTCAGCCGCAAGGCCACCGCCAGGGTCACCATCAGCGCCGCCAAGAAGGTCAAGCAGGGCAGGAGCTTCAAGGTGTACGGCAAGGCGTACCGGGGGGCCAAGCCGTACAAGGGCACGAAGCTGCGCATCTACTTCAAGGCCAAGGGCACCAAGACGTACAAGCTCGTCGCGTACGCGAAGACGAACGCCTCCGGCAAGTACACCCGCACGTTCAAGGCCGTGAAGGACGGCTACTACCGCGTCAGGTCGCTCGCCACGAGCAAGACGCGCGGCGCGCTGTCGCCGCAGCGGCTCGTGGACGTCCGCTAGAACGCAGCCCTGACACACGCGGAAGCGGCGGGAGGGGATCCTCCCGCCGCTCCGTTTCGTACGCGCTAGTCGCGGTCGTTGCTCACCGTGGTCTTCTGGACCTGGAGCAGGAACTCCGCGTTGGACTTGGTCTCCTTCATCTTCTCCAGGAGCAGCTCCAGCGCCTGCTGCATGTCGAGCGCGTGCAGCACCCGGCGCAGCTTCCAGACGATCTGGAGCTCTTCCTTGGCCATGAGGATCTCTTCCTTACGGGTGCCGGACGCGTCGACGTCCACCGCGGGGAAGATGCGCTTGTCGGCCAGGGAGCGGTTGAGCTTGAGCTCCATGTTGCCGGTGCCCTTGAACTCCTCGAAGATGACCTCGTCCATCTTGGACCCGGTCTCGACCAGGGCCGTGGCGAGGATCGTCAGCGAGCCGCCGTTCTCGATGTTGCGGGCGGCGCCGAAGAAGCGCTTGGGCGGGTAGAGGGCCGTGGAGTCGACACCACCCGACAGGATGCGCCCGGACGCCGGGGCCGCCAGGTTGTAGGCGCGGCCGAGCCGGGTGATCGAGTCGAGCAGGACGACCACGTCGTGGCCCAGCTCCACCAGGCGCTTGGCGCGCTCGATGGCGAGCTCGGCGACCGTGGTGTGGTCCTCGGCCGGACGGTCGAAGGTCGAGTGAATGACCTCGCCCTTGACCGACCGCTGCATGTCGGTGACCTCTTCGGGCCGCTCGTCCACGAGCACGACCATCAGGTGGCACTCGGGGTTGTTGCGGGTGATCGCGTTGGCGATCGACTGCAGCACCATCGTCTTGCCGGCCTTGGGCGGCGAGACGATGAGACCGCGCTGGCCCTTGCCGATCGGCGACACGAGGTCGATGATCCGCGTGGTCAGGATGTTGTGCTCGGTCTCCAGGCGCAGGCGCTCCTGCGGGTAGAGAGGCGTGAGCTTGTTGAAGTCGGGCCGGTTGCGGGCCTGCTCCGGGTCCATGCCGTTGACGGTGTCGAGACGGACCAGGGCGTTGAACTTCTCGCGGCGCTCGCCCTCGCGCGGCTGGCGGACGGCGCCGGTGATGACGTCGCCCTTGCGCAGGCCGTTGCGGCGGATCTGGGCCAGCGAGACGTACACGTCGTTGCTGCCCGGCAGGTAGCCGCTCGTCCTGACGAACGCGTAGTTGTCGAGGATGTCGAGGATGCCGGCGATCGGGATGAGGACGTCGTCGTCGCCGATCACGGGCTCGCTGCTGTCGAAGCGGTCACGGCCACGGCCGCGGTTGCGCTCCCTGAACCGGCCGCGCCGGCCACGGCCGCCGCGCTCGTCGTCGTCGCCGCCCCGCTGGTCACCGCGCTGGTCGCCGCGCTGGTCACGCTGGTCGCCGCGGCTGCCGGAGTCGGCGGTCCGCTGGTCGGCGCGACCGTCACGACCGTCGCGACCGTCACGACCGCCGTCGCGGCTGTCACGGGTGTCGCGGGCGCCGTCACGGCTGTCGCGGGTGTCGCGGGCGGCATCGCGGCCGCCCTCGCCGCGGTCGTTGCCGGAGCGGTCACCGCGGTCACGGCGCTCGCCGCGGCTGCGGCGCTCACGACGGCTCTCGCCGCGCTCGCCACGCGAGTCGCCCTGCGGCGCCTCCGCAGGCTGCACGGGCTGTACGGGCTGCTCGACGACCGGCTCGGCCGGAGCCGCCACGGGCTCGGCGACCGGGGCCGCGGCCACCGGCTCGGGGGCCTGCACCGCGGGTTCGTCAGCGGTCTTCACACGGGAACGTTCCCGGCGCGTCCTGGTGGGCCGCTCGGCGGCCGGGGCCGCGTCGACCGCGGCAGGCGCCTCGGCCGCCGCAGCGGGGGCGCCGTCTCCCGTGCCACCCTGCTTCTCCTGGATGGCCGCGATGAGCTGGCTCTTCCGCATGCGCCCGGTCCCGCTGATGCCCAGTTCGGCGGCCATCTTCTGCAGCTCGGGCAGCACCTTGGCGGACAGGCCGGTGCCGGAGCGACGCGCACGAGGCTTGGCCGCGGCGCGGGTGGGGGTGTCGCCGGACGCCGCAGATGTGCCTGGTGCGTCGGAGAGGAGTTCGGTGGTGTCGCTCAACTAAAAGGTCCTTCCCAGGGGTCGGGCGCCGGTTTCGTTCAGCCGGGCGTCCCGGAGGTGCTTGCGATCCGGCGGGACAGACCGGGTCGGGGTGCACTTTGCGATCTTCGGCCGCCGCTGGGGACGGTCGCGACTCTTGGCCAGGGGTTCTTCCGCGCAGTCACAGAGCCGTGACGCTTGGCTGACACCCCCGAGATTGCTGCCGCCAGCCAGATGTCGAGGTGATTCGAACGCGCAGCTCCCCGTCGTCGCCACCTCACGTCGGGCCAACCGGGTGTGGGCCAACCGGAGGCAACGGATTCCGGGGAGACAGCCGCGCTGCTCACGCCTCGCGACGTGAAGCATGATGCAGCGATGTACGGCTGACAAGCACGCACCCAACAAGGGGGCATCTGGTGCGGCTATCAGCCTAACATCACCAGCGCACACGGCTATTCCCTGAAGGTCTAAAGAGGCATCAGCGTGTCTCGGGGAACTGAACGGTCGCACCACCAGGGTCGACGTCCATTAGCTGGATGTGCCAGTCATTACCCACTTCTGGCGCGATCAAATCCTGCGAATCCGAGGTCGAAAACGCAAGGACCGTGGGACCCGCTCCCGAAACGACCGCGGGCACGCCCACTGCACGCAGACGTTCTACCAGATCCGCGCTCTCAGGCATCGCAGGCGCGCGGTAGTGCTGGTGGAGCCTGTCTTCGGTGGCGGCGAGCAGCAGCGCCCGATCCGGGCTCCGGGTCAGCGCCGCGATCAGCAACGCGGCCCGGCCGGCGTTGAAGGAGGCGTCCTTGTGGGGCACGTCCTTCGGCAGCAGCCCCCGGGCGGTCTCCGTCGACAGCCGCGTCGCCGGAACGAGCACGACAGGACGGACGCCCGCGTCGGGAACCAGCTTCACCCTACGCGGTGCGCCGTCATGCTCGGTCCAGGCGATCGTCAGGCCCCCGGCCAGGCACGGGGCGACGTTGTCGGGGTGCCCTTCCATCTCGGTCGCCAGCGCCAGCACGTCGTCGTCGCTCAGCACCGCGTCGCCGTGCGGCGGGTCACCGCGTGTCACGTCGCCGTGCGTCACGTCGCCGTGCGTGGCGCCGGCCAGGCTCCGGGCCGCGAGGATGCCCGCGCAGACGGCCGCCGACGAGCTGCCCAGGCCGCGCGCGTGCGGGATGCTGTTACGGCAGTGCATGCGGATCCCGGCGGGCTGGGGCAGACCCATCCGGTCGTACGTCTTCCGCATCGCCCTCACGACGAGATGGCCCTCGCCGGTGTCCACCTCACCGGCGCCCTCGCCCTCGACGGTCACCCGCGCCCCGTCGCCGTCGAGCGTCACCCGTACGTGGTCGTACAGGCTCAGCGCCAGGCCCAGGGAGTCGAACCCGGGGCCCAGGTTGGCCGACGTGGCCGGCACGCGGATGTCAACGGTGGTCATTCATCGGCCCTTTCTTCGTGGGGCGTGCCGGTTCTCGCACGCCCCCTCCGCACACACCTGCCCCCGACGCACACCCCGAGCCCGGGACGTACGCCGTGAGGCCGTGCCGTTCGTTCGTGAGGCCCTCGCCTCCACCCCGCCCGGAGCGCCGTACTGGGGCGCCGAGCGCCACCGCACCCGCACTCGCCGTACCGGCGCCGGGGAGGCGGGGTCGGGCGCCTTGCCCAGGGCGCCGCGCCTGGTCCGGCCTGGGGTGCCGGGCTCCGCCGTACCGCAAGCCGCCGTACCGGCGCCCTGGGGCGTTCGGCTCTCCCACCCTGGGCGCCGTTCCAGGGCGCCGGGCTCCGGCGTACACCGACTCGCCGTACCGGCGCTGGGAGGGGCGACGGCGGGTGGGTGCTCGGGTGGGTTCTCGGGCGGGTTCGCGTCTCCCCGCCCCAGCCCTCGGGGCGGTGGGGAGGGGGTGCCGCCCTGGGGCGGGCATGGTCAGGCGAGGCCGAGAGCTGCGGCGGCCGCGTGGACGTCGATGGGGATGGTGACCGGCGAGGGGGCGCCGGAGATGGCCCAGTCGGGGTCCTTGAGGCCGTTGCCGGTGACCGTGCAGACGATCCGCTGCCCCGGCTCGACGAGGCCCTGGGCGTGGGCCTGGAGGAGGCCGGCGACGCTGGCCGCCGAGGCGAGCTCGACGAAGACGCCCTCTTCCTGGGCGAGGAGCTTGTAGGCGGCGGCGATCTGCCGGTCGGTGACCGACTGGATGGCGCCGCCGGACTCGTCGCGGGCCGCGGTGGCGAGCTGCCAGGAGGCGGGGTTGCCGATGCGGATGGCCGTGGCGATGGTGTGGGGGTGGGTGACGGGGGCGCCGTCGACGATGGGCGCCGCGCCGCTGGCCTGGAAGCCGAACATGCGCGGCCGCTTGGTGGCGATGCCGTCGTCGGCGTATTCCTGGTAGCCCATCCAGTAGGCGGAGATGTTGCCGGCGTTGCCGACGGGGATGCAGTGGATGTCGGGGGCGTCGCCGAGCGTGTCGACGATCTCGAACGCCGCGGTCTTCTGCCCCTGGAGTCGGAACGGGTTGACGGAGTTGACCAGGGCGATCGGGTAGTTGGACGACAGCTTGCGCGTCATCTCCAGGCAGTCGTCGAACGAGCCCTCGACCTGGAGCAGCGTGGCGCCGTGGACGAGCGCCTGGGCGAGCTTGCCCATCGCGATCTTGCCTCGGGGCACCAGGACGGCGCAGGTGAGGCCGGCGCGGACCGCGTAGGCGGCGGCCGAGGCGGAGGTGTTGCCGGTGGAGGCGCAGATGACCGCCTTGGCCCCTTCCTCCACGGCCTTGCTGATGGCCATGGTCATGCCACGGTCCTTGAAGCTGCCCGTCGGGTTGGCGCCTTCGACCTTGAGGTAGACGTCGCAACCGGTGAGGGCGGAGACGCGGTGCGCGGGCACCAGCGGCGTCCCGCCTTCGAGGAGCGTGATGACGGGCGTCTTCGTGGTGACCGGGAGCCGCTCTCGGTACTCCTCGATGAGGCCACGCCACGACCTGCTCATTGGTCTCTCCCTACCTGCGCTGTTGGGCACCGAGTGTACGGGGTCCGCAGGGGGGAGGCGGATGGGCGTCCAGCGTGTGGACACGGGCCCTGACATCCCCATTATTCAGGAAATTCTCAGCATCCCCCGCTAGGGTCGGAGCAGGGGGTTCACAACCATGAACGCGCGTCCTGCTTTGCCGCAGAACGACTATTCAGCCTTGACGCCACCGGAGCTCGGCTCCTGGTCGCCTGCCCTGTCCGTGAGCGTGGTGATCCCCGCGCACGGCGGGCCGCATCTGGATCTGACGCTGGCGGCGCTGGCGGCGCAGACGTATCCCGGCCACCTCATGGAGGTCCTGGTCGTGGACGACGGCAGCGAGCCGCCGATCCGCCTGCCGGAGATCCGCCCGGACAACACGCGGATCGTCCGCCCGAGCACGGGCTGGGGCATCTCCAACGCCGTCAACGCGGGCGCCAACGCCGCCGACGGCGAGATCATCCAGCGGCTCGACGCCGACATGGTGACCTGCCGCGAGCACATCGAGGCGCTGGCCCGCTGGCACCACGTGACGGACTACCTGGTCACGATCGGCATGAAGCAGTTCGTGGAGGCGCCGCCGCTGACCGCCCGCCAGGTGGCCGGGGCCGCGCATCTGGGCGAGCTGTTCGACCTGGACGCGGCGGTGCCCAGCTCGACCGAGGCGACGATCGCCAAGACCGACGGCCTGCGCAAGAGCCGCAACCCGTACCACGTCTGCACCGGCCCGACGTTCGCGCTGCCCAGGGACGTCTTCCACGCGACCGGCGGCCTCGACCCGAACGTGCTGCGCGGCGAGGACACCGAGTTCGCCTACCGGCTGGCCATGCAGGGCGTGGTGTTCGTACCGGACCCGGAGGCGCGGGCGGTCCACCTGGGGCTGCCCGCCCAGCACCGCGACCGCGAGCGCGCCGTGCGGGCCGTCGAGCCCTACCTGGCGCACCGCATCCCGCTCCGGCGCGACCTGCGCAAGGACCGGGGCCGCCGGTGGCTGGTCCCGTACGTGGAGGTCGTCCTGGACGTGACGGACACCTCCGAGTCGGTGGTGCGGCAGGCGGTGTCGGCGGCGCTGGACGGCAAGCTGCAGGACGTGGCCGTCACGCTGGTCGGGCCGTGGTCGCGACTGCACGACGGGCGGCGTTCGGTGCTCGGCGACCCGTGCTTCGAGCTGCGGCTGATGCGTGACCTGTTCGCGCACGACGAGCGGGTCAGGCTCATCGACGAGGCGGCGCCGACGCCCGCGCCCGCGCCGTTCCGCTACCGGGGGCCGGTGGACGTGCCGCTGCACCGGGTGACGCTGGACCGCATGATCGAGACGGTGCAGAAGGACCTGACGGGCGTGCTGGTCGTGGACCTGCCCGACGGCCGCGCCGCCCGCCTGGAGCGCACGTCGGCGCTGGCCCGGGCGTTGCTGCTCACCGGGCCCGGTGACGACCTGGACGAGGTCATCCGTGAGACCCACGGGGTGCGGCATGTGTCGCCGGAGCGTTACTGGCCGCAGCCGCCGGAGCGGCAGCCCGCGCCGGTGACGATCCCCGCGGCGCCCGGCGTCACCGCCGACGCCGAGGCCGAGCAGTCCTCGCTGTTCGGCCGCCTGAAAGCAGCCCTCCGCCCCAACTGAGGGCCGGCGGGAATGGCGGCTAGGGGCGTTGGGTTTTGCCGAGGGCGCGTTTGAGCGTGGTCGCCACCAGGGCGCGCAGGCTCTCCTGGGCGCGGGTGGCGGCGGCGAGCCTGCGGCGCAGGTCGGCGCTCTCGCGGCGGAGCGTGCCGACCTCGCGGCGCAGCTCGACGGCGCTCTTGCGCCAGCGGCCCGCCTCCTCGCGCCACCGGGTGACCTGGGCGCGCAGGCGTTCGGTCTCGGCGGCCAGCCGGGCGTTCTCGGCCTCGGCGGCCAGCCGCGCGTTGTAGGCGGCGCGCCGCCCGGTGGGCTTGCGCGGCTCTCTGGTGAAGCCGTACGCCTCGCCCTCGACCCAGGCGACGCCCGACACCTCGTCCACGACGTCGTCGAGCCGTTCGCCGGGCCTGGCGAGCAGGCGGGCCCGGGAGAAGTAGGCGACGCGCTCCAGCCGGGCGGTCTCGATGCCCGTGGCCGATTCGGCGAGCAGCACGTTGACCAGCCCGAACACCTCGCCACGCGCCAAGTCCAGGAGCCGGGCCAGGGAGTCCTCGCCGGGCGCCCAGCCGGGCGGCAGGCGCAGCAGGAACGGCACGCGCGGGTCGACCTCGTCGGTGGTGACCAGGCCGACCCGGCCCTCGTGCTGGTAGTGGCCGTGCACGAGCACCTGGTCGAGGCGCGGGTCCTTCAGCGGGGCGCGGCGGTCGCGGTCGAGCTCGTCCCAGGGGCCGACGAGGTGCACACGCACGTCGTTGACGGTGCCGGCGAGCAGCGCGTCGACGGTGGCGCGCACGTCCTCGTACGGCGCGGTGCCGTCGACCAGGGCGACGACGCTCGGGACGAGCCACTGGCGGGCCGGGTGGGAGCGCAGCCAGCGGTAGGCGGGGATGCGGTCGGCCACGAAGGCGTGGCTGACGCGGTCGATGCGCGGCTTGTCGCGCATCCGCATGGTGGGGCCGAGGTGGTAGGCGCGGGCGTCGGGCTCCGGCACGAACACGGCGCCGGCCTGCGCGAGGCGGTAGCCCATCTCGGTGTCCTGGCCGAGGATCAGCTCGTCGTCCATCGGCCCGGCGGCCTCGACGAGCCGGGCGCTGACGGAGGTGTTGCCGCCGACGTGCACGCTGAACGGGCGCGGCGAGTTGGCGGTGAGCCCGTCGGTGCGTTCGACCAGGTCGACGATCCAGGCGTGGGGTTCGGCGGGCTCGAAGTACGCCTCGAGGTCGGCGGGCAGCTCGGCGGGCAGCTCGGCCTCGCTGAAGCGCAGGTGGCCGTAGACGACGAGGTAGGGGGCGGCGTGGTGCCAGCGCATGTGGGCGGTGAGCGCGCCGGGGGTGAGCACCACGTCGGAGTCGAGCCAGTGGATGACGTCGCCGGTCGCCTCGGCGAGGCCGGCGTTGCGGGCGCTGGCGCGGCCGGGCCTCTCACAGCGGATCAGGCGGGTTCCGGCGGGGCGTTCGGCGGGCAGGCTCAGCGGCGGCGTGGTGCCGTTGTCGACGACGACGACCTCGGTCAGCCCGGCCGGGTAGGTCTGCCTGGCGAGCCCGGCGAGCGCGAGGTCGAGTTTGTCCTGGCCGCCGTAGGCGGGCACGATCACGCTGACGCGCAGCTCCGGGGTGTAGCCGGCGGGCGGTCGCAGCGGGCGGTAGTCGTTGCCGCGCAGCCTCATGCGGCTTCCATGAGCAGGCTGGGGCGGAAGCCGTGCCACTGGTTGGCGGCGACCTTGAGGAAGTGGCCGAGGGGAAGCTGCCAGGTGTGCCCGCCGCCGAGGCCGCGCCGCAGCATGTAGCCGAGGCCGTGGGTGCGGTAGATGCGGGCGCCGGACTCGTGGGCGGCCTTCAGGAACTCGCGGTCGACGGACCGGGGCAGCGCCGGAAATCCCCCCAGGTCACGAAATGTCGCCCGGGAGACGGTGATCGTGCCGCCCGCCACGTGGTCGGACCACACCTCGCTCGGGTACGAGGCCCCGCTGGCGAACGTGACGCGCCTGACCGTGACGTGGAGCGGCTCCAGATAGAAGAACTCGCCGGTGGTTCCCACGACGTCGGCGCCGGAGTAGGCGGCCGCCATGACGAGGTCGGCCAGATGGTCGGGGCCGTACCAGTCGTCGTCGTCCCACTTGGCCAGGTGGTCGCCGGCGGCCTGCGCCGCCGCCCGGTTGAGCACCTCGCCGAACGGCACCGCGCGCTCGGCCTCCACCCAGGACACCGGCAGCGGGCAGGACTCGACCACCGGGCGCACCTCGTCGTACGTGAACCCGTGCAGCCCGAGCACGACCTCGGCCTCGACGCCGCGCTGGCGTGCCATCTGCGCCAGGGCCTCGCCCACCAGGCCCGGCCGCATCGTGGCCATGACGATGCTGACCTTGGGCGTCGCGGCGGGCCCGGCCAGGCGGCGCAGGCGTACGCTGTGCTCCTCGCGCCGCAGGTCGGCCAGGCAGCGCAGGCCGTCGCCGGGCTCGTGGGCGAGCCAGTCGCGGTCGGTGAGCAGCGCGGCCAGGCCGGCGGGGACCCAGGCGGGCGCGTGGGCGGCGGTCAGCGGCACCCCGGCGGCGGCGAGCTCCATGACGTCGTCGAGCGGCACCTCGCCGGCGGGCCAGTCGATCTCCAGGCCGCGCAGGCGGCGCAGCTCCGCGGCGGGGGGCCGCACCCAGCCGCCGTCGTGCCAGTGGAGGCGCGCGAGCCCCTGGTCAGCCGTGCGGGCGAAGCCGGCCGGGGTGAGGGACATGCGCTGCTGCTCCTAGCGGGTCGGACTTGATCGGCGCCTACCTTACGCCGCTTTTTACTGACACGTACCCGCAGGGTTCCCATCCGGTATGGGCGGTCACGGCAGATTCACAGTGTGTACACAGGAAACTCTGGCACGGTGGTGACTGTTGTTGAATAAGGTGTCATTAATGCCCTAACGCCCGGATAAGTCATAACGAAAGGTTTGAGCGGATGCTTGCGCCACGCCGGCCGGCAGCCACCGCCGCCGCTCTGGGAGCACTGGCCCTGGCCGTGCTCGTGCTGCTGGTGCTCGCCGGCCTGTTCTCCCTCGCGGAGGCCGCGACGGCCGGTGGATTCGTGATCTCGCTCGCCGCGCTCGCCTTCCTGGTCCTCGCCGTGCGCCGCATCGACGGCAAGGCGCACCGCATCGACCTGCGCGTCAAGAAGTACGAGGCCGAGCTGGCCAGGACCACCACCGCGCTGCGGCAGATCGACGCGCGCCTGGACAAGCTCACCCGCGCCGTCGAGGAGTCGGGCGCCCGGCGCGGCGACGACATCGGCGCCATCCTGGCCTCGCTCGGCGAGGACCGCGTCAACGCCATGGCCAGAGCCCGAGAGGTGGAGGAGCTGCGCGAGGAGGTCCGCGCGCTCTCCAAGGACCGGGTATGACCCGCGTCCGGCACAACGACTACGGGGTGCTGAGCCCGCCCGCGCTCGGCTCGTGGCGGCCCGAGCTCAGCGTGTCCGTGGTCATCCCGGCCTACGACTGCCAGGAGGCGCTGGAGCGCACGGTGGCCTCGCTGGCCGCCCAGACCTACCCCGCGCACCTGGTCGAGGTGGTCGTCGCCGACGACGGCAGCGACCCGCCCGTCCACCTGCCGGGCGCCCGCGTCGTGCGGGTGGAGCAGGGCTGGGGCCGGGGCGCCGCCCGCCAGGCCGGGCAGCTCGCGGCCACCGGCGACGTCGTCCACTGGCTCGACTCCGACATGGTGCTGAACCCGGGCCACCTGGAGGCGCACCTGCGCTGGCACCACCTCATCGACCACGCCGTGGTGATCGGCGAGACGAGGTTCGTGGACGCGCCGGGCGACGAGGGCGCGCCGACCCCGTACACGCTCAAGACCCTGGAGTCCACCAGGTGGCTGCGTGACGCCGGCGCGAGCGCGTACCTGCTGCACACGGGCGCGTCCAGCTCGGTCCGCAGGGAGCTGCTGCGCGCGGCGGGCGGCGTCGACCCCGGCCTGAACATGGCGGAGGACACCGAGCTCGGCTACCGGCTGGCGCAGGCGGGCGCGGTGTTCATCCCCGACCCGGAGGCCGTCGGCAAGCACGTCGGGCCGTCCACGGTCATGCTGCGGGAGAAGGAGGTGCACCGGCACAACTGGTCCTACCTGGGCGACTACATTCCCGACCTGCGCTGGCTGCGCCGCCATCCGCGCCGTGCCTGGCTGGTCCCGTACGTGCGCGTGGTCGTGACGGCCACCACGTACGAGGAGACGCGCGCCACCGTCGACTCCGCGCTGGCCGGGACGCTCGTGGACGCGGCGGTCACCATCGTCGGCCCGTGGGGCGAGCTGACCGGCGGGCGCCGCGCCAGCCTCGACGAGCCGCTGCTGGACCTGCGCCTGCTGGGCAACCTGTACGCGCACGAGCCGCGCGTGGCGTTCGCCGAGAGCGCGCCCGCGTCCGCCGCGCCCGCGCCCTTCTCGCTGCGCGTCCCCGCCGGCTGGGCGCTCGGCGCCGGCACCCTGTCCTCCCTCGTACGCCTCGCCGAACAGGACACGCTCGGCCTGGTCAGCGCCGTGCTGGCGGAGACCGCGACCGGGGTCGTGGCCGCCAGGCTGGAGCGCACGGCGGCGTTCGCGCGCGCGGCGCGCTTCCCCGGGGCGGCGGACGACCTGGTGGACGAGCTGTTCGGCTCGCTGTGGGTGGGCGGGGACGAGCACGGGTTCGTCCCCGCCGACGAGGCCGAGCCGCCGGGCGGCGACGCGGCCAGGTGGCGGGCCGTCGCCGCCGAACGGGCCGCTGAGCTGAAGGCGGCCAAGGCCGAGATCGACCGGCTGACCGCCGAGGTCGAACGCCTGTCAGCGCCCGCCGCCGACGGCGACGGGACCAAGGGGCCGCTGTCGTCCCTGATGAGACACCTGCGGAGCGCCGGATGATCGACCGGTTGCTGGCCGAGCTGCCCAAGGCCAGGGTGTTCCTCGCGGGCATCGACGACGCGGCCGTGCCGGGCGTCGACCTGGACCGCGACCTGCTGGAGCCGGGCGGCGACGCCGAGCAGGCGGCGGAGGTGCTGGTGATCGCCCGCACCCCGGCCGACCTGCGGCGCGCCGCGACGCTGCACAAACTGCTGCCGGAGGCCCGCCGGGTGGTCGTGGCCGTGCTCGACACCCCGGCCGCCCACCCCGCGCCGGTGCCGACGCCGACGCCCGCGCACCGCTGGCGCTCCCTGTCGGACCTGCGCGTCTACCGGCCCAAGGACCGGGTGTGGGTGGTGGACGCCCGCTTCTCCGCGCCCGCCCCGGCAGGCCGTACCGTGACGGCGACGGCCCGCGCGTTCGCCGGGCACCGGCTCGACGTGATCGCCGCGCCCGCCGCCGCGATCGCCGGCGTCGGCGCCGCCGACTGGCGGCCGGGCGACCCCAACGCCACCCCCGCCGACGTCGCCGGGCCCGTCCCGGAACGCGTCGGCGCGCCCGGCAGCGACCTGGTGCTGCGCACGCTGGACGCCGAGACCGCGCCCCCGTCGGCCGCCGGCGCCGCCCGCTCCTGGGACGGCGCCGAGACCCCCGTCGAACGGCCGACGCTCCGGGCGGCGAGCTGGGAGCGGCTGGGCCGGCCCGGCGGGTCGGAGCTGCCGCTGGCCGACCCCGACGTGCTCGCCGAGCCGTCCATGATCCCGCCGGTGGACGAGCGCCTGGTGAACCCGCAGGGCTTCGTCACCACCCCGACCCGGGGCGTGGCCGCGCTGGCCGAACGCGACGGCCGCTGGACGGTGCTGCTGGACGGCAAGCCGGTGACGACGTTCGCCGAGTCGGGCGGCGTCACCGACGCCGACGTGTCCCGGCTGCGGCAGATCCGCGCCGTCGAGATCGACTGGCACCACGCGCACAGCGGCCCGCTCGCCGCCGTGCGCGTGCTGGCCGGGCTGGCCGCCGCCGGCGTGCCGCTGTTCTCCGGGCCGGTGCCCCGCTGGGCGGGCGCGCTCGGCGAAGAGCTCGTCGCGCTCGTCCAGTCGCCGCCCGACCTGGCCGACGACCTGCGGCGCGAGGAGCACAGCATCCGGCTGCGCCGCACCGCGCTGCGCACCCACGGCGTGGCCGCCCGCTGGGAGCAGCTCGGCGCGCCGCCGCCCGCTCCCCCGCTCACCTCGGTCCTGCTGGCCACCCGCCGCACCGACATGGTCGGCTTCGCGCTCGACCAGATCGCCCGCCAGCGCGACGTCCGGCTGGAGGTCGTCCTGGCGCTGCACGGCGTCCCGCCGGGACATCCCGACGTGGCCGCCGCGGTCGCCGCGTACGACGGGCCGCTGACCGTGTTCGAGGCGGGCGCGCAGGCGGTGTTCGGCGAGGTGCTGAACGAGGCCGCGGCCAAGGCGTCCGGCTCGTTCCTGCTGAAGATGGACGACGACGACTGGTACGGCCCGGACTTCCTGTCGGACCTGCTGCTCGCGCACTCCTACTCGGGGGCGCAGGTGGTGGGGACCGTGCCGGAGTTCGTCTACCTGTCGTCGATCGACGTCACCGTGCACCGCAAGCAGTTCACCGAGCAGATCACCAGCTTCGTGGCGGGCGGCACCATCCTCGTGGAGCGCTCGGCGTTCCAGGCGGTGGGCGGCTTCCGGCCGCTGCACCGCTCGGTCGACACCCAGTTCCAGGAGGCGCTGCAGGCCGCCGGAGGCCAGATCTACCGCACCCACGGCCTCGGCTACATCCTGCGCCGCGGCCCCGCCGCCAACCACACCTGGCGGGAGCCGATCGGCACGTTCCTGCAGCGCAACCGGCAGCAGTGGCGCGGCTTCCGGCCGAACGCCCTCATGGAGCTCGACGGGAGCCCGCGTCCATGACTCCCCGCATCCGCCGCAACGACTACGGCGTCCTCACCCCGCCCCGCCTGGGCGCGTGGGAGCCCGCGCTCACCGTCACCGTCGTCATCCCGGCGCACGACCGCCAGGCGACGCTGGACCTCACGCTGGCGGCGCTCGCCGCCCAGTCCTACCCGGCCGAGCTGATGGACGTCATCGTGGTGGACGACGGCAGCGCCGTCCCGCTGCGCCTGCCGCCGCTCGCGCCCGGCCGCACCAAGCTCATCAGCAGCCCGCCCGGCGGCTGGGGGCGCGCCTGGGCGGTGCAGGCGGGCATCGACGCCGCCGCCGGCGACGTCGTCTTCGTGCTGGACGCCGACATGATCCCGCACCGCCACCACGTGGAGGCCCAGCTCCGCTGGCACCACCTGGCCCCGTACGTGGTCGCGCTCGGCTGGATCGACTTCACCTCGGCCACCGGCGAGCTGCCCGCCCCCGAGACCGTGCGCACGTCCGTGGAGAACGGCCGCGCGGACGAGCTGTTCCCCCTGTCGGCCCTGCGCCACGACTGGGCCGAGAAGATCATCCACGACCACGACGGCCTGCGCACCGCGCCGAACTCCCTTGCCACCCGCATCCACGTGGGCGCCACCGTCTCCTACCCGGCCGCGCTGCTGCGCTCGATCGGCGGCATGGACACCTCGCTCGTCCTGGCCGAGGACACCGAGCTGGGCTACCGCCTCACCCAGGCCGGCGCGGTCTACGTACCGGACCCGGAGTCGCGCGCCTGGCACCTCGGCCTGCCGACCGCCATGCGCGACTTCGCCGCGCTCAAGCGCTACAACGACCCGTACGTGGCCGACCGCGTCCCCTACCGCCGCTACCTGCGCACCGACCGGGGCCGCCAGTGGCTGGTCCCGTACGTGGACGCGACCGTCCCGGCGGGCGGCTACGAGGACGTACGGGCCACCGTCGACGCCCTGCTCGGCGGCTCGCTCCCGGACGTGCGCGTCACGATTCCCGGCCCGTGGGAGTCGCTGACCGACGGCCGCCGCTCGCCGCTCGGCGACCCGGACCTCGACCTGCGGCTGATTCGCGCCACGTTCGAGCACGACCCGCGCGTCCACCTGGCGGACGCGCCCGGCGGGACGTCGCCCGCGCCGTTCAGGCTGATGGTCCCGCCCGGCTGGGTGCCCGGCGAGGACACCGTGGAGCGGCTGGTCGCCCACCTGGAGGAGCACGACGGCGGCTCGCTGTGCGTGGCGCTGGACGAGACCGCCGACGGCGTCGTCGTCGCCCGCCTCGACCGCACCGCCGCCCTGTCCCGCGCCGCCCTGGTCGCCGAACCCGGCGAGCATCCGGACGACGTGCTGGACGAGGTCTTCGGGCTGGAGTGGACGGACGGCGAATCGTGGGGGTTCGCGCCGCGCCCGGAGGTGTACCCGCCGCGCCGCCGGCCGCCGTCCGAGGCCGAACGGCTCGCCGCCCAGCGGGAGAAGGAGCTCGCCCTCTACCGCAAGCGCACCGCCGCGCTGCGCGCCGAGCTGTCGCAGTTGCGGCGCGAGGCGGGCAAGAACGGGCGGGACGCCGCCCGGTGGCGCGAGAAGGCCGAGGAGTGGCGGCGCGAGGCGGTCCGCCTGGCGCGCGCCCGCGAGCGCGAGCGTGACCGCACGGTCATCAAGCGCGCGGTGCGGCGCGTCCGCAAGCTCGCCTTCCCCGACGGGCCGTAGCACCGGCCGCTCTCCTGGTCCTCAGGACCGCAGGAACGTCACCTGCGTGGAGCCCTCGATCACGCCGGCCCGCTCATGCGCCCCTCTGAGCGCGTCCGACTGGAAGTGCGCCCGGGTGGCCTCGACGTCGGCACAGGCGAACAGCACCACGGCCTCGTCCGGGCTGTCCACGTTCGTGGACACCAGCACGGTGCGCATGCCGGCCGCGGCCCGGCGCTCGTCCAGGCTGTCGAAGGCGGTCCGCCAGGTGTCGTGGTCGGCGAACCTCTGACGTACCAGCAGGTGGAACTCGGCCATGCGGATTGTGCCCCTTTACCGGTCCGAAACTTGACTGGGTCACCTGACGGTAGCAGCGACATGATCATTCATTGAGTGATTTATGCACATAATCGGCTCACAAAGATCTTCTACGCCAGAGGAAGATTCACATCCCACCGGTGCACTGGGACCACTCCACGGCGATTGACCATCCGAGACGGCTCGAATGCGGACAGTAATCTCCCGCTCATGGTTACCCCCCTGCACGAGGGTCTCATCAGCATCACGACCCTCGACACCACCCGGACCGGACACATGCTCCGGTCCCTCTTCGACCTCCCGCTCCCCCGGGACTCGGAGGCCCGCCTCGTGTCCCCGGACCTGTCGGAGTGCGTCCCCGCCAGCTTCCACGCCGACGCCGCCCTGCTGTACGGCGAGAAGGAGGAGAAACTCGGCGTCATCGCGGAGGTCCAGCTCAAACGGGACCCGATCAAACGCTGGACCTGGCCCGTCTACCTGGCCACGATGCGCGCCCGCGACCGCTGCAAGGCCACCCTCGTGGTCATCTGCCCCGACCACTCCACCGCCCGCTGGGCGGCCGAGCCCATCGACACGGGGCATCCCGGGTACGTCCTGCACCCGCTCGTGATCGGGCCCCACAACACCCCGGTCATCACCGACGTCGCCGAAGCGGTCGGCGACATCGGCCTGGCCGCCATCTCGGCCATCACCCACAGCGACCACCCCGAGATCCACGCCATCCTCGCCACCTTGGCCGAGGCCCTGGACAACATCGATTCCAAGCTGGCACGTCGGTACGCTGAATATGTCACCGTGGCGTTGACCGGCAGTGCACAGAAAGAGATGGAGCGCCTGATGGCCACCGAAACCTACCTCTACCAGGGCGAATACGCCCAGAGCCTCCTGGCGAAAGGCCAGGAGCGCGGCAAGGCGGAAGGCAAAGCCGAGGGCAAGGCCGAGGGCGAGGCGCGAGCGGTGCTGCTGTACCTGAAAGCCAGGGCGATCCCGGTCCCGGACGAGGTCCGCGAACGCATCTCCGCGTGCACCGACATCCCCACGCTGGAGACGTGGATCGAGCGCGCGGCCGTCATCGACACCATCGACGAACTCTTCGCCTGAGCCCAGCTCAGACTGACCCACCGCATCCTTCAGATCACCTCACCGGGCGGGCTCCCCCCAACGCTGAATCCAGCACGCCCGCAACGTGGGCACATCACCGCGCCGTCCCACCGATGGCGCGCAGAAGGAACGGAGCACCCGATGGCCTCTAGGACCAACGCCGTTCAGTTAGGGCTGGGGTCGTGGCGTCAAGGGCTGGCCCGGAGCATGTTGATGCTGATGGTGGCTTTGTAGGTGGTCCGGTCGATG
>NZ_JBEZZG010000030.1:0-129349 GCF_040639085.1 Nonomuraea sp. NPDC023979
CCGCCGGTCCCCCTCGGGCCGTGTTTGCACTGATCAGGAGCAGTTGTCCGGAAAGACACGCCTTGACGGCAAACCACCCGAAGATACGTTGGCGTTGTCCGCCTTTCCCCCTGCTCCGAGGGAGGACGTATGCCCCGTATCACCGTCACCGTCGACGGGATCACGTACGAGGAGGAGGTCGAGCCGCGGCTCCTCCTCGTCCATCTGCTCCGAGAACGGCTGGGCAGGACCGGCACGCCGGTCGGCTGCGACACCAGCAACTGCGGCGCCTGCACCGTGATGCTCGACGGCAAGAGCGCCAAGAGCTGCTCGGTGCTCGCCGTGCAGGCCGACGGCTGTGAGGTCGTCACGATCGAGGGTCTGGGCGCGAACGGGTCGATGCACCCGATGCAGCGGGCCTTCCACGAGGAACACGCGCTGCAGTGCGGCTACTGCACGCCCGGCATGGTCATGGCGGCGATCGACCTGCTCAGGGAGACGCCCGAGCCGTCGGAGGAGGCCATCCGGGAGGGCCTGGAGGGCAACCTGTGCCGGTGCACCGGCTACTGCAACATCGTCCGCGCGGTCAGGCGGGGCGCCCAGGAGATGGGGCGGGCGGTGAGGACGTCATGACCGAGGTCGGCAGGGCCAGGAGGCGCAAGGAGGACGCGCGGCTGCTGACGGGCCGCACCCAGTGGACCGACAACCTGCGCCCGCCGGGGACGCTGCACGTGGCGTTCCTGCGCAGCCCGATGGCGCACGCGCGGATCACCCGGGTCGACGTGTCGGGGGCGCGCGGGATGACCGGGGTGGTGGCGGCGTTCTGCGGCCAGGACCTGGCGGCCGAGCAGGGCAGCCTGCCGTGCGCGTGGCCGGTGACCGAGGACATCGTGATCCCGGACCATCCGCCGATGGCCGTGTCGGAGGTCCGCTACGTGGGCGAGGCGGTGGCGTGCGTGGTCGCCACCGACCGCTACCTGGCGGCCGACGCGCTGGAGGCGATCGAGGTCGACTACGAGCCGCTGCCGGCCGTGGTCGGCCTGGAGGAGGCGCTCGCGCCGGACAGCCCGAAGGTGCACGAGTCGGGCAACCAGGCGTACACGATGAAGGTCACCTCGGGCGACGTCGACGCGGCCTTCCGTGACGCCCCGATCGTCATCGAGCGCACCTACCACCAGCAGCGGCTCATCCCGGCGGCGATGGAGCCGCGGGCGGTGCTGGCCAGCACGGACGGCGACTCGTACACGGTCTGGACGGCGACGCAGATCCCGCACGTGCTGCGGGTGATGCTGGCGCTGACCACCGGCATCCCGGAGCACAAGATCCGCGTGATCGCCCCGGACGTGGGCGGCGGGTTCGGCTCGAAGCTGCAGGTCACCGCCGAGGAGGTGCTCTGCCTGCTGCTCACCCGCCGGCTCGGCAGGCCGGTCAAGTGGAACGAGTCCCGCTCCGAGGGCAACCTGACCGTGCATCACGGCCGCGGCCAGGTGCAGCGCGTCAAGCTCGCGGCCGACGCCGACGGCCGGATCCGCGGCCTGCGCGTGGAGCTGCTGGCCGACATGGGCGCGTACCTGATGCTGCTCACGCCCGGCGTCCCGCTGCTGGGCGCGTCGATGTTCAACGCGATCTACAAGATGGACGCCTACGAGTTCGGCTGCACGGGCGTGTTCACCACGAAGATGCCCACGGACGCCTACCGAGGCGCGGGCCGGCCCGAGGCGACGTTCGGCATCGAGCGGATCATGGACGAGCTGGCCGCCGAGCTCAAGGCCGACCCGCTGGAGGTGCGGCGGCGCAACTGGATCAGGCACGAGGAGTTCCCGTACACGACGATCTCCGGCCTGACCTACGACTCCGGCAACTACGAGGCGGCCACGGACAAGGCGATGGCGCTGTTCGGCTACGACAAGCTGCGCGCCGAACAGGCCGACCGGCGGGACCGGGGGGACCCGGTGCAGCTCGGCATCGGCGTCAGCACGTACACGGAGATGTGCGGGCTGGCCCCGTCGCGGCTGCTGAAGGAGGCGCGGTACGCGGCGGGCGGCTGGGAGCACGGCGCGGTGCGCATGCTGCCGACCGGCAAGGTGGAGGTGATCACGGGCACGTCGCCGCACGGCCAGGGGCACGTGACGGCGTGGAGCCAGATCGCGGCCGACGCGCTGGGCGTGCCGTTCGACGACATCACGGTCATCCACGGCGACACGGCCATCGCGCACAAGGGAATGGACACCTACGGCTCGCGGTCGCTGGTGATCGGCGGCGTGGCGGTGCTCCAGGCGTGCGAGAAGGTCAGGGAGAAGGCCCGCAAGCTGGCCGCGCACGTGCTGGAGTGCGCGCCGGACGACCTGGAGTTCGCCGGGGGCGCGTTCACAGTGCGCGGCACCGACGCGCGCGCGACGATCCAGGAGCTGGCCTTCGCCGCGTTCACCGCGCACGACCTGCCCGACGGGGTGGAGGCGCGGCTGGACTCCGAGGCGACCTACGACCCGGACAACTACTCCTTCCCGCACGGCACCCACCTGTGCGCGGTCGAGGTCGACACCGAGACGGGCCTGACGAGAATCCGCTCGTACGTGGCCGTGGACGACGTCGGCAAGGTGGTGAACCCGCTCATCGTCGAGGGCCAGGTGCACGGCGGCATCGCCCAGGGGATCGGGCAGGCGCTGTTCGAGGAGGCGGTGTACGACGCGGACGGCAACCTGCTGACCAGCACGCTGGCCGACTACCTGCTGCCGTCGGCGGCCGACCTGCCGGACTTCGTCACCGACCGGACCGAGACCCCGGCGACCGGCAACCCGCTGGGCGCCAAGGGCGTGGGCGAGGCGGGCTGCATCGCCTCGACCCCGGCCGTGGTCAACGCCGTCGTGGACGCGCTGCGCCCGTACGGCGTCCATGACGTGGCGATGCCGTGCACGCCCGAGCGCGTCTGGCGGGCGCTGGAAGGAGCGCGGTCATGATCCCGGCCCAGTTCGACTACGTCCGCCCGGACTCGCTGGACCAGGCGTTCCGGGAGCTGGCCTCGGATGAGGACACGAAGGTCCTGGCCGGCGGGCAGTCGCTGCTGCCGTTGCTGCGGCTGCGGCTGGCGTACCCGTCCAAGCTGGTCGACGTGGCGCGGCTGCCGGAGCTGGCGGGCGCGCACGACCGGGGCGACCACGTGTTCGTCGGCGCGATGACCACGCACGACGAGGTCATGCGCTCGCCGGTGGTGCGCGAGGGCTGCCCGCTGGTGGCGCTCGCGACGGCCACGGTGGCCGATCCGGCGGTGCGGCACCGCGGCACGTTCGGCGGCTCACTGGCGCACGCGGACCCGGCGGGCGACCTGCCGGCCGTGGTGCTGGCGCTGGACGGCGTGTTCGTCGCGCGCTCGGCCGGCGGCGAGCGGGAGATCCCGGCGGCCCGGTTCTTCGTCGACTACCTGGAGTCGGCGCTGCTGCCGGGCGAGATCCTGACCGGCGTGAAGATCCCCAAGCTGGGTGACGGCTGGGGCTTCCACTACGAGAAGTTCCACCGCACGGCGCAGGCGTGGCCGATCGTCGGCGTGGCCGTCGCGGTCCGGCGCACGAACGGCGCGATCCAGGAGGCCAGGATCGGGCTGGCCAACATGGCGCCGACGCCGCTGCGGGCCCGCGCCGCCGAGTCGGCGCTCCAGGGCGCCGAGCTGGGCGACCAGGTACGGCAGGCGTGCGGGGAGGCGGCGGAGGGCACGGCGCCGCCGGCCGACCTGCACGCCCAGCCGGACTACCGGCGGCACCTGGCCAGGGTGCTGACGCATCGCGCGGTGCGCACGGCCGCCGGGGCTCCCTGAGCCCGCGTCCCGTGGGGGCGCCGCCCTTCCGGGTCGCCCCCACGGGACGTACGCTCGCAACCAGTCGGGAAGGAGCGGATCGATGGCGATGCGGTTCGAGCACGAGTTCACGGTCCCGGTCCCCGTCGAGCAGGCGTGGGCGGTGCTGCTCGACGTCGAGCGGGTCGCGCCGTGCCTGCCGGGGGCGACGCTGGACATCTTCGAGGGCGAAGAGTTCACCGGCAGGATGAAGGTCAAGGTCGGGCCGATCACCGTCACCTACCGGGGCACCGCCCGGTTCGAGGACGTGGACAAGGACGCGCACACGCTGACCCTGCGGGCGTCGGGCAAGGAGGCGCGCGGCTCGGGCACGGCGTCGGCGACGGTCAAGGCGCGGCTGACGCCGGGCGACGGCTCGACGTCGGTCGCGGTGGAGACGTCGTTCAACGTCACGGGCCGGCCGGCGCAGTTCGGGCGCGGCGTGATGGCGGAGGTGGGCGGCAAGCTCATCGACCGGTTCGCCGCCAACCTGGCCGACCTGCTCACCGAACCGGCGGCCCCGGAGATCGCCGAGTCCCCGGAGCCTCAGGCTCCCGGGCCGGGTGAGCGGCATCTGGCCGCCGTCCCGGAGGAAGCGGTGGAGAGCCCGGCCAGGCCCGCGGGGACGGCGCGGACGGCGCTGAGCGCGGACGAGGAGGCGCTCGACCTGCTGGAGGTCGCCGGGGCGCCGCTGATCAAGCGGGTGGCGCCGGTCCTGGGCGCGCTGGCCGTGCTGGCGCTGATCGTCTGGGCGATTCGTCGCCTTATGCGGTGATTTTAGGCAAAAACCCCATCAAGTCCGGACACATCCAGAATCCTGCGGGCATGCCTACCCCCACGTCGTGACACTCGGGGGGATGGCATGCCGGCTTGCACCGTTGTCGTGATCACCTACAACGACGCGGCCCGCCTGCCCAGGGCGGTGCGTTCCGTGCTGCGGCAGTCGCTGCGCGACCTGGAAGTGATCATCTCCGACGACGCCAGCACCGACGGCACGCCCCGGGTGGCCGCCGAGCTGATGAGAGCCGATCCCCGCGTCCGCTACCTGCGCCGCGAGGTCAACAGCGGCGGCTGCGGCGCCCCCAGGAACGACGGCCTCGACGCCGCCGCCGCGCCGTACGTGATGTTCCTCGACAGCGACGACGAGCTGCCCCGGCACGCCTGCAAGAGCCTGCTGACCGAGATCGAGCGGACCGGGGCCGACTTCGTGTCCGGCCAGATCTCCCGGCTGTACGAGTCCAGCGGCCGGCTCAAGCCGTACTATCCGACGCTGTTCGCCCGGCGGCGAGTCGTCGAGGGCATCCGCGAGGAGCCCGAGCTGTTCCTGGACTCCTTCAGCACCAACAAGCTCTACGACGTGCGCTTCCTGCGTGACAACCTGCTGCGCTTCCCGGAGGACATCCACTACGAGGACCACGTGTTCGCCACCGAGCTGTACGCGCTGGCGCGGCGCTTCGCCGTCGTGCCGTGGGTGGTCTACCACTGGCACCGGGCGCGCGGCGGCACGTCGATCTCGCTGAGCATCAAGGACATGGACAACGTGCGCCACCGGGTCGTCGCCGCCCGGCTGAGCGACGACATCCTGCGCGAGCACGGGGCCGCCGACCTGGTGCCCGCCCGCCAGTACCGGTTCCTGCGCCAGGACCTGCGCGTCTACCTGAACCCGCTGCCCACGATGGACCGGGTGTGGGTCAAGGAGTTCGCCGCGGTCGTCCGGCTGTACCTGGAGGAGATCGCGCCCGAGGTGTTCGACCGGGTCGGGCCGATGGACCGGGTCTGCTGCCGGCTCATCCTCGACGACCGGGTGGACGACCTGCGCATCGCCGCCGGGTCGCTCACCGGGGCGGGGGCGCCGCCGCGGGCCGCCGTGCAGGTCGGCGGGCGGACGTACTGGGGCACGACGGCCACGCCGGGCATGGACATCACGGACCTGCGGCTGGCCGAGCTGCCGTACTCGGCCACCCGGCTGCGGCACGAGGTGACCGAGATCGGCCAGGACGGCGACCGGGTCCGGATGACCGTGCACACCTACGACCCGTTCGGCGTGCTGCCGGTGGAGTGGAAGGCGTTCCTGCGGGTGGGCGGCGAGAAGGTGCCGATCAGCCCGCAGCCGTCGGGCGAGTGCGCTTACGTGAGCGAGATCGTCTTCACGCCCAGGGGCCGGTGCGAGCCGCGCATCGGGTTCACCCGGGTCGCAGACGGCCACACCACCACCGACCGGCTGCTGGTCGACCCGGCGATGAAGCCGATCGAGCTGCCCGGCGGCACGGTCAAGGCCGAGGGCTACGCGGCGTACCTGTGCGTGCGGGCCGTCTCCGCCCGGTCGCTGCTGCGCCGGATCAGACGCAGGCTGCTGAAGCGGCTGAGCACGCCGAAGCTGAAGCTGCGCGTCTACAAGGCCCTGATCAAGGTGGTGCCGCCGCGCAGGGACCTGGCGCTGTTCGAGGCCGACGTCGGCAAGGGCTACACGGGCAGCCCGCGCGCCATCTACGAGGAGCTGCGCCGCAGCGGCCTGCCGATCGAGGCGGTGTGGTCGGTGGCCAGGGGGCGCGGCAACTTCCCGCCCGACGTGCGGCTGGTCAGGCGCGGAAGCTGGGCCTACGTCTGGACGATGGCCCGGGCCGGCTACTGGGTCGACAGCCACGGCTTCCCGCTCGACTACCCCAAGCCGCGCCGCACCCGCTACCTGCAGACGTGGCACGGGCAGGGCATCAAGTCGATCGGCTTCGACGCGCCCGACCTGCGCGGCGACTTCGACGGGCCGCGCGCCCAGTGGCGGCGGGCGGTCGCCCGGTGGGACGCGCTGGTGTCGCCGAGCGCCGAGTTCTCGCGCTGCTTCCTGCCGTCCAACGGCTACACCGGCCGCGTCTACCGCTGCGGCACGCCGCGCTGCGACGCGCTGGTGCGCGGGGCGTGCGCCGACGGGGTGCGCGAGCGGCTGGAGATCCCGCCCGGCAAGAAGGTGCTGCTGTACGCGCCCACCTACCGCGACCGGGCCAAGGGCAGCGGCCGGTCGGTCCGGGTGGACCTGGAGCTGATGGCCAGGGAGCTCGCGGACGAGTGGGTGCTGATCCTGCGGACGCATCCGGTGGAACGTTACAAACCGCCGGAGCGGCTGCGGCACTTCGTCCGCCCGGCCGGCTCGTACCCGGAGATCAACGACCTGATGCTGGCCTCCGACGCGCTGCTGACGGACTACTCGTCGGTGATGTGCGACTACGCGCTGACCGGCAAGCCGATGCTGTTCTTCATCGACGACTGGGACGACTACCGGCTGTCGGAGCGCGGCGTCTACCACGACCTGCCGTCGATCGCCCCCGGCCCGTGCGTGACGACGACCGCGGACCTCGTCGCGGCGCTGCGCGACCTGCCCGCCGTGCACGCCGCCCACGCCGGCCGCTACGCCGCCTTCCGCGAGCTGTGGTGCGCCGACGAGCGCGGCGACGCCTCCGCCCGGATCGTCGCGGACTTCTTCACGGCGGGTGCCCGGTGAACGTCGTCTTCGCCTGCCTGGACGCCGACACGCTGGGCGGCATCCAGCAGGTGACGCACACGCTGGCCCACGGCCTGGCCGGGCGCGGGCACGAGGTGCACGTCGTCGGGCTGCACCGGGCCGACGCGCCGTTCCGCTACGTCGAGCGCCCCCGCTACCGGCAGCACCTGATCAGCCGCACCCCGGTCGGGCCGCAGGGACGCCTGGCCCGGCTGCGCGCCGACCGCCGGCTGCGCGAGCTGCTCGGCCCGATGCGGCCCGGCTTCGCCGTGCTCACCTCGCCCGGCGTGGTGACCCGGCTGTCACGGCTGCTGCCCGGCTCGCTGCGTCCGATCGGCCAGTATCACGGCTCGTACGAGCACGCCCGCGGCTGCTGGCACCTGAGCTCGATCAGGAAGCACTACCCGCGGCTGGACCAGGCGGTGTTCCTGAGCGACGACGACGCGTGGCTGTTCGCGGAGAACGCACTGCTCCCCAACACGTGGACGCTGCCGAACCCGCTGGCCGCCTGGCCGGACGCCGTGTCGCCGCTGTCGTCGCCCCGGGTGCTGGGGGTGGGGCGGCTGGAGGGGGTCAAGCGGTTCGACCGGCTGATCACCGCGTTCGCCAGGTCGGGGGCGCCGCCGTCGTGGGAGCTGCACCTGATCGGCGACGGGGGCGAGTTGGAGCGGCTGCGGGCGCACGCGGCGCGGGAAGGGGTGGCCGACCGGGTGGTGTTCCGCGGGCGGGTGCCGGCCGCGCGGATGCCGGCCGAGTACCGGGACGCCTCGCTGGTCGCCCTCACGAGCGAGCACGAGGGGCTGCCGATCGTGCTGCTGGAGTCGGCCGCGCACGGGGTGCCGGCGGTGGCGTTCGACGTGTCGGGCGGAGTGCGCTCGGTCGCGTCGGCGCTGGTCCCGCCGGCGGACGTGGACGCCTTCGCGGCCGAGCTGGGCCGGCTCATCGGCTCGGCGCCGGAGCGGCGGCGGCTGGGCGCCGCCGCCCGGCAGCGGGCCGAGGACTTCCGCCTCGACCCGGTGCTCGACCGCTGGGAAGCGCTCTTCACCCACATCGACCGGTGAAAATCCAGCCGGCCTTCACCCCCATCGACCGGTGAAGATCCAGCCGGTGAGCAGCGGCACGGGCGGTCAGCCGGTGCGCTCGGCCAGCTCCGGCGACTCGCTGCGCTGCTGCGGGACGCCGGCCAGGGCGCGCTGGCCGGTGGTCAGCAGGGCGGCCACCGGGCTGGGCTCGCGCAGCCGGTTGAAGCGGTCGCGCATGGACTTGCGCATCCGGCTGTTGCGGCGGCGCTGCATCGTCTTGTTGCAGGCCGACACGTGCTCCTTGGCCGCCGGGGCGGCGCCGGTCAGCTCGTAGCCCTGGGCCTCCAGCCGCTCGCCGAGCACCTGCTCGCAGAGCGAGATCTCCCAGCCGTCCAGGCGCTTGGCCCAGCTCCCGACCCGGCTCCTGGTGACCTCGCCGTGCGTGTTGCTGTGCCACACCTTGTGCACCGGCACCGCCACGCTGGCCGCCTCGCGCGGCGACACCATGGCGGGCGAGAAGTCCTCCTCCAGGAACGCGCAGAGCTTCTTCAGCTCGGTCACCGGGTCGTCGGTGAGGTCCTCGTAACGCAGCTCGAAGTAGCTGTCGTCGGGCAGCGTCCGGCGCAGCTTGTCACCGTGGTCGATGGCCTCGGCCCAGGTGGAGACCGCGTGGAAGGAGTCCAGCGTGTACCAGGGCATCTCCTTCAGCGAGGCCACGCAGTCGCGGCCGTCCCTGATCAGGTGGATGAACTGGGCGTCGGGGAAGAGCCTGAGCAGCAGGTCGGTGTGCTTGACGTAACTGGGCCGCTTGTCGCCCCAGCGGGCCTTGCCGAACCGCTCGGCGTACATGCGGAAGGCGGTGCCGAGCACGGAGCCGAGCGAGCCGGGGCCGTCCACGACCTGGCGGACGAAGGCGTCGCGGTCGATCTTGAGCTCGCGGAACTTGGTGCTGCGGTCGCTCGCGATCCACTCGGCCAGCGCGCGCCGCCGCTCGGCGTCCCGGAGGTCGCCGAACGCGCGCCGCTTGTAGTAGACGGGCATGACGAAGCGCGTCTCCGGCGGCACCGCGAGGCGCGGGTGCGAGTGGAGCATGAGCTGGAGCATCGTGGTGCCGGAGCGCGGGCAGCCGATCACGAATACTGGCCGGTCTGACATTTCGTACTAACCCCCGAAATTTAGACGAGAACGTGCTCTCGGCTCTCCTGGGGCACGGGGTGCCTGCGCGCGAAGAGCCACATCCGGTAGACAAGGAAGATCTCGTTGGCGAGAAGCAGGACGCTGGCGACCACCGCCACCGGGATCAGCGCCCCGGCCCCGGCGAGAGGCGCGATCACGAACACCGCGGCGTGGAACTCGATGCCGCTGATGAGGTGCGACCGCACCCGGCGCCGGGCCAGGAACCTGTTGAGCCGCCGCAGCGAGTACGGCATCCTGCCGCCGGTCCGCCCTCCCCTGGGCGCCGGCACCAGCCCAGGCTGCACTTCAGCCTGGAGATCCGCCTGGAGATCGGCCCGACCCTCCCTGATGACCTCGCGGACCCGCTTCATCTGCGGCGCGTTGACGTACCGGAAGAGGTCGAGCACGGCCACCACCGCGCCCAGCACCACCCAGCTCACATCCCCCGTGAGCGCGAACTGCCCGTAGGCGAGTCCGGCGGCGCAGCAGACCACCCTGACGCGGTCGCCGACGTAGTCGAGCCAGAGCCCGAAGGGCGTCCCCGTGCCCTTGAGCCTGGCGATCTTCCCGTCGACGCAGTCGATCATGAAACTCAGATAGAACAGAACCGCCCCGGCGACCAGCCGGTCCGTCGCCAGGCACGCGGCAGAGATCATGCCGAGGACCAGCGACGTCACGGTGAGTTCGTTGGGCGTGATCCGCGTGCGGTTGGCGACCGCGAGCGCGACCCGGCAGGCGACCGGGTCCACGAAGTACACGGTCCACCAGGAGTCTCTCCGCTTGCGTGTCGCGTGGACGTCATCGAGCGAATAGGTCCTCATGGACTACAGCATGACGACGAGCCGTGTTTGAGCAATTACTCTCTGGAACTACTGGGGAATGTCCATGCCTCTTCTTGACCCTTCCGCCACCGAAAGGCGCCAGGTGGGGCCGCTCTCCCCCTCGCGGAACCACCCCTTCAGCACCAGCCCGCGCGTCTCGGTGCGCGCCTGGAGCCGCCAGGTGGGCCCGCCGCCCTCCAGCGCGCGCGGGTCGATCGTGGCCACCAGGCCCTGCCCGCCGACGCGCTTGGCGGTCAGCGGCACCTTGCGGCGGCCGTCGCTCAGCACCAGGCTGACGCGGCCCGGCTTGCGCTCGACGCGGTGGATGGCCACCTGGCCGCGCAGCAGATACTCCCGGCCGGTCCAGCCGCACTCGTCGACCCGCGCCACCAGCTTGAGCTCCTGCCGCGCGTCGTACACCTCGTCGGGGATCGCCAGCCTGCGGTCGCGGAAGTACGGGTAGTCGCCGTACCAGCCGGTGTTGCGCCAGCCGCGCGGCACCACCCGGGTGCCCTCGGCCGAGGCCCGCCTGAACTCGCGCACCTGTCGCAACTCCTTGACCAGCCCGCGCTCGACCAGGTGGAGTTCGAGCCGCCGCAGCGATGGCGCCGCCGCGATCACGTCGGGACCCAGCTCGGCCAGCCACTGCCTGGCCACCTCCAGCGCCGGCCCGCTGTCGCCGTCGGCGGCGTCCTCCAGCGCCTGGAAGAGGAAGACGATGTCCTTCTCCAGCACCAGGTCGTCGAAGGTGGCCTTCAGCTCCGGCGCCGTCTCGTCCAGGAAGGCCCGTACCGAGCGGATGGCGCCCAGCCGCTCGGTCAGGTTGGGCAGCTCGGTGCGCCGCTGGGTGATCGAGTCCTCGCCGCCGTCACGCCTGCGCCAGTGGTAGACGACGTCGTCGAGCACGTCGACGCTGGTGGCCAGCACGTGCGCGCGGATGGCCACGGGCACGTCCTCGTAGATCCCGGCGGGGAACTCCAGCCCGCGCTCGCGCCAGAACGCCGTCCGGTAGACCTTGTTCCAGACCGTGCGGTCGCGGGCCAGCGAGCGGCGGTCCATGACGTGCGTGCACAGCACCCGCCGCCTGAACACCTTCTCGTGCATCGTCGACGGCGCCAGCTCGCCGTCGGCCAGCCGCAGCACCGCCCCGCACGCCAGGTCGGAGCCGGTCTCCCGCAGCGAGGAGACCAGCAGCTCGTACGCGCGCGGCGGCACGACGTCGTCACCGTCGGCGAAGGCCAGGTAGGGGCCGCGGGCGTGCCGCACGCCGAGGTTGCGGGCCGGTCCCGGCCCCTGGTTGGGCTGGCGCAGCAGCACGAACCGGGGATCGCGGGCGGCGAACTCCTCGGCCACCCGGCGGCTGCCGTCGAGCGAGCCGTCGTCGACGCAGAGGACCTCGAAGTCCGTCAGCGTCTGGGCGGCCAGCGACTCCAGGCACTCCGCCAGGTACGGCTCCACGTTGTGGATCGGGACGACGACGCTGAGCAGGGGGATCATTGTCGAGCACTCCTTTCGGTGGCTGAGGGCAGCATGCCCGGGCTGTCGCTGCCCTGATCGGGTCTTTACGCTACGTTGTGCAAGTGATCCGGCACGTTGTGTAGGGGGAAGGATGCTGAGGAGCGTCCACGAGCACGAGCTGCCCGTGCTGCGCCGCTGGCGCAACCATCCGAAGGTCCGGGCGTCCAGCTTCACCACCCACGAGATCAGCCCGGCCGAGCACGCCCGCTGGTGGGCCCGGGTCAAGGACGACCCGGCGCGGCGGGTGCTCGTCTACGACCACGACGGCGAGCCCGCCGGAGTGGTGACCTATTCGGGGCTCGGCGACGGGTCGCGCACCGCGAGCTGGGCCTTCTACCTCGACCTCGACGGGCTGGAGCGGTCGGGCACGCTGCTGGCCGCCTGGATCGGGCTGGAGCGGGCCGCCATCGCGCACGCCTTCGGGCCGCTCGGCCTGACCCGGCTGCGCGGCGAGGTGCTGGCCTCAAACGAGCCGGTCAGGCGGCTGCACCGGCGGTTCGGCTTCGCCGAGGTGGGCGTCTTCGGGCTGGAGGTCGAGGGGCTGCGCCGCGACGTCATCGCCATCGAGCTGACCAGGGAGGACCACGCATGATCAAGATCGCCGAGCGGGCCGTCGGGCCGGGCCGGCCGCCGTTCGTCATCGCCGAGATGTCCGGCAACCACGACGGCAGCCTGGAGCGCGCGCTGTCGATCGTCGACGCGGTGGCGCGGGCCGGTGCCCACGCGCTCAAGCTGCAGACCTACCGGCCCGACACGATCACCGTCGACGCCGACGGCCCGGCCTTCCGCATCGGCTCCGGACACGAGCTGTGGGGCGGCGAGCGGCTCTACCGGCTCTACGAACGCGCCCACACGCCGTGGGAGTGGCACGAGCCGATCTTCACCAGGGCGCGCGAGCGAGGGCTGATCCCGTTCTCCTCGCCGTTCGACCGCACGGCGATCGAGCTGCTGGAGAAGCTCGACGCGCCCGCGTACAAGATCGCCTCGTCGGAGATCGTGGACCTGCCGCTGATCAGGCTGGCCGCCTCGACGGGCAAGCCGCTGATCATCTCGACCGGGATGGCGTCGATCGGCGAGATCCACGACGCCGTCGAGGCGGCCCGCGACGCCGGGTGCGACCAGCTCGCGGTGCTGTCGTGCACGGCCTCCTACCCGGCCTCGCCCGCCGACAGCAACCTGCGGGCGCTGCCGCTGCTGGCCGCGATCACCGGGGCGGTCGTCGGCGTCTCCGACCACACGCCGGGGCTGGGCGCCGCGCTGGCCGGGGTCGCGCTCGGCGCGTGCCTGATCGAGAAGCACGTCACGCTGAGCCGGGTGGGCGGCGGCGTCGACGCCGCGTTCTCGCTGGAGCCGCACGAGCTGGCGGCCCTGGTGGTGGAGAGCGAGCGGGCCTGGCAGTCGCTCGGCGCCGCCGTCATCGGCCCGCGCCCCTCCGAGCGCGAGGGGCTGCGCTTCCGCAGGTCGCTGTACGTGGTGCGGGACGTGCGGGCGGGCGAGCCGGTGACCGAGCAGAACGTGCGCTCGATCCGGCCCGCCGGCGGGCTGCCCCCGGAGCTCGCGCCGCAGGTGATGGGCCGCCGCTTCACCCACGACGCGCCGCTCGGCACGCCGCTCACGTGGGATCTGGTCTGAGCCGCAGCAGCGCGTCGGCGACCCTCTCGCGGCCCCGCCCGTCGACCAGGTCGCGCCCCCGGCTCCCGTACTCCTCGCGCAGCTCGGGGTCGGTGAGCAGGCGGGCCAGCGTGTCGACGGCGGCGGCGCCGGGCTCGGGCCCCAGCCCGGCGGCCAGCCCGCCCGCCACCAGCTCCTCGTAGCCGGTGAGCTGGTTGGCCGCCACCCAGGTCAGCGCCGTGGGCACGCCCAGGTGCAGCAGCTCCCAGGCGGCCGAACCGGCGGCGGTCACCACGAGGTCGGCCCGCGCCATCAGCTCGGGCAGCCGGTCGGTGGGCGGCACGACGGCCACCGACTCGCCGGCCTCGAACGGCTCCGGGCTGATCACGGTCGCCTCGAACGGCGCCCCGGTCGACAGCAGCGCCTTCGTCCACCTCGGCGCGACGCCCGCGCTGTCGGTCCCGCCGAAGAAGCACAGCACCCGGGGCGGCCCGCCCTCGCGGGGCGTCCGGCGGCAGCGGCGCACGCTGTCGCGCAGCAGCACGTACGCGCTCCCGGCCAGCCGCTCCCCGTCGAACGGGTGGCGCTCGGCCCCCAGGTTCTGGTCCAGGTAGAGGTCCGCCTCCTGCCCGCGCGGGTCGCCGTCGACGATCGCCAGCACCGCCATCCCCGCCTCGCGCAGCGCCGCCCCGGTGCCGGGCGGCAGCGTGTACGAGTCGAGGACCATCACGTCGATCCCCAGCTCCCGCGCCTGGGCCGCCAGCCGGTGCGGCTCGCGGAGCGCGGGCACCGACGGCAGCCCGCGCTCGCGCAGTTGCGCCGCGGCCCACTCCGACCCGGTCACCTCGCCCAGGAACGTCACCGGCACGCCGCGCGAGCGCAGCTCCTCGGCCAGCGCCACGCACCGCACCAGGTGGCCGACGCCGATCGCGGCGCCGGCATCACAGCGAACGCCGACGGCCGTCATGCGTCCTGCAGCTCCTTCTGCTCCACGTGCGCGTTGAGCCGGCACACCTCGGGCCGCTCGCGCAGCCAGCCGACCAGCTCGCGGAACGGCACGCACCGGTCGCCCAGCGCGGCCACGACACGCGCGATGAGCCGCCAGTCGTCCTCGGTGTCGAGCGTGACCCGCAGGTCGCCCGCCCCCGGCGGATAGGCCAGGCCGAGCAGCCGGAAGTCGCCCGGCTCCGCGTAGATGTAGGACGTCACGTGCGTGCGGTGGTAGGCGGTCGCCTCCCGGTCGGCGCGGCGCAGCGCCGCCAGCCCGGCGATCTCCACGTCGAGGCCGCGCGGCAGCGTGCCGGACAGCCCGGTGCTGAGATAGTCGAGCGCGCCGCCGAGCGCCCGGTAGACCAGCGCCGCCTCCCTGATCACCGCCGGGTCGAGCAGCGGGCAGTCGGCGGTGAACCGCATGACCGCCTCCCCCTGCCGCCCCTCCAGCGCCTGCGCGAACCGGGTGAGCACGTCGTCCACCGGCCCCCGGTGGCACGCCACGCCGAGGGCCGCGCACTCGGCGGCCACGGCGTCGTCCTCGGCCAGCGTCGTGGTCGCCACCACGAGGTCGTCGACCGCGCCCGACTCGCGCGCCGCCCGGACCACCCAGCCCAGCACCGTGCGCCCGCCGAGATCCCGCAGCACTTTCCCCGGCAACCGGGTCGACCCCATCCGCGCCTGAATGATTCCGACAATCCTCAACGATTCCCCCTGTTACCGTCGGTGACTTGCTGGTCGCGCTATGCTACCGGCCGACGTAAGGGGGACCGCTTGAGCATTCTCAGTGGATCGTCAATGTTGATCACCGGAGGCACGGGCTCGTTCGGGAAGGCCTTCATCCGCCACGCGCTCGGCCACGTCGGCGTGCGCAGGCTGGTGGTGTTCTCGCGCGACGAGCTCAAGCAGTACGAGCTCCGCCAGGCGCTCGGCGAGGACGAGCGGCTGCGCTACTTCATCGGCGACGTGCGCGACCGCGAGCGCCTGGCCCGCGCCATGCACGGGGTGGAGTACGTGGTCCACGCGGCCGCGCTCAAACAGGTCGACACCGCCGAGTACAACCCGTTCGAATACGTCCGCACCAACGTCGCCGGCTCGCAGAACGTCGTGGAGGCGGCCATCGACTGCGGCGTGCGCAAGGTCGTGGCGCTGTCCACCGACAAGGCGTCCAGCCCCATCAACCTCTACGGCGCCACGAAGCTGGTCGCCGACAAGCTGTTCGTGTCGGCCAACCACTACGCCGCCGGGCACGAGACCCGCTTCGCCGTGGTCCGCTACGGCAACGTCGTCGGCAGCCGCGGGTCCGTGGTGCCGTTCTTCCTGAAGCTGGCCCGCCAGGGTGCCAGCCTGCCGATCACCGACAAGCGGATGACCCGGTTCTGGATCACGCTCGACCAGGCCGTGGAGTTCGTCGTCGACTCCTTCGACCTGATGCAGGGCGGCGAGCTCTACGTGCCGCGCATCCCCAGCATGCGGATCGTCGACCTGGCCGACGCGCTCGCGCCCGGCAGCCCGATCTACGAGATCGGCATCAGGCCCGGCGAGAAGCTGCACGAGGAGATGATCGGCCCCGACGACGGCCGCCGCGCGCTGCGCCTGGCCGACCGCTACGTAGTGCAGCCGACGATCGCGACCTGGGGCTACGTCCCGCCGGTCGGCGGCGAGGTGCTGCCGGAGGGGTTCGCCTACCGCTCCGACGCCAACGACCGCTGGCTGTCGGTCGACGACCTGCGGGCGATGGTGTCGGCCTGATGCTCCCCTACGGACGGCAGTCGGTCGACGAGTCCGACATCCTGGCGGTGACCGAGGTGCTGCGCGGCGACTGGCTGACCACCGGCCCGGCCGTGGCGCGCTTCGAGTCGGCGCTGGCCCGGTGGACGGGCGGGGTGCCGTGCCTGGCGGTCACGTCGGGCACCGCCGCCCTGCACGTGGCCTACGCGGCCGCCGGCGTCGGGCCGGGCGACGAGGTCGTCACCTCACCGCTGACGTTCGTGGCCACGGCCGCCACCGCCGCGCTGCGCGGCGCCCGGGTGCGCTTCGCCGACGTGCAGCCCGACACCGGCAACCTCGACCCCGACGCCGCCGCGAGCCTGGTGACGGGCCGCACCCGGGCGATCACCGCGGTCGACTACGCGGGCCATCCGGCCGACTACGACGAGCTGCGCGGGGTGGCGTCGGCGGCCGGGGCGGTGCTCATCGGCGACGCGGCCCACTCCATCGGCTCCACCTACAAGGACCGGCCGGTGGGCTCGCTCGCCGACCTGACGACGTTCTCGTTCTTCCCGACGAAGACCGTGACGACGGCCGAGGGCGGGGCCGTCGCGGCGGCCGACCCCGAGCTGTTCGCCGCCGCCGCCCGCTTCCGCAACCACGGCCTCGTCCGCGACCCGGCCGAGCAGCGCGACCCGGGCGAGGGCGGCTGGCACCAGGAGGTGCACGCGTTCGGGCTCAACTACCGGCTGCCCGACGTGCTGTGCGCGCTCGGCACCAGCCAGCTCGGCCGGCTGGGCACCTTCCGCGCCCGGCGGGCCGAGCTGGTCGCCCGCTACAACCGGCTGCTGGCCGGCGTGCCGGGGCTCACCCTGCCCGCCGAGCGCCCGTACGTGTCGCCGAGCTGGCACCTCTACCCGGTGCGCGTCGCCGACGGGCGCAGGCGCGAGGTGTACGAGCGGATGCGCGCGGCCGGGATCGGCGTGCAGGTCAACTACCTGCCGGCCTACTGGCACCCGGTGTTCGCCGACCTCGGCTACCGGCGCGGGCTGTGCCCGAACGCCGAGACCTACTACGCCGAGGAGCTGTCGCTGCCGCTCTTCCCGGGCCTGGGCGACGCCGACCAGGACCGGGTCGCGGAGTGCCTGGCGGGCATCCTGTCCTAGTGCTCCAGCAGGAGCAGGCAGCCGTCGTCGCCCCGGTCCACCAGGAAGCGCCTGCCGGGCACGTCCGCCGGCGGGCGGCTCCGGGTCCGCACCAGCGTGCGGATCGCCCGGCCCTGGTCGACGACGACCTCCCACCACGTCACGTCACCGACGACCTCGTCGATGCCCGCGAGCGGCACCCGGGCGCGGAAGTCACGCCCGGCCAGCGTCACCGGGAAGTACATCTCCTCGCCGTCGCTCCTGCGCACCAGCCTGATCACCGGCTCGCCGTCGCCGACGTCGGCCAGCTCCCCGGCGAACACCAGGTCGCCGCCGTCGACGCGGCACTCCCCGATCACCGCCTCGGCCTCGCGCAGCCGCAGCCCCCACGCGCCGCGGAAGCTGAGCACCGGCACCAGCCACACGCCTGACCTGCGCCGGGGCGGCGGGGCCGACGGGGCGAGCCTGCGGTCGCCGCGCACCTTGCCCTCCAGGCGCAACCCCGCGCCCTTGAGCCGCACGTACAGGTCCCAGTGCCCGTGCCTGCTCAGTTGCGCGGCGCTGAGCGCCGCCGGATCGAAGGCGAACCGGAACGGGAAGACGTGCTCCGGCACCGACCCGCCGTCCGGCTGGGGCGCGCTCTCCCAGACGGGCGCGGCGCTCTGCTCGGCCAGCGGCACCCGGTCGCCGGTGCGGCGCTCCTCCAGCCACACCGTCACGCGCATCCGGCCCAGCTCGCCCGCGTCGAACCTGCCGATGCCGGCCCGGCCGGAGCCGTGCAGCACGCCGTCGCGCCACTCCAGCTCCACCAGCCTGGCGGTCGCCTCCAGCTCGCCGGAGACCTCCGACAGGTGCCCGGGCAGCGCCGGGTGCCGGCCGTACCAGCGCTTGCGCAGCAGCCCGGCGGAGCTGACGCGCGGCTGCAGGCGGCCGTCGCGCGCCTGCGCGGCCACGCCCGCCAGCTCGTCCAGGCGGCGCCGGTGCAGCAGGTGCACCTGGAGGCGGTGCGCGAACGGCAGCTCGCGCAGCGCGGCCCGCGACACCCCGTCGAGATACCGTACGGCCAGGTCCACGAGGGCCGGGTCGGCGGCGGGGCCCAGCCGGGCGATGGCCTCGACCGCGACGGTCATGTCGATGGCCAGCGTGTCGCGGTCGAACTCGGGCCGCAGCCGGGGCGCCTCCGCGTCGAGCAGCGCGGCGGTCTGCAGCACCGAGAGCAGGCGGTCGCGCAGGTTGTCCGGCTCCAGGCGGCGCTGGGTGATGGAGGAGCCGGGCTCGTCGCGCTGCCGCCAGTGGTAGACGACCTTGTGCAGCACGTCGACCGAGCGCGCGCCCACGTGGGCGGCCATGGCGACCGGCTGGTCCTCGTACATCCGCTCGGGGAAGCGCAGGTCCAGGCGGTCCCAGGCGGCGCGGCGGTAGACCTTGTTCCACAGCATGCGGTCGCGCACCAGCAGCGGGCGACGGGTGATGTGGGTGCGTTCGGCCGGTTCGGCGAACGGCTCCTTGTGCGCCCACGACGGCACGAGCAGGTTGCGGTGCAGCCGCATGACGTTGCCGCACGCCAGGTCGGAGCCGGTGGACTCCAGCGACGAGACCAGGCGCTGGAAGGCCGCGCGCGGCACGGTGTCGTCGCCGTCGACGAACGCCAGGTAGCGGCCGCTCGCCTGGCTCACCCCGATGTTGCGGGCCCGGCCGACGCCCAGGTTGTCCTGCCGGATCAGGCGGAAGCGGCCGTCCCGCTCGGCGCGGGCGGCCACGAGGTCCGGGCCGCCGTCGCGGCTGCCGTCGTCCACGCAGATCACCTCGATGTCCCGCAGGGTCTGCGCCTCCAGCGAGTCGAGGCACGGCGTGAGGTATTTCTCGACGTCGTAGAACGGCACGATCACGGATAGGACCGGCACGGATGCTCCCTTCCTCAGCCGGACAGCAGCCGCATGACCCGGCGGGCCATCCGGCGGGGGCGGGACAGGCGGCGCGACAGCCGGTAGCCGAGCGTCCTGCGGTAGGCCGTCGCCTTGCGCTGCGTCCTGCGCAGTTTGGAACGGGCCCTGACCAGCTCGCGCTCGCGGTAGCTGAGCTTGGTCTCCAGCCTGGCGATCCTGGCCATCGCCGCCGTGAGCTGGCCGGCCAGCCGGTCGCGCGAGCGCAGCAGGTCGCGGTAGGCGGGGGCGGAGCCGGCGCGTTCGGCGGGCTGGCCCAGCTCGGCGTCGAGCTTGCGGGCCAGGTCCAGCTCCTGCTGGTCGCATGGCCGGCCGGCCATGCCGCAGAGCGTCAGCGTGAGCTGGTCGGCCTCCAGCGGCCACGGCCACGGATGGTGGTGCCCGGCGGCCAGCAGCCGCACCGCGAACCGCCACAGCATCCGGCACAGGACGATCACGGGGGCGGGCTCGGGCTCCGGCGACGGGCCGGGGCTGATGGCGGAGAAGCGCTCCCCGTCCCACACCAGGCTGTCGGTGGCCGCCGTGGCGTCGCCGCTGGTCTCCACCCATCGGGCGAGCGCGGCCAGCAGCTCGCGCACGGCGCGCACGTCCTCGCGGGCGCACGCCTCGACGAGGATCTCCTCGACCACGCGGCCCGGCGGGACCTCGCGCGACTCGCCGTCGGGCAGCCGCCGCAGCGTGACCTCGCCGCCCTCCTCGCGCAGCTCGTCGACGGCCGGGCCGTCCTCGACCAGCCCGAGCGGCAGCCCGACGGGTTCGGGCCTGTCGCGGGAGGCGACCGCGAGCCAGATCGGCGCCAGGTGCTCGCCGAGGCCGTGGCGGAAGGCCAGCCGGGTCAGCCGCAGCGGGTCGGCGACCAGCATGCGGTCGTCGGCGCGCGCGCTCAGCGGGAACGTGAGCGCCTCCGGCAGCTCGCGCGCCAGCGCCTCGCGCGACAGGATCGCGCGCGGCGCCCGGCTGTCGGGGTAGGCGGCGTAGCAGCGCTCCACGGCCAGGCCGGTGGCCTCCAGGTCGAAGTCGAGCGCGGCCGGGCCGTTGGGGTAGGTGGGGTCGAAGCCGTGCGGCTCCCACTGCCCGTCGCCCCCGTCGCGGTCGGCCGGGCGCGCTTCGAGGAACCGGTCCACGCCGAGGTCGTTGCGCACGCCGAGGACGAGCCGGCCGCCGGGCGCGACGAGCGCGGCCAGCGCGGCCATCGACTCGCGCCAGGCCGCCGCCGGGGCCTCGGCCGAGTGGGTGCGCTGGAGCCCGTCCAGCGCCAGGACCAGGTCGTACGGCCTGTCGCAGCAGAACGCGGCCAGCCGCCCGCAGTGCACGTCGAGGCCGGGGTGGCGGTCGCCCAGCGCGCACGCGTCGGGGTAGGACCGCACGAGCACCGCCACCGAGGAGGCGCGCCCGGCCACCTCGTCGATCAGCTCTCTCGGGTGCGGCCCGACCAACAGGACGGAGCCGGCGGCCGGGAGCAGCCGGCCGATCAGCTCCCGTGCCACGCCGCGCCAGTCCGTGATGCTCGACCCGTCGGACATGTCTGACCACAGCAGCATCTCGCCGCCGATCAACCGGACGTTCTCGGGCGCCTCGGTCATGCGCATCGCACCCGCTTCCAGCCGAACATTCGCCGTAGCTCCTCAGGTGTCGCCTGATACTCGAATCCCAGCTCGCTCCGCGCGGCCTCGCCGGCCACCTCCGGGTCGACGCGGACGCCGTGCAGCTCGGGCCACAGCCGCATCCGGCGCGCGGTGCCGCCGTACTCGGGCCGCTCGTCGTCGAACTGCATCGGGTCGCCGTACACGCCGATCTCGCAGCCGACGGACGCGCCGTAGAACAGGGCGCTGCCGAGCCGGTTGGAGGCCACGCGGCGGTGCCGCCGGAGCTCGACGAGCTGCTTGCGCAGGAAGTCACGCCCGCTCGGGTCCCAGCGCGATCCGCGCTCGCCGTGGCATATCACCCGAAACCCGCGCGATTCGTACGCCTGCCGGATGCCGGGATTCGCAAATTCCAGCCAATAAAGGCATATGGTGACCGGTTCGGTTTCCGTATCCCGGATCTCATCGGCCAGCCGGGCGTGGTCGCCCGTTACGGAGGCTTTCTCCCAGCCGTGAAAGGGGTACCAGATCGTGCCCGTGCGTTTGGGCTTGACGCCGAGGTCCGGTTCGAGGTCGAGCAGGTAGATCCAGGGCGCGCCGATGAGGTAGTGGCCGCGCCGCCCCATCGACCAACCCCGGCGACGCAGCACGTCAGACCATACGAAACGGGGGTAACCGGGGCTGCACCAGTGATCATTAGGTGGAAATCCATGCAGATAATTCCATCCGTGCTGGAGGAACCCCTGGATACGCCTGGGCGCTTCGTCTGCCATTCCGCAATATCGTCCGAGTATGCGGGAATGACCGTACCAGTGGTTGGATTCGTCCATTGTTTCCCCTCGCGCGGTTGGCAGGCCCCATCCGACATTCCCAGCCCCAGGCGCGGGCCACTCGGAGTTATACGCTTCCATTACTCGCGACGGGTGCTTGGTTTCTGTTGAACGGGGATCACCGCTACACTCAGTTCTGGCTTGAAGACAGAGAGTGAGTGAAGCATGAGTCATCTCGACCGGCTGCGTGAGGTCTTCCGCAGCTCGCTTAACCTCCCGGCCGCCGCCGACGTCGACGGCCTCGAATACCGCGCCATCCCCCAGTGGGACTCCCTGGCCCACATGTCGCTGATCGCGGCGATGGAGGACGAGTTCGCCGTCACGATCGACACCGACGAGATGATCGACATGAGCTCGTTCGCCAAGGCGGCGGCGCTCCTGGAGAAGCATGGCATCGGCGCAGCGGCCCGCTGACCCCCGCGTCGTCCTGGTCACCGGCTCCACCTCGGGGATCGGCCGGGCCATCGCCACGCGGCTGGCCACCACCCACCGCGAGGTCGTCGTCCACGGCCGCGACCAGGCCCGCACCGCCAAGGCGGCGGGCGAGCTGGCCGCGCTCACCGGCGGCCGGGTCGGCGGCGTCCACGGCGACGTGTCCGACCCCACCGCGATCTCCGCGATGATGCGCGAGATCCACCAGCGTCACGGCCGCCTCGACGGCCTGGTGATCAACGCGGGCGTCCACGCCGCGGCCCTGCTCGGCATGCTGCCCAGCGCCGGAGTCAGTGACCTGTTCGCGGTCAACGCGGTGGGCGCGGTCCACACCCTTCAGGGCGCGGTCCGGCTGCTGCGCCGGGGCATCAGCCCGTCGGTCGTGCTGGTCTCCTCGGTCATGGGCCGCGACGGCGGCCCCGGCCAGGCGGTCTACTCCGCCACCAAGGCGTCCCTGCTGGGCCTGGCCAAGGCCGCGGCCAAGGAGCTCGGCCCGGCGGGCATCCGGGTCAACGCCGTCACTCCCGGCTACATCCAGACCGCGATGCTGTCCACGCTCGACGCCGAGGCGAGCGCCGCCACCGTGGCCGCCACGCCGCTCGGCCGCCTGGGCACCGCCGACGACGTGGCCGCGCTGGCCGCCTTCCTGCTCTCCAGTGACGCCTGCTTCATCACCGGGCAGGTCATCGGCGTCGACGGCGGGCTGGTGCCGTGAGTCATGGTTGATCTCCCGCACCCGGGCGCGCGGCTCGTCTCCGACGAGGAGCCGGGCGGTCTCGGCGGCGACGCCCTCGCCACCCGCGTCGAGCGCGCCGCCGCCACCCTGGACGGGTTGCCGGCCGGTCCGATCTTCTGCGGCATGCGCAACGACCTGCCCTCGGTGGTGCGCTACCTGGCCGCCTGGCGGGCCCGGCGGGCGGTGGCGCTGCTCGACCCCGACCTGCCCGCCGCCGCGCTGGCCGAGCTCGCGGGCCGGTTCAAGCCCGCCGCCCTGCTCGGCTTCGCCCACGCGCCGCACGGCGCGACGGCACGCAGCGCGGGCAGCCCGACCCATCCCGACCTGGCCGTGCTGCTGGCGACCTCCGGCTCGACCGGCAGCCCCAAGCTGGTGCGGCTCTCGCGCGCCGCCGTGCTCGCCAACGCGCGGGCCATCGCCGAGGCGCTGGCCATCGGGCCCGCCGAGATCGCGCCCACCAGCCTGCCGCTGCACTACAGCTACGGCCTGTCGGTGCTCAACAGCCACCTGGTGGCCGGCGCGAGCGTCCTGCTGACCGACGCGGGGCTGCTCGAACGCTCCTTCTGGGCCTCGCTCGACGAGCACCGCTGCACCTCGCTCGCCGCGGTGCCCTATCAGTACGAGATGCTGCGCAGGCTCCGCTTCGACCCCGCCGACCACCCGTCGCTCACCACGCTCACCCAGGCGGGCGGCCGGCTCAGGCCCGACCTGGTCACCGAGTTCGCCGCCCTGCCCACGACCCTCTACGTCATGTACGGCCAGACCGAGGCGACGGCCCGGATCGCGGTGCTGCCCCCCGACCGGCTGGCCGGCAAGCCGGGCTCGGCGGGGGTCGCGGTGCCCGGCGGCCGGCTGGAGATCGTCGACGGCGAGGTCGTCTACCACGGCCCCAACGTGATGATGGGCTATGCCGACGAGGCCGCCGACCTGGCCAAGGGCGACGAGCTGGGCGGCGTGCTGCGCACCGGTGACCTGGGCCACCTCGACGAGGAGGGGTTCCTGCACCTCACCGGCCGGGTCAAGCGCATCGCCAAGATCTTCGGCGTGCGGGTCAACCTCGACGACGTGGAGCGGCTGCTGCGCGACTGCGGCCCGATCGCGGCCACCGGCGGCGACGACCGGGTCACGGTGTGGGCCGAGGGCGTCGACGCCAAGGGCTGCTCGACGCTGGCCCGGCGGCTCGGCACCGAGCTGCGGCTGCACTGGAGCGGCTTCGACGTGCGCGGCGTCGACCGGTTGCCGCTGCTCACCACCGGCAAGATCGACTACCGCGCCCTGGAGGCCCGGACGTGACCGTCTTCACCCTGTCGGCAGCCGAGCGTGAGGCCGCGCTGCTGCCCGAGCTGACCGCGCTCACCGAGCGGCACCGCCTGGCTTGCCCTCCTTACCGGCGCATCCTCGACGCGATCGGCGCCAGGCCGCCCTACGACCGGGTGGCGGCGCTGCCGTGGCTGCCGGTGCGGCTGTTCAAGACCCACGAGCTGCGCAGCGTTCCCGAGGACCAGGTGTTCCGGGTGCTCACCTCCAGCGGCACGACCGGGCAGCGGCCCAGCCGCGTCTACCTCGACCGGGAGGCCGCCGCGGCTCAGCCGCGCATGCTCGCGGCGACGCTGCGGGCGGTGCTGGGCGAGCGGCGGCTGCCCATGCTGATCGTCGACAGCCGCGCGGTGGTGCGCGACCCGGCGCTGAGCGCCCGGGGCGCGGGCGTCCTCGGCATGATGAACTTCGGCCGGGACCACACCTTCGCCCTCGACGAGCGGGGCGAGCTCGACGCCGAGGCGGTCAAGGGCTTCCTGGCCAGGCACGGCGCCGAGCCCTACCTGATCTTCGGCTTCACCTACCTGGCCTGGCTCCACCTGCGCGAGCTGGGCATGGACCTGTCGCAGGGCGTGCTCGTCCACTCCGGCGGCTGGAAGAAGCTGGCCGAGCAGTCGGTCGACAACCAGGAGTTCCGCAGGCGCCTGGCCGAGGAGTGCGGGCTGCGCCGTGTCCACAACTTCTACGGCATGGTCGAGCAGATCGGCACGGTCTTCCTCGAAGGCCCCGACGGCGGCGGCCTCTACTGCCCCGACTTCGCCGACGTGGTGATCCGCGACCCCGACACCTGGCAGGAGGCGCCGCCGGGGGCGCCGGGGCTGATCGAGGTGGTGAGCACGCTGCCGACCTCCTATCCCGGCCACGTGCTGCTGACCGAGGACCTGGGCGTGGTCCACGGCGTCGACGACGGCGTGTGGCCCGGCAAGCGCTTCTCGGTGCTGGGCCGGCTGCCCCGGGCCGAGGCGCGCGGGTGCAGCGACACCTACGGGCAGGCGGCCGCGTAATGCTCGACGTGAGGTTCCCCGACGGCCCGCCGGTCCCGGTCGGCACCCTGCTCGACCAGATCACCGCGGGCGGCGGCCTGGCTGTGGGCGACGAGCGGGTGCGCGACTTCCTCACCGGGTTCGGCCGCCGCCTGCTGCGGCCCACGCTGTCGCGCCGCCATCCCGAGCTGGGCTCGCTCGGCTTCTTCCTGCGCCGCAGCGAGCTGCTGCGCACCGTCGAGGGCCTGCGCGGCGATCACGTACGGGTGCCGCGCGGCCTGGTGTTCCACATCCCGCCCGCCAACGTCGACACCGTGTTCGTCTACTCGTGGGCGCTGTCGGCGCTGATGGGCAACCGCAACGTGGTGCGCCTGTCGCCCCGGGCCGGCACGGTCGCCTCGACCATCGTCGAAACGCTGCTGGAGTCGCTCGACGGGGCCGACCCGGTGGTGGCCGCGACCCAGCGGATCGTCTGCTACGACCGCTCCGACTCCATCACCGCCGCGCTCTCCTCGGGCTGCGACCTGCGGGTCATCTGGGGCGGCGACCGGACCGTCGACGAGATCCGCAAGCATCCGCTGGCCCCGCACGCGCGCGACCTGACCTTCCCCGACCGCTCGTCGTTCGCGGCCGTGCGCTCGTCGGCCTGGTTGGCCGCGCCGCCCGCCACCCGGGTGGCGATGGCCGAGGGGTTCGTCAACGACTCCTACTGGTTCGACCAGGCCGCCTGCTCCTCGCCGCGGACCGTCTTCTGGGTGGGGCCGCGCGACGAGTCCGACGCCGCCCGCGCCGACTTCACCGCCCACCTGTCGCAGGCCGTCTCCCAGCGGGGCTGGGCGGTCGACGCGGCGATGGCCGTGGAGAAGCGGGTCGCCACCTACGGCATGGCCGCCGACGGGTCGGCCGGGACGATCGACTTCCACGGCAACGCGCTGGCCAACGTCACGCTGTCGACCGCCGTGGCCGCCCCCCGCCGCTGGCTCGGCACCGGCACGTTCGCCCACGCCAGGCTCGGCACGCTGACCGAGCTGGTGCCGCTGGTGGGGCGGCGCGACCAGACGATGACGCACTTCGGGTTCGCCAGGGACGAGCTGATGGAGCTGGCCCAGGTGCTCGCCGGGCGCGGGGTCGACCGGATGGTGCCGTTCGGTGACGCGCTGAGCTTCCACCGGGTGTGGGACGGCGTCGATCTGGCCGCCGAGTTCACCCGGCTGGTCATGGTGTCGGCCTGACCAGCGGGTTCAGGGGCTGAGGAGGCTGAGGGGACTGAGGGCGCCATGACGGTCGCGCTGTCCAGGGTGCCGGTGCTGCCTGCCGCGCGGGCGCGGCGTGGCTACGGGTGGGTGCCGGCGGTGCTGGTGGCCGTGGCCGCCGTGGTGGTGCTGTGGCACCACGGCGTGCCGCTGCAGGACCTCGGCGCTTTCGCCGGCTACGTCGGGCTCGGGGTGATGCTGCCCGGGACGCTGCTCTGGCGGGCGCTGGGGCCCGGGGGCGGGTCGCTGCCCGCCGACCTGGCCGCCGGGCTGGCGCTCGGCTACGCGATCGAGGTGCTGGTCTACCTGCCGGCGCGGGCGCTCGGGGCGCCGCTCGCGGTGGCCGCCTGGCCGGTGCTGACCGTCGTGGCGTTCCTGGCGGTGCCGAAGCTGCGGCGCCACTGGCGCGGCTCGGGCGTACGGGTGCCGCTGTGGTGGGCGTGGGCCATGTCGGGCGTCGTCGGCTACCTGCTCGCCTGGAGCGCCCGGCAGTTCTACGCGGTGCATGGGCTGACCTGGCCGGGCAACGCCGGCCCCTACGTCGACATGCACTACCACCTGGCGCTTCTCGGCGAGGTCCGGCATCACGTGCCGCCGCAGTTCCCGTCGGTGCTGGGTGAGCCGCTGTCCTACCACTGGTTCGTCTACGCGGAGATGGCCGCGACGAGCTGGCTGACCGGGATCGAGCCGCAGACGCTGCTCTACCGGCTGAGCGTGCTGCCGATGCTGGCGGCGACGATGGTGCTGCTCGGGGTGACCGGGTGGCGGCTGGCCGGGCGGGCCTGGGCGGGGGTGGCGTCCGTGGTGGCCGCCTGTCTGGCGTGCTCGCCGGCGCTGCCGGCCGGGAGCGTGGAGCTGTTCCCGGCGATGTCGCCGTTCAGCGCCTGGCTGAGCCCCACGCAGACGTTCGGGGCGTTGCTGTTCGCGCCGGTGGTGCTCGCGCTGATCGCCTACCTGCGCGACGGGCGCGGGCGGTGGCTGGTCGTGGGGGTGCTGCTGCTCGCGCTCACCGGGGCCAAGGCGACCTACCTGCCGCTGCTGGTGGCCGGGCTGGGGGTGGTGCTGGGGGTGCGGCTGCTGGTGGACCGGCGGGTGCACCGGCCCGCGCTGGCCGCCGCGGGGCTGGCCGTGGGCGGGCTGCTGGTGGCGCAGTTCGTGCTGTTCGCGCACGGGACCCAGGGCATGACGGTGACGCCGTTCGACACGATGCTGCGGCTGTGGCGGGCGGCGGCCGAGCTGAGCGACCCGGAGATGGCGCAGCTCCCCGTGGGGCTGGCGCTGGCGCTCGCGGGACTCCACGTGGGCGCGCTGGCGTGCGTGTGGTCGGGCATCGCGGGGCTCGCGCTGTGGCGGGGGTGGGACCCGGGGGTGTTGTTGCTCGGCGGCATCGGGGCCGCCGGGGTGGGGGCCGTGCTGGTGTTCGGGCATCCGGCCGCCTCCCAGCTCTACTTCCTGACCAGCGCGAAGCCCTACCTGGCGATCCTGGCGGTCGCGGGGGCCGGGGCGCTGCTGCGGGCCTTCCCCGGGGCGTGGCGGGTCGCGGCGGGCGCGCTGGCCGCCGGGGCGGGGCTGGCGGTGCTGGTGGCGGAGACGCTCGGCGTCGAGGTTCCGGCGCGGGAGCTGCGGCTCGCCGACGTCGCGCTGCCGTACCTGGTGCTGGGGGGTGTGCTGGTCGTCGCCGGGGCGGCGGTGGCGGTGTGGCGCAGGCCGGTCGCGGCGGTGGTCGCGGCGGCGCTGGCGTGCGGCTACACGGTGCCGGCGGCGGCGGTCAAGGCGGTGCGGCAGGTCGGGCCGGGCGGGCAGTTCCGGCAGATGATGCCCGAAGGGGGCATGGAGGCGGCGCGGTGGCTGCGCGACCACTCCGGGCCGGGCGACGTGGTGGCCACCAACCTGCACTGCCGGCCGACCGTGCGGCGGCACTGCGACGCCCGGCACTACTGGGTGTCGGGCTACAGCGAGCGGCGGGTGCTGGTCGAGGGGTGGGCGTACGCGATGAGCACGCTCCGGCGGGCGCCCGAGACGAGGGAGTCCTATCTGCGGATCGGGTTCGCCGATCCGTTGCGGCTGGCGGTGAACGACGCGGCCTTCCAGACCCCGTCGGAACGCACCATCGGGCGGCTGGCCCAGAAATACGGGGTCAGGTGGCTGTTCGTGGAGGGGGTCCGGGAGTCGCCGGATGTCGGGAGGTTCGCCCGGTTGCGTTTCCACAAGGGGGACTGCGCGGTCTATGAGGTGATCGGCGGGTAAAGACCTGGCCTGGTCCGTGCCCGGTGCGCGGAAATCAACCGGCCCGGCCCGTTCCGCCCGCCCACCATTTTCCCCAGGACCAGCGACGAGGGGAACCCATGGACACGCGCTTGCGCGCAGGCACCGTCGTCGACGCGCCCGCCCGGCTCGCGACCGTCGACATCGTCATTCCCGTCTACAACGAGGAACGCGCGCTGCCCGGCTGCGTGCGCACGCTCACCGCGTTCCTGGACGACTCCTTCCCGATGCCGTGGCGCATCACGATCGTGGACAACGGCAGCACCGACGCCACCTGGCAGATCGCCCAGGCGCTCGCCTCGGGGCACAGCCGGGTGCACGCCAGGCGGCTGGAGATCGCCGGGCGGGGCGCGGCGCTGAAGGCGGCCTGGCGTGACAGCCCGGCCGACATCGTCGCGTACATGGACGTGGACCTGTCCACCGGGCTCGGCGCGCTGTTCCCGATGGTGGCGTCGCTGGCCAGCGGCCACTCCGAGATCGCCATCGGCACCCGGCTCGCGCACACCGCCCGCACCCGCCGCTCGGTCAAGCGGGAGGTGATCTCGCGCGGTTACAACGCGCTGCTGCGGGTGGGCTTCGGGGCCCGGTTCAGCGACGCGCAGTGCGGGTTCAAGGCGGCGCGGGCCGACGTGATCAGGCCGCTGATGGACCGGGTCGAGGACGACGCCTGGTTCTTCGACACCGAGCTGCTCCTGCTCGCCGAGCACAACGGGCTGCGCGTGCACGAGGTGCCGGTCGACTGGGTGGAGGACCTGGACTCGCGGGTCCGGGTGGTCCGCACGGCCGTGGCCGACCTGAAGGGGCTGGCCCGGCTGACCTGGTCGATGTCCACCGGGCGGGCCACCGTCGACGTGGCCGGGCCCGCCGAGCTCGCGCCCGTTCACCCGGACGCCGTGGTGGCCGAGCCGAAGGTGGCCAAGCTGGTCAAGTTCGCCGCCGTCGGGGCGTTCACCTCGGTCCTGTACGCGCTGCTCTACCTGCCGCTCAGGGAGGTGCTGGAGCCCGCGCTGTGCAACCTGGCGGCGCTCGTGCTCACCGGGGTGGTCAACACCGAGGCCAATCGCCGCTGGACGTTCGGCAGGCGGGGCGGCAAGCGTACCGGGATGCATCTGCGGGCGGCGGCGGTGTTCCTGTCGAACTACGCCGTCACCACCGCGGTGGTGGTGGGGCTGGCCCCGGCGGCGGGGCGGCTGTTCGAGGTCGCCGCGGTCGTCGCCACCTACGGCGTGCTCACCCTGTTGCGTTTCATCGCCCTCGACCGCTGGGTTTTCGCCCGCACACGGAGTTGATGCATTGTGGACGTCACCGAGATCCGGCAGCTCGTCGCGCTGGAGCAGACCCACTGGTGGTACCGGGAGCGGCGGGCGATCCTGCGCGCCGAGCTGCGGCGGCTGGCCCGCCACGGCCGTCCCGGGCGGGCGCTCGACCTGGGCGCGGCGGGCGGCGGCAACACGCGCGTGCTCGTGGAGCAGGGCTGGGACGCAACCGCGGCCGACTGCTCGGAGGAGGCCGTGGAGGTCGCCAGGCAGCGCGGGCTGCGGGCGATGGTCGCCGACGCCCGGTGGCCTCCGGTGGAGTCGGCCAGCGTCGACCTGGTGACGGCGTTCGACGTGCTCGAACACGTCGAGGAGGACTACCTGGTCACCGAGCAGATGGCGCGGGTGCTGCGGCCGGGCGGGCACGCGCTGATCGCGGTGCCGTGCGACATGTCGCTGTGGTCGGAGCACGACGACGCCGTCGGGCACCTGCGCCGCTACGACCGCGCCTCGCTGACCACCGTCGTGGAGAAGGCGGGGCTGCGGGTGGAGCGGGTGTGGAGCTGGAACGTGCTGCTGCGCCCGCTGGTCGCCCGGCACCGGCGCGGCTCGACGGGCAGCGACCTGCGCAAGCTGCCGTTCCTGGTGAACGCGGGGCTGTCGGCGGTCGTGATCGCAGAACGGTACCTACCGGTCAAATCATGCAAAGGCGTAACACTGTTCCTACGGGCCCGGCTGGGCGGATGATCCCGGCGATACAGTGGAGCATGTGCTGATCCAGGGCTTGCTCTCCGTCTCCTTGCTGGTCTCCGGCGCCCCCGCCGGCGCCTCACAGGCGAAGATCGACTGTGCCAGGGTCAAGTGCCTGGCGCTCACGTTCGACGACGGGCCCGGCAAGACCACGCCGGCCCTGCTCGACCTGCTCAAGAAGGAACGGGTCAAGGCCACGTTCTTCCTGGTCGGCAACAAGGTGGAGGAGCGTCCGGCCATCGCCAGGCGCACCGCCCGAGAGGGTCACGCGATCGGCAACCACACCTACTCGCACCCGTCGCTGCCGACGCTGTTCGACGACGACGTCCTCGACGAGCTCGGCGCCACCCAGGAGGCCATCGAGAAGGCCACCGGCCGGGCGCCGTCGATGTTCCGGCCGCCCTACGGGCACACCGACGACCGGGTGCTCCACCTGGCCTCCCAGCACGACCTGGCGCAGGTGATGTGGACCGGCACCACCCTCGACTGGGACCTGCGCGACGCCAGGAAGATCAAGGCCGCGGTGCTCCGGCTGGCCAGGCGCGACGGCGTGATCCTCATGCACGACACGGTCCCGGCGACGGTCAAGGCCATGCCGGGGATCGTCAAGGAGCTGAAGAAGCGCGGCTACCACCTGGTCACGGTGCCGGCGCTGCTGCGCGGCAAGAAGCCGGAGCCGGGCGCCAGCTACCCGTCCTGACCCGGGGCGAAGGCGCGCAGCGTGGCCTCGACGAGGGCGTCGGCGTAGTCGTCCGTCAGCGGGCCGGAGCGGTGCAGCCAGCGGTGATACAGGGGGGCGTAGAGGATCTCCAGCACCAGGTCGAGGTCGGCGTCGGCATCGAGCTGGCCGGCCCGCTGGGCGCTGCGGAGCCGTTCCTTCTTGATCTCGTCCACGGGGTGGGCGAGTTTCTCCCGATACTGGGCGGCGAGGCCGGGGTCGCCGATGATCTCCTGGTTGAGCGCCCGGATCGGCGCGTCGAAGGCGGGGTCGGCCAGCTCGGCGACCGTGGCCCGCATGACGAGCTTGAGATCGGCCGCCAGGTCGCCGGTGTCGGGCAGCGCCATGTTCTCGCCGGCCGGGTCCTGGCTGAGGGCCAGGAAGGAGTCGAAGACCACGGCGCCCTTCGACGGCCACCAGCGGTAGATGGTCTGCTTGCCGACGCCCGCCCGCGCCGCGATGGCCTCGATCGAGACCTTGGCGTAGCCCAGCTCGGAGATCAGCTCGCGGGCGGCCTGGAGGATCGCCTGCCGGGAGCGCTCGCTGCGGCGGGCGGGGTTCGGCTTCTTGGACTCGGGCATGGGGTCAGGCTACCACCTTGGCGAGACGGTACGTCTCGTCTTGGTGAGATCGGTCAGAGGAGGGGATGAACTTCCGGGTGGGTGCGCCACCAGCGGGTGAAGGCCGGATTGTCCTCCACGTGATCCTCGAAGGCGCGGGCCAGGCCCCGGTAGACGGCGGCCGCGGCAGTGGCGCTGAGCCGGTCGCGGCGCCAGGCCAGGATGAGGCGGGCGACCTGGGGCTCACCGGCCAGCGGGCGGACGACCGTGCCTTCGGGCTCGGGCCAGGTGGGGTCGACCAGACGGATGCCGTGCCCGGCCGCGACCAGGGGGCGGCCCGCGCCGCTGGGGGCGTCGTAGCGGACGTCGGGCTCGAACCCGGCGGCGCGGCAGGAGGCGCGCAGCGCGGCCAGCGAGCCGTCGTCGGCGCCGGGCGGGCTGATCCAGCGCTCGTTCCTGAGGTCGGCGAGGTCGATCTCAGGCTGCGAGGCCAGCGGGTGCTCCGCCGACAGCGCGACGAAGATCGGGTAGCGCGGGACGAGTGTCCGGGTGACGACGGGCGCGGTCAGCGGCACGTCGAAGCCCTCGATCATGCCCATGAGCGCGGCGTCGAGCTTGCCGTGGGCCAAGGCGTCGGCGAGCAGGACGGCGGACGGCTCGATCCGCAGCGAGATGGGCCGGCCGGGCAGCGCCTCGGTGACCCGGTCCACGACGCTGCCCACGCAGGCCAGGTGGACGCAGCCGAGCTGGAGCCCGGCGGTGGCGGCGCCGGTGTCGCGCAGGTCGCCGAAGAGCGCGTCGATTTCGGACAGGACGATTCTGGCCCGCGCGATGACCTGGCGGCCCAGCGGCGTCGGCTCGACACCGGCGTGGCTGCGGACGAAGAGCTCTCCCCCGACGCTCTCCTCGACCTTCCTGAGCTGATTGGTCATGGCGGGCTGCGACAGGCCGAGGCGGGCGGCGGCTCGGGTCACGCTGCCCGTCTCGGCGATCGCACAGACCATCCGGAGGTGCCTGAGGTCGAGGTCCATGACCAGAAATTAGGGCATACGCAACACTTATGCCCGGGTGTATGACCCACTTCGACCGATGACTTTCACACTCGGACCGACCTCGCATCCATGCGGATACCCCCCGGAGGTTCGTGTGCGCAAGCTGCTCCTGTTAACCGCCCTGCTCGTGCCCTTCGCCGTCGCGGCTCCGGCCGCGGCCGAGCCGCCACCCGCCGCGGCCGAGCCGCCGCCCGCCGCGACCGCTGCCGCGGCCACGATCGACGACCACGTACGCAAGGAGCCTCTGGCCCTCAAGGACCGGGCCCCGCTCCCCGCCTCCAAGGACGCGCTGCGGCGCGACTACGACGAACCCGCCGCCCCCGACGCCAGGACCGCCAAGGCCGCCGCCTGCTCGGTGAGCGACTTCACCAGCCGTACCGGCAGCGCGCTCGTCCAGCAGATCAAGGCGTCCACCACCGAGTGCGTCGGCACCCTGTTCAGCCTGACGGGCCGGGACGCGAACCTGGCCTTCCGCGAGTCGCAGATGGTCAGCGTCGCGTACGCGCTGCGCGACAGCGGCGCGAGCTACCCCGGCGACAACAGCACCGCCACCGCCCAGCTCGTGCTCTACCTGCGGGCCGGCTACTACGTCCAGTGGTACTACCCCGGCGACGTCGGCGCGTACGGCCAGACGCTGAAGACCGCCATCCAGGCCGGTCTGGACGCGTTCTTCGGCAACCCCCGATCGGGCACGGTCAGCGACGCCAACGGCGACGTGCTGTCGGAGGCGGTCACGCTGATCGACAGCGCCGCCGAGAACGACCGCTACCTGTACGTGGTCGAGCGCCTGCTCAACGACTACGACAGCTCGTACGACGGGTCGTGGTCGATGCTGAACGCGGTCAACAGCGTCTACACCGTGCTGTTCCGTGGGCACCAGCTCCCGGCGTTCGTCGCGGCGGTGCGGGCGGATCGCGGGGTGCTCGACACGCTGACCTCGTTCGCGACGCGCCACCTGGCGCTGCTCGGCACCGACAACGGCTACCTGACCTCGAACGCGGGCCGCGAGCTGGCCCGGTTCCTCCAGCACGCCGACCTGCGGGCCACGGTCCGGCCGTTGGCGCGCGACCTGCTCACGCGCAGCTCCATCACCGGCGCCACCGCTCCCCTGTGGGTCGGCGTCGCCGAGATGGCCGACTTCTACGACGGGTCGAACTGCTCCTACTACGGCGTCTGCGACCTGCAGGAGCGGCTGGCGGCCGAGGTGCTGCCCGTCACCCACACCTGCAGCCCCAGCATCAGGATCCGCGCCCAGCAGATGACCTCCGCGCAGCTCGACGGCAGCTGCTCCAGCCTGGCCGGGCAGGACGCGTTCTTCCACGACGTGGCGCGCGACAACGGCCCGGTCGCCGGTGACCGCAACACCACGCTGGAGGTCGTGGTGTTCGACTCCAGCGCCGACTACCAGACGTACGCGGGCGCGATGTTCGGCATCGACACCGACAACGGCGGCATGTACCTGGAGGGCGACCCGTCGGCGACGGGCAACCAGCCGCGGTTCATCGCCTACGAGGCCGAGTGGCTGCGCCCCGACTTCCAGATCTGGAACCTCAACCACGAGTACACCCACTACCTCGACGGCCGCTTCAACATGCACGGCGACTTCTCGGCCGGGGTCAGCACGCCGACGATCTGGTGGATCGAGGGCTTCGCCGAGTACGTGTCGTACTCGTACCGGAACCTGGCCTACGACGCGGCGATCGCGGAGGCGGCCAAGCGTACGTACGGGCTGTCGACGCTGTGGAACACCACCTATTCGCACGATTCGACCCGCGTGTACCGGTGGGGCTACCTGGCCGTCCGCTACATGTTCGAGCGGCATCCGGCCGACGTGGCCACCGTGCTGGGCTCGTACCGGACGGGCGCGTGGAGCACCGCGCGGACGTTCCTGACCAGCACGATCGGCAGCCGGTACGACGCCGACTGGAACACCTGGCTGGGCTCGCTCGGCAACGGCGGCTCGACGCCGTCGGCGGGGTTCACGTACGCGGCGAGCGGGCTGACGGCGTCGTTCACCGACACCTCGACCGGGACGATCACCGCCCGGCGCTGGGACTTCGGCGACGGCGGCTCGGCCACGTCGGCCAACCCGTCCCACACGTACGCCTCGGCGGGCACGTACACGGTCAGCCTGACGGTCACCGGCGAGGGCGGCCGCACCGACACCACGAGCAAGCAGGTCACGGTCACGGCGGCGGCGGAGTGCACCGGCACGGACCCGAGGCAGCTCGGCCAGGACTGCCGGCGCAGCGGCCTGTCGGCGTCCGCGGGGAACTACGCCTATCTGTACCTGTACGTGCCGGCGGGCACGGCGAGGCTGACCCTGACCTCGTCGGGCGGCACCGGTGATGCCGACCTGTATTACAGCGGCAGCTCCTGGGCCACCACGTCGTCCTACACGCAGCGGGCGACGGGCGCGGGCAACGCGCACACGCTGACGGTCGTCAACCCGGCGCCCGGCTACCACTACGTCAGCCTGTACGGGGCCAAGGCGTTCTCGGGCGCGGCGGTGACGACGGACTTCTGACCGGCCTCACCTTGACTCCCGGGGCCGTCCGGTCCCGGGAGTCGCCGTGTTCAGCCGGTCGGGCTGAGAGTCCAGACCAGCTCGTGGTTGAGCGGGCCCGGCACCGCCAGGATGTCGCCGAACTCGCTGGCCAGGGGCGCGAGCTGGGAGGCGTAGCAGAGCACGGCCCGCCGTTTGGCGCCCCACGCCTGCGCGTCCAGCCGCTCGGCCCGGTGCGGGCTGATCGACTCCAGCGCGCGCAGTGGCGCGCCGGCGCGCGGGTGCTCGGTGAGCGCCCGCGACGCCGCCCCGGTGCCCCACTCGCGCACGATCGACGCGTACGGCAGGTCGGCGTAGATCCACGGGGCCGGGCCGCCGGTGCTCGCCAGCGTCTTCAGCGCCTGGTCGCGGACCTGGAGGTGGGCGCTGTTGCCGATCCCCATCGGCAGCAGGACCTGGGTGGTGGGCCCGGCGTGCGCGGCCAGGCAGTCCTCCAGGCCGTCCAGCCACGTCCCCGCGGCGGGCGCGTCGGGGTGGTCGAGCGCGATCTGCTCCACGCCGAGCGCCGCGCAGGCGCGAGCGTCCTCCGCGCGGCGCTCGCGTACGGCCTCGCCCGTCGAGGTGAACCCGCACAGCCGGTCCCACGCCGACGGGCCCCGGTCGTCGCCCTCCTCGGCGGCCGGTCCGCCGAAGACGGTGACGATCGCGGCCGGTCGCGGCAGCGTGGCCAGCACGCCCGCGACGGACAGCGCGGCGTCGTCGAAGTGCGGGGAGACCACCAGCGTCCGGAAGCTCATGCCCGCCTCCCGCCCCGCGTCAGGACCAGCCCGCGGCTGCCGCGTTTGCGCAGGTAGGCGCGGCCGTCGCAGACGAACTCCAGCGCGGGCGCGGCCAGCTCGCAGCGTTCGGCGACGGTCCACTCCGACTGCTCGCGCACCCACGGCCACACGGTGTCGTTGAGCCGCTCGGCGGCCAGCGAGATCAGCAGCAGGTCCGTGGGCAGCCGGTGCAGCAGGTCGAGGTCCTGGCCGTAGTAGAGCATCTCGCTCAGCAGGTACGCGCCGGACGGGCCGGCCTTGGCCAGCTCCTCCAGGCCGTCGGGCGTGGCCAGGACGCCCGGCACGGTCTCCAGGCGGGCGCGGAAGGCGGGGTTCGGCTCGGCGGCGTGCACGGTGTAGCCCTTGTCGGCCAGCCGCCGGGAGAGCGCTCCCTCGCAGGGCCCGACTTCAACCAGGGGGCCGTCGCCAGGGAACCACCAGCGGGCGACCCACGCGGCGGTCGCGTCCAGCCGGGCGACCTCGTACGCCGAGGTCTCGAACTCCCACGGATCGGTCACCTGGGCGGCGTCGTCGCTCAGGCTGGCGGTCAGCGCGTACAGCCGGTCGGCCGGCTCCCGCTCCAGGCGGGCGAACCGCTCGACGGCGGGCACCCGTTCGGTGGTGACGAGCCGGTCGGGCACCCGGCTGTTGAGCAGCGCCCCGGCGTGCGCGACGACGAAGCCGACCTTGGCCGCGACCTCGGCCCCGGCCAGCGCCTCGGCGCGCTCGGCGACGAGCTGGAGGTGCGGGTTGTCGCCGACCGCGCAGGCGGCGGTCCCGGCGGCCTGGACGACGCTCCTGCCATAGCGGGCCCGGCGGGCCCGGTGGTCGGCGGGCGAATGCGTCCACACCTGCGGCTCCGGCAGCTCGCGCAGCCGGTCCGCGACCGTGTCCGGAGTGGGGAGCGGGGCGGTGTTGCGGCCCGGGTCCACGTACGGCGCGAGCAGCGCCAGCCGTTCGGCGAGCGGGGTTCCGCCCGGCAGGACGACGTGCTCGGCCTGCGTGCCGATCAGCACGTGGACGTCGTCGGCGGCGTGACGGGTCAGGACGGACAGGAAATCCAGGGCGACGTCTTCGGAGTGCAGCACTGCGACGACCGGTGTCATGGCGGGTCCCCCGTGATCCGGTGAGGTGACGTTATTGTAAAGATTCTTGTCAGTTGCAGCATAAGGGTCGCGGGGGCTGAGCGAAAGATCCTCTTATGTGGGGATGATCTCGCTGTGAAGGAAGCGGCGAGCGATGAGTTCTGTCCCGCACGCGAGTCATACCCGACGAATCCAAACGCCAGGAGGCCCCGCATGAGCATCACCGGCATACACACCGTAGGCGTCCCCGTCAGCGACCAGGACCGGGCACTGGACTTCTACGTCGGCACCCTGGGGCTGGACAAGCGCCTGGACGCGCCGGTCGAGCAGCTCGGCGGCCGATGGATCGAGGTGGCCCCGCCCGGCTCCGCGACCACCATCGCGCTCCTGCCCGGCGGCGCCCCCGGCGTCGAGACCGGCATCCGGCTCACCACCCCCGACGCCGCGGCCCTGCACCAGGAGCTGACCGGGCACGGCGCCGACGTGGGCGAACTGCTGCGCTGGCCCGGCGTCCCGGCCATGTTCACGCTGCGCGACCCCGACGGCAACGGCCTCGAGATCGTCGAACAGGAGGCCGGCCGATGACCACCCTGGACAAGGAATTCACCGCCACCCTGCTCAAGAGCCCGAACGAGGGCGGCTGGACGTACGTGGTGATGCCCGGGTCAGCGGAGTTCTTCGGCACCCGCGGGCTCGTCAAGGTGCGCGGGACCATCGACGGGCAGCCGTTCCGCAGCTCGTTCATGGCCCTCGGCGACGGCACCCACAAACTGCCGGTGAAGGCCGCCCTCCGCGAACTGCTCGGCAAGGGGCCCGGCGACACCATCACCGTCCACCTGGAGGAACGACTCCGGTGAACGCCCCGGCGACCTGACGAGCCCCGGGAGCCCTGCCGACTCCCGGGGGACCGGGCTTTTCAGCGGGAGGTGGCTACTCCCACTCGATGGTGCCCGGGGGCTTGCTCGTCACGTCGAGGACGACCCGGTTGACCTCGCGGACCTCGTTGGTGATGCGCGTCGAGATGCGCGACAGCACGTCGTACGGGACCCGGGCCCAGTCGGCGGTCATCGCGTCCTCGGAGGTGACCGGTCGCAGGACGACCGGGTGGCCGTAGGTGCGGCCGTCGCCCTGGACGCCGACCGAGCGGACGTCGGCGAGCAGGACGACCGGGCACTGCCAGATCTCCCGGTCGAGCCCGGCGCGCGACAGCTCCTCGCGGGCGATGGCGTCGGCCTCGCGCAGCAGGTCGAGGCGGTCGCGGGTGACTTCGCCGACGATGCGGATGGCGAGGCCGGGGCCGGGGAACGGCTGGCGCCAGACCATCGCGGCCGGCAGGCCGAGCTCTTCGCCGGCGCGGCGGACCTCGTCCTTGAACAGGGTGCGCAGCGGCTCGACGAGCGTGAACTGGAGGTCTTCCGGCAGGCCGCCGACGTTGTGGTGGGACTTGATGTTGGCGGTGCCGGTGCCGCCGCCGGACTCGACGACGTCGGGGTAGAGGGTGCCCTGGACGAGGAATTCGACGGGGCCGTCGGCCATGATGGCGCGCTGCTCGTCCTCGAAGACGCGGATGAACTCGCGGCCGATGATCTTGCGCTTCTCCTCGGGGTCGCTGACGCCTTCGAGGGCCTTGAGGAAGCGGTCGGCGGCGTCGACGACGCGCAGGTTGACGCCGGTGGCGGCGACGAAGTCGCGCTCGACCTGCTCGGCCTCGCCCTTGCGCAGCAGGCCGTGGTCGACGAAGACGCAGGTGAGGCGGTCGCCGATGGCGCGCTGGACGAGCGCGGCGGCCACGGCGGAGTCGACGCCGCCGGACAGGGCGCAGATGGCGCGGCCGTCGCCGACCTGCCGGCGCACGGCTTCGACGGAGTCTTCGACGATGTTGAGCATCGTCCAGGTGGGGCGGCAGCCCGCCGCGTCGAGGAAGTGCTTGAGCACGGCCTGGCCGTGCTCGGAGTGGAGCACCTCGGGGTGGAACTGGACGCCGTAGAGGCCGCGCTCGGGGTTTTCGAACGCGGCCACCGGGGTCTCGCTGGTCGAGGCGGTCACGGCGAAGCCGTCGGGGGCCGCCGCGACGCTGTCGCCGTGGGACATCCAGACCTGCTGGGTGGCCGGCAGGCCCGCGAAGATGACGCCTTCGTCGAGGACGTCGAGGGCGGTGCCGCCGTACTCGGCCACGCCGGTGCGCGCCACCTCGCCGCCGAGCGCCTGGGCCATGGCCTGGAACCCGTAGCAGATGCCGAACGTCGGCACCCCGGTGTCGAACAGGCCGTGGGGGACGGCGGGGGCGTTCTCGGCGTAGACCGAGGAGGGGCCGCCGGACAGGATGATGGCCTTGGGCCTCTTGGCCAGCATCTCCTCGACCGGCATCGTCGACGGGACGACCTCGGAGTAGACGTGGCACTCGCGCACCCGCCTCGCGATGAGCTGCGCGTACTGCGCGCCGAAGTCGACGACCAGTACCGTGTCGAATTCAGACACCGAAAGAGACCCCCCAAAGGCGAATGCGGTAATCCCAGTGTATCGGCCCCGGCCTCAGAGAATGGCGTCGAGGAGGCCCAGCGGCGGCGAGCCGAGATCGAACATCGCCTTGTGGAAGCGCTGCAGCGTGAAGGCGGCGCCCCACTCCTGCCGCGCCCGCTCGCGCAGGTCGAGGATGACCAGCTTGCCCCAGGTGTAGCGGCCGTAGGTCGGGTCGAACGAGGCGCGGCGGGCCTCCGACAGCGCGGCGGGCCCGGCGAGGTGGGTGTCGGCCTCGAAGCGCGCGGCTGCGTCCTCCACGGTCATGGCGCCGGTGTGCACGCCGATCGCGCAGGCGAGCCGGGTGACGCGGATGAGCGCCTCCACCCAGACGCCGATCTCGAAGCGCGGGTCCTCGGCCTCGAAACCCTCCTCGACGCAGAGCTCTTCGGCGTAGTGGGCCCAGCCCTCGATGAACGACAGCGACTGCAGCAGCCGCCTGACGTCGGAGCCGGCGGCGCGCAGGGCCAGGCCGTGGGAGAAGTGGCCGGGCGCGACCTCGTGCACGTTGATGGCGGGCAGCGTGGTGTCGCTGAAGACCTCCAGCCACTCCTCCGCGTCCCGGGCCGGCCAGGACGGGTCGGGCGGGGTGATGTGGTACCAGGAGGGGCCCGCGGGCTCGCCGGGGGCGTTCCACGACATCATCGCCATCGCCCACCGGCGCGACTCGGGCGCGAGGCCGACCAGGCACTCGCCGTCGTGGTAGGGCACGAGGTCCTTCTCGCGGGTGAACGCTATCGCCTTCTCGGTGCCGATCCTGGCCGCCTCGATCACGCCGTCGGCGTCGGGGTGCTGCTTGACGAGCTCGCGTACGACGTCGAGCGGCGGGCGGTCGGCCTGGCCGAGGCGGGCGCAGGCGTCGGCGAGCCGGGCGAGCAGCCTGTCGCGTTCGGCGTCGGCGCGTTCGGCGAGCTTGCCCAGGTCCACGTCCAGGCCCTCGGCGGCGCCCATCAGGCGGGCCAGGGCGGGGCCGCCGAGCGCGGCGTCGGGGTCGCCGGTCCCGGCGGCGCGCTCGACGTGCGCGACGAGGTCGGCGTGGGCCTTCAGGGCGGCCTCGTGGGTGACGCCGGCGGCCAGGCCCTTGACGGCGCCGAGCAGGGAGCGCGCGACGGGGGCGCTGACCTGGTCGAGGGAGGCGATCGCGTGGGAGACGGCCTCGGGCCACAGCGCGAGGTGGGCGGCCCTGGCGGCGGCGCGTTCGGCCTCGGGGGCGTAGTCGCGGTCGTAGCAGGCGAGGTCGAGGTTGGACAGGTGGACGAGCGGGTTCTTGCGGTGCAGCTCCAGCTCGCCGAGCTGGACGCGCAGGCTCTCCTCGAACACGCCCAGGTGCCGCGCGTCGTACGGGTCGGCGGGGGCGTCGCCCTGGCCGAGGCGCGCCAGCCCGGTTCGGACGCCCTCGGGCGACAGGTCCTGGACGGCGCCGTCGTACTCGTGCCTGCCGCCGGCCTCCCGGGCTTCGGCCATGATCAGATCGGTGATCGCGCGGAGTCTGGGCTGGAGTTCGGTCATGCCTCGGGAGGATAAGGGAGGACAAGCCGGATGAACATCCGCCGATGGGGCACATGGTGGACGTGAGCTGGGATGTCCGGGCACTCGACCTGTTGCAGGCGGGGCCGCCCACACCGCTGATCGAGTTCCCCGCCGGGGCGCCGGGGGTCCGCCTGCTGCTCAAGGACGAGTCCGCGCAGCCGACCGGGAGCCTGCGGCACCGGCATGCCCGTGCGCTGTTCCGGCAGGGGGTGCTCGACGGGCTGATCACCCGGGGGACGACCGTGGTGGAGGCCACGGGCGGGAACGCCGCCGTGGCGCAGGCGTGGTTCGCCCGGCGGCTCGCGCTGCCGTACGTGGTGATCATGCCGGGGAAGCGGTCGGAGGAGCGGGCGCGGCCGGTGGAGGAGCTCGGCGGGGAGTGCCGGTTCGTGTCGCCGCCCGCGGCGATCTACGACGTGGCGCGGGAGGTGCCGGGGCACTTCCTCGACCAGTTCGGGCGGGCCGCCGAGCATGACCTCGCCATCGAGCTGTGCGCCCAGGTACGTCCGGACTGGGTGGTGGTGGGGGCCGGGACGGGAGCGACGTCGGCGACGCTGGGCCGTGTGCGCCGGGAGAGCGCCGGGGGCGAGGGGCCCCGGGTGGCCGTGGCGGATCCGGAGAACTCCGCCTATTTCCCCGGATGGACGCTGGACGTGCCCGACTACGCCACCGGGATGCCGTCGCGGATCGAGGGGATCGGGCGGCCCAGGATCGAGCCGGGGTTCCGGCCCGACCTCGTCGACCTGGTCATCCCGGTGCCCGACGCGGCGAGCGTGGCGGCGGCGCGGCTCATCCGCGAGGTGACCGGGCTGCCGGTGGGCGGGTCGTCGGGCACGGCGCTGTGGGCGGCGCTGGAGCTGGCGGAGCGGATGCGCGGGCGGGGCGAGAGCGGGACGGTGGTGTCGGTGCTCGGCGACGCCCGGGAGCGGCATCTGGCGACGTTTCATGACGACGGGTGGGCCGCCGCCAAGGGCCTGGACGTCCGGGGCTTCGAGGAGCGCCTGCGCGACCGTACGGGACTCACCCCAATGGGTGGCTGACCCAGACGTTCGGCTCGACGTAGACGGCGTAGTCCTGCTCCACGACGCAGTGGACGGGGCTCAGCGCGCCGGGGACCTCGATCGCGCCGGTGCGGTCGAACGGCAGGCCGGTCCAGCCGCGCCACTCGGCGAGCGTGCCCGGGACGACCATCGAGCGCGGCGCCACCTTGACGATCTTCCCGCCCGCGCGTACGTGGACACGCAGCCAGGCGTCGTACGGGAGGCCGTCGGGGCGGGTGCGGAAGGCGTACTCGGACATGGGGGTGTGCGGTTCGAGGTGCTTCCGGTTGGGCCGGACGGGGGCGACGAGCTCGGTGAAGCCGCGTTCGGCGGCGTGCCTGCGCATGGCGGCGACCATGCGCGGGGACAGGCCGGTGCCGAGCAGGTCGCTGCGGACGGTGATCTCCAGGGCGGAGATCCGGGTGGGCGTCGTGCCGCGCTCGCGGCCCAGCCAGGCGCGCCGGATCACGCCGTCCCAGCCGTCGTCGGGCAGCTCGGCGGACTCGCCGAGCGCGAACGGCACCATGCAGCCCCGCGCCGCCAGCCGCCCCGGCTCCTCGTCGCTGTCGGCCACCAGGACGTAGTCCGGGTAGGCGCGCACGCAGATCCCGTAGTAGAGGTCCGCGATGGGGTCGTTCAGCACGAACTCCTGCCAGGAGCTGTCCATGTTCCACAGCGACTCGGCGAACTCGGGACGCTCGGCCAGCGTCGTGATCCGGAGGGTCATGGGGATGAATGTTACATATCGGACGGCCGCTGGATCGGCTGATGCTCGGCCTTGAAGATCAGCGTGGTGTGCAGGTGGACGATTTCCGGCCGGATCAGGAACCGTTCCAGGCAGAGCCGGTGCAGGTGGTCGGCGTCGGCCACGGCCACGTGCACCAGGAAGTCCTCCGCGCCCGCCACGTGGAAGAGCGTGATCGTCTCCGGCAGGCCGAGCACGAACGAGCGCAACGGGTCCACGAGCTGGCTGGTGTGCGGGCGCACCCGCAGCGCGAGCAGCGCCTGGAGCGGGCGGCCGAGCCTGGCGGTGTCGACCGAGGCGCGGAACCCGGTGATGATGCCCCGGCGGCGCAGCGAGCGGACCCGTTCGAGCGCGGTGGAGGGCGCGACGCCGAGCCGCGCGGCCAGATCCTTGTTGGGCAGCCGCGCGTCCCTCTGCAGTTCGGCGAGAATCGCCAGATCGACCGTATCCAGTTCGGCGTTCTGCATGGATATCGCCCTTCGATTCGGTCAGGCTAGCCGCAGACCGACGAAGTCATCAATATCCCGAAATATGTGGAACATTGAGGAGTTCACCGAAGCAGCCGGCATCACGGTCGGCGAGCTGGCCGCGTACGTCGACGTGAGCCAGCGGGGCGAGGCCCCGGTGCTGCGGCGCACGCCGCCACGCGAGCTGGCCGAGCGGCTGGGCCTGCGGGACCTGATCGCGAAGGGCGGCCTGACGCCCGACGCCTACCGGGGCTTCCTGCGGACGTTCCTGGAGGAGGGCACCAGGCTTCACCATCCCGGCTTTCTCGCCCATCAGGTCGCCTCGCCGGACTTCCCGGCCGCGCTCGCCGACTTCGTGCACGGCGCCACGAACAACCCGATGGCCGTCTACGAGATGGGCGCGGCGGCGGCCACGGTGGAGTTCGAGGTGCTGCGCTGGATGCTGGGCAAGGTGGGCTTCCCGGCGGGCGGCGGCGTGCTGACGCACGGCGGCTCGCTGGCGAACCTGACCGCGCTGCTGGCGGCGCGGGCGCGGGCGGTGCCGGACGCCTGGGACGACGGCGTGCCGTGCGACCTGGTGATCCTGGCCCCGCCGGCGGCGCACTACTCGATCGCGCGGGCGGCGTCGATCCTCGGGCTGGGGCAGCGGGCGCTGGTCCCGCTGGAGACGGACGCGCTGGGGCGGATCGACCCCGCCAAGCTGCCCGACCTCTCGGGGAAGAGGGTGATGGCCCTGGTCGCGTCGGCCTGCGCCACCGGCACCGGCCTGTACGACGACCTGCGCGCCATCGGCGCCTGGTGCCGCGAGCGCGGCGTCTGGTTCCACGTGGACGCGGCGCACGGCGCCTCGGCCCTGCTGTCGGACCGCCACGCGCACCTGCTCGACGGGATCGAGCTGGCCGACTCGGCCGTCTGGGACGCGCACAAGATGCTGCGCACCTCGTCACTGGCCGCCGCCGTGCTGGTGCGGCGCGAGGCCGATCTGGACGCCGCCTTCAAGCAGGAGGCCAGCTACCTCTTCTACGGCGACCAGGGCTTCGACCTCATCACCCGCACGGTCGAGTGCACCAAGGCCGAGCTCGGGCTGAAGATCTTCCTGAACCTGGCCTGGCGCGGCGAGCGCGGCCTGGGCGAGTACGTGGCCGGGCGGTACGACACCGCGCACCGGTTCTGGGAGCTGGCCCGCGACCGGCCCGGCTTCACGGCGCCGTACGAGCCGCAGAGCAACATCGTCTGTTTCCGCCACGGCGACGGCGACCAGGCGGCGATCCGGGAGCGGCTGATGCGCGGCGGCTCCTTCCACCTGAGCTCCACCGAGCTGGACGGCGTCCGCCACCTGAGGATCACCGTGATGTCCCCGGCGACGGACGACCGCGCGCTCGTGGCGCTGCTGGACGAGATAGCGGCCCTGTGAGTCAGCGGCAGGCGACGCCGGTCAGGTCGAGCCTGCCGTTGTAGTCGGTGCCGGGGCCGGTGTGGTCGCCGTGGCGGGCGCGGATGCTCACGCACAGGTTCTTGCCGTAGACCTTGACCGGGCCCGCGTAGTACTTGAAGCGGCCCTGGTCCTCGTCGTAGTTGTTCTTCCAGTTGTCCTCGGCCCAGCGGGAGTTGTACATCTCCAGCCACATGGGCGTCTTCTCGCCGTAGCGGGCGCCCTTGCGCTTGACCAGGGCCGCGCAGTTCCACCCCGTGCTCGCGTTGTAGTAAAGCTTGACGTCGCTGCGGTAGTAGGTGGAGCCGTCGAGCGCGTCCTTCATCGGCACCTTCCAGCTCCCGACGAGCGTGCCGCTGCAGCCGTACGCCGCCGCGCCGGCCGCCGTGGGCGTGGCCAGGTGCAGCGCCAGGACGGCCACCCCCGCGAGCGAAGCGGTCATCGTTCTTTTGAACACCATGAATCCCCCAAAAGAGTCAAAAGACTCTTCCAGGGTTAACAAACGCCGACTGCCCCCGTCAAACTCACTTCAGCCGCAGCCGCTTCATCGTCTTGAGCGTCGTCACCAGCACCTCGGACCACTTCTCGTACGTCAGGTCGAACGGCGGCTCGAACCCCAGCCAGCTCGCCTGCGAGGCCACGGTCTGCGCCTCGGTGTAGCGCAGCAGCCCCTCGGCCCCGTGCCTGCGCCCCAGGCCGGACGCCTTCATCCCGCCCATCGGCGCGTCATAGGAGGCGTACGCGGCCCCGTACCCCTCGTTGATGTTGACCGTGCCCGCGTCGAGGCGGGCGGCGAACGCGCGGCCGCGCGCCGGGTCGCCGGTCCACACGGCGGCGTTCAGCCCGTAGACGGTGTCGTTGGCCAGCTCGACCGCCTGGTCCTCGGTGTCGTACGGGTAGAGCGCGACCACCGGGCCGAACGTCTCGTTGCGGCACAGCTCCATGTCCTCGGTGACGCCGGTCAGCACGGTCGGCTCGTAGAACAGCGGCCCGAGGTCGGGCCTGGCCCGGCCGCCGGCCAGCACGGTCGCGCCGCGCGCCACCGCGTCGTCGACGTGCGCGGCGACCGCGTCGAGCTGCCGCCGGAAGGTGAGCGAGCCCATCTGGACCGACCAGTCGCGCCCCGGCCCCACCTTCAGGTTGCCGACCTGCCGGGCGAACCGGGAGGCGAACGCCTCGAACATGGACGAGGGCACGTAGATCCGCTCGATCGACATGCAGAACTGCCCGGCGTTGGCGAAGCTCGCCCGCACCGCGCCCAGCACGGCCTGGTCCAGGTCGGCGTCGTCGAGGACCACCATCGGGTTCTTGCCGCCGAGCTCCAGCGAGCAGCCGATGAGCCGCTTGGCCGCCTCCTCGGCGACCTTCCTGCCGCCGCGCGTGGAGCCGGTGAAGGCCACGTAGTCGGCGCCGTCGAACAGCGCGTCACCGATGACGTCGGGCTCGCCGAGCACGATCTGCCAGATCTCGCGCGGCATGCCGAGCTCCACGAGCAGGTCGACGGCCCACCGGGTGGACAGCGCGGTCTGCGTGTCGGGCTTGTGCACCAGCGCGTTGCCGGCCAGCAGCGCGGGCACCGCGTCGGTGACGCCGAGGGCCAGCGGGTAGTTCCACGGGGTGATCAGCGCGACCACGCCCTTGGGCCGGCGCAGCTCGGCGACCCTCGTCGCGACGGGGAAGATGCCTTTGCGCCGCTGCGGCGCGAGCAGCCCGGCGGCGCGGCGCGCGTAGTAGAGCGTGCAGCCGGCGACGTCGAGCACCTCCTCGAAGGCGTGCTTGCGGGCCTTGCCGGTCTCGTCCTGGAGCAGGTCGAGGATCTCGTCGCGCCGGTCCAGCAGGGCGTCATGCAGCAGCAGGAACGGCCGCGCCCGCTCGGCGACCGGCCGCGCGGCCCACTCCGCCTGCGCCTCCCTGGCCCGCCGGTACGCCTCGCGCACGTCGTCGGCGCCGGACAGGCTCAGCTCGGCGAGGGTCTCACCGGTGAAGGGGGCAGTGATCCGCTGGGTGCCGCCGCTGGTCGTCAGGTGCATGGCGAAAGGATATTCGGTGAACCTACCGGCGGGTAGTTTTTGCCCTCTCCTGACCTGGGACAGAATTCGTTCATGCCAGACATAGCGCCGCTCAGAGCCGGAGACCCGCCCAGAATCGGCGGACTGGAGCTGCTGGGCCGTCTGGGCGAGGGCGGGCAGGGCGAGGTCTTCCTGGCCAGGGACCCCTCGGGCACCCAGGTCGCGGTCAAGTGGCTGCGCCCCGAGTCCGCCGGCGACGAGGTGAGCGTCGGGCGGTTCCTGCGCGAGGTCCAGGTGGCCCAGCAGGTGGCGCCGTTCTGCACCGCGGCGGTCCTCGGCACCGGCGTCGAGCACGACAGGCCCTACATCGTCAGCGAGTTCATCGAGGGCCCGTCGCTCCAGCGGGTCGTCCAGCAGGAGGGGCCGCGCGCCGGGTCGGCGCTGCACCGGCTGGCCATCGGCACCGCGACCGCGCTGGCCGCGATCCACCAGGCCGGGATCGTGCACCGCGACTTCAAGCCGGCCAACGTCATCCTGGGCGCCGACGGGCCGCGGGTGATCGACTTCGGCATCGCGCGGGCGCTCGACGCGACCTCGACGATCAGCAACATGCCGGTCGGCACGCCGTCCTACATGCCGCCGGAGCAGGTCCTGGGACACCAGGTGGGCCCGGCGGCCGACATGTTCTCGTGGGCGGGCACGATGGCCTACGCCGCGTCGGGGCGGGCCCCGTTCGGCAGCGACACCATGCCCGCGGTGATCAACCGGGTGCTCAACCAGCCGCCCGACCTCATCGAGCTCGACGGCACGCTGCGCGAGGTCGTGCTGGCCTGCCTGAGCAAGGACCCGGCGCAGCGCCCCACCGCCGAGCAGGTGATCATGCGGCTGCTCCAGCGGCCGATGGCGCCGGGGTCCGGCATCCTCGCGCAGGGCTCGGCTGCCTCGGCCGCCGGCCCGGTCCACGCCCCCTCCCCTGCCCCCGCCCCTCAGCATGCGCAGCCCTGGGCGCCGCCCGGCCCCTACCAGCCGGTCACCCATCCGAGCGGCCGTCCGCAGCTGCGCCGCCGCTCGTCCAGGCCGGCGCTGATCATGGGGGTGACGCTGGGCTGCGCGCTGCTGCTGCTGGCCGGCATCGTGACGATCATCCGGCTCGACCGGGCCACGGTGGCCGCCACGCAGTCGCCCTCCCCCGGCCGGTCCGGCTCCGCCCGGACCACCGACCCGCCGACACCGGAGCGCACGGCGGTCACGGCGGTCCCGGCCAGGGGCACGGCCAGGGCGCTGCCGGGCGCCTCGGCGACGGTCTACGAGCACCCGTCCGACGCGATCACGCTCACCTCGTACGAGGTCTACAACGAGTCGGGCAAGGAGTGGACGGACTACGCAAGAAAGTCGTTACGCGGAAAATTCGCCAAATATCCGCGCAACAAGGAGTCGATGGTCTCCCCCGACGGCCGCTACCTGGCGGCGCGCGGCAAGGAGTTCAACTCCGACGACTACGACTACATCGACATCATCGACCAGAAGACCGGCGAGAAGACCACGGTCACGACGGTGAAGGCGCCACTGGAGAGCACGATCCGGTCGTGGTCCCAGGACGGCACCAAGATCCTGCTCAACATCGAGGAGGAGACCGGCGACGAGTGGTACTACATCGGCTTCGCCGTCGTCGACGTCGCCGGCCGGTTCCCCAAGCTGTCGCTGGTGCGTGACAGGCAGGTCCGCGAGACCGGCTTCGGCTGGGACGGCGAGGAGCAGGGCGCGGTCAACGTCTACGGCGGCAAGAACAAGGGCCTGCGCTTCTACGACGCCGCCGGCAGGAAGCTGCGCGACGTCCCCCGCATCGGCGAGCTCGCGTCGGGCACGTCGGCCATGTTCTCCCCCTCGGGCGCGCTGTTCGTCACCAACTGCCCCGGCGGCGGCGACGGCGACCACTGCGTGTGGGACTCCAAGACGGGCAAGCGCTCGCGCGCCTTCACCTCCGACTGCGACAAGGTCCTCGGCTGGTACGACGAGAAGCACCTCTACTGCTGGGAGCAGGACAACGAGGCCAGGGACGCGGTCCAGGTGGTCGACTTCCGGGGCAAGCTGGTGCGCAAGCTGCTCGACATCGCCGAAGACGTCGATTTCAGCCCGATCTACACGGTCAATCCCCGCTGACCCGTGAACCGGCAGGGCGTCCGATCCGTGAAGGAGGTCATGAAGACCCCGATCCGCCCGGTCATCGCCGTCGCGGCCCTCGCGACGGCCCTGGCCGCCTGCACCACCCCCACCCCGGCCGGCCCGCCGACCGTCGAGAAGACGCGGCTGGGAGCCGTCCGCCTGGTCGCCTACAGCAGCTGCGACGACCTGCTCGCCGGCCTGCGCGAGAAGGCCGCCGAGAACGTCGGCCCGTGGGGCTTCGGCGGCGGTCCCGTCATGTTCAAGGCGGAGGACCGGGCGGCGGTCACCCAGGAGAGCGACGTCGCCCAGACCCCCGACCACTCCACCACGAACGTGCACGAGGCGGGCGTGGACGAGCCGGACCTGGTCAAGACCGACGGCGATCGCGTCTTCACCGTCAACGGCGGCACCCTGCGCGTCATCGACACCGCGACCAGGAAGGTCACCGCCACGCTCGACCTGGCCGACACCGAGGACCGCGGCTACGCGCCCAGCAGCCTGCTCGTCTCCGGCGACCGGGCGCTGGTGATGTTCCAGGGCGGCCCAGCCCTCTACCGCGGCTTCGCCCCCGTCGGCGACACCCGCTACGTGCTCGTGGACCTGGCCGGGCAGCCGAAGGTCCTCGGCTCGGTCACGCCGGAGGGCTCCCACGTCGACGCCCGCATGGTCGGCTCGACCGTCCGGCTGATCACCCGCAGCCAGCCCGACATCACGTTCCCGCAGCCCAAGGACACCATGCCGGAGGCCGAGCGGACCAAGGTCAACCAGCAGGCGATCCGACAGGCCCCGGCCGACGCCTGGCTGCCCGAGATCGAGATCACCGACGCCGCCGGGGCCACGACCAAGAAGCGGGTGCCGTGCGAGCGGGTCAGCCACCCGGACGACTACACCGGCACCTCGCTGCTGACCGTGCACACGCTCGACCTCGCGCAGGGGCTCACCGCCGCCGGCACCGACCCGATCAGCCTCGCCGCCGACGGCGACATCGTGTACGGCACCGGCCGCAGCCTGTACGTGGCCAGCAACCCGCGCTGGTGGTCGCCCATCGCCGTCGCCCTCAGCGACACCCCGGTGCCGCCCGCCGACGAGCCGACGCCCGCGGAGCCGAAGCTGCCGCCGGAGGAGACCGAGGTGCACCGCTTCGACACCGGCGGCCCCGGCGCCCCCGCGTACGTGGCCTCCGGGAAGGTGCCCGGCCGGCTGCTCAACCAGTATTCACTCTCCGAGCACGAGGGCCGCCTGCGCGTGGCCACCACGCTCAACTCGGCCGACGCCAGGACGAGCTCCAGCAGCGTGCACGTGCTCGACGCCGCGACCCTGGCCGAGGTCGGCAAGGTCGGCGGCCTGGGCGGCGGCGAGCGCATCTACTCCGTCAGGTTCATCGGCCCGGTCGGCTACGTCGTCACCTTCCGCCAGGTGGACCCGCTCTACACGCTGGACCTGCGCGACCCGGCCGCCCCCAAGGTCACCGGCGAGCTGAAGATCACCGGCTACTCGGCGTACCTGCACCCGGCGGGCGACGGCCGGCTGATCGGCATCGGCCAGGAGGCGAGCGAGGAGGGCCGCACGCGCGGCACCCAGGTTTCGCTGTTCGACGTGGCCGACCCCGCCAAGCCGGCCAGGCTGTCGCAGTTCTTCCAGAAGAACTCCGGCTCCGAGGCCGAATGGGACCCGCACGCGTTCCTCTACTGGCCCAAGACCGGCACCGCGGTCATCCCGCTCAGCAGCTACACCGAGGGCGACCAGCGGTCGGGCGCGATGGTGCTGAAGATCACCGACACGGAGATCGCCAAGGTGGGCCTGATCGAGCACCCGGCCCCGCGCGGCGAGTCCTACCAGCCGGGCATCCAGCGCTCGATGATCATCGGTGACGCCATCTGGACGTTCTCCGCCACGGGAGTCCAGGTCAACGACGCCGCCACGCTCGCCGAACGAGGCTGGATCCCGCTCGGGTCATGACCGCTCGGGCGCGGCCACCGGCACGATCTCGGGCGCGCCCAGCCTGATCGCGTCGGCCGCGTGGTCGGTGTCCTGCTCCTGCGACAGCCGCTCGGCCTCCACTCGCTTGGTGAAGTACTCGACCTCCCGCTTGACCTGCTCGCCGTCCCAGCCCAGCGGCCCGGCGAGCAGCTCGGCGGCCTCCTGCGCCACCGCCAGGCCGCGGTGGAAGGTCTCGATCGAGATGTGCGTACGGCGTGTCAGCACGTCGTTGAGATGCCGGGCGCCCTCGTGGGTGGCGGCGTGCACCACCTCGGCGCGCAGGTAGTCGTCGGCCCCGGACAGCGGCCTGGCCAGCGACGGGTCCTCGTCGATCAGCTCCAGCACCTCGTCGATGAGCGAGCCGTAGCGCTGGAGCAGGTGCTCGATCCTGGCCACGTGCAGCCCCGACTCGTGCGCGAGCCGGTGCCTGGCGTTCCACAGCGCCTGGTAGCCCTCCGCCCCGGCCAGCGGGATCCGGTCCGTGCACGAGCGCGGCACCCGCTGGTCCAGCCCGTGCGCCACGGCGTCGACGGCGTCCTTGGCCATGACCCGGTACGTCGTGTACTTGCCGCCCGCGATCATCACCAGCCCCGGCACCGGGTGCGCCACCACGTGCTCGCGCGACAGCTTGGACGTCTCGTCCGACTCGCCCGACAGCAGCGGGCGCAGCCCCGCGTAGACGCCCTCCACGTCGTCCCTGGTCAGCGGCACCGACAGGACGGCGTTGACGTGGTCGAGCAGATAGTCGATGTCGGCCCGGGACGCCGCCGGGTGCGCCTTGTCGAGCGTCCACTCGGTGTCGGTGGTGCCGATGATCCAGTGCCTGCCCCACGGGATCACGAACAGCACGGACTTCTCCGTACGCAGGATGAGCCCCGTCAGGGAGTGGATGCGGTCACGCGGCACCACCAGGTGGATGCCCTTGGACGCGCGCACGTGGATTTGCCCGCGCCCGCCCACCAGCTCCTGGATGTCGTCGGTCCACACGCCGGTGGCGTTGACCACCTGCTGCGCCCGCACGTCCAGCTCGTCGCCGGTCTCCAGGTCGCGCACCCGCACCCCGGTCACCCGCTCGCCCTCGCGCAGGAACCCGACCGCCTGGGCGCGCGGCGCCACCTGCGCGCCGTAGGTGGCGGCGGTGCGCAGCATCGTCATCACGTACCGGGCGTCGTCGACCTGCGCGTCCCAGTACTGCACGGCGCCGGTGAACGCGGTGCGCTTGAGCGCCGGGGCCAGCCGCAGCGCCCGGCTCCTCGACAGGTGCCGGTGTCCCGGCACGCCCCTGGTCAGCCCGGTGGCGAACCCGAGCGTGTCGTAGAGCGCCACCCCGGCCCCCACGTACGGGCGCTCCCAGCCGAAGTGGGTCATCGGGAACAGGAACGGTACCGGCCGCACCAGGTGGGGGGCGATCCGCTGGAGCAGCAGGGCGCGCTCCTGAAGGGCCTCCCTGACCAGCTCGAAGTTGAGCTGTTCGAGATAGCGCAGGCCGCCGTGGATCAGCTTGGACGAGCGTGAGGAGGTGCCCGAGGCGAAGTCGCGCGCCTCGACCAGGCCCACCTCCAGGCCGCGCGTGGCGGCGTCGAGCGCGATGCCCGCGCCGACCACGCCGCCGCCGACCACGACCACGTCCAGCTCGCGCGCGGCCATCGTCTCCAGCGCCGCGCCGCGCTCGGCGGGCCCCAGCCGGGCCACGCCCCTTCCCGCCGCCATGACTCCCCCTGGGTATGGGCTGCATTGATCCCATACTTACCCGTTCAACCCCGGATCACCTGCCCCCGGGGTGGTCAGTGGTCAGGCGCGGATCACCTTGACGCCGGCTTCGGTGAGGGCGGCGGCGGAGTCGTCGGGGAGCAGGGCGTCGGTGACGAGCGTGTCGATCTGCTCGATGGGGCAGATACGGGAAAATGCCCTCTTACCGATTTTCGAGGAATCCGCCACCACCACGACGTGCCCGGCCCGGCTGATGAGCTGATGGTTGACCGCCGCCTCACCCTCGTGATGCGCCGACGCGCCCAGCGTCACGTCCAGGCCGTCGACGCCGAGGAAGGCCACGTCCATCGTCACCTGGTCGAGCACCCCGGAGGCGAGCGGGCCGATCAGCTCGTAGGACTGCTGCCTGGCCACCCCGCCCGTGACGACGATCTTGACGTGGCGGCGCACGGTCAGCTCGGCGGCGATGTTGAGCGCGTTGGTGACGATCGTGAAGCCCGACTCCAGCGTGGCCTGCGTGGCGAGGGTGCGGGCCAGCTCGGAGGTGGTGGTGCCGCCGTTCATGCCGACGACCGCGCCGGGCCGGACGAGCTCGGCGGCGGCAGCGGCGATGCGCTGTTTCTCGTCGGCGTGCCTGGCCGTCTTGTAGCGCAGCGGGAGGTCGTAGCTGACGCTCTGGGCGACCGCGCCGCCGCGCGTGCGCATGAGCATCTGCTGCTGCGCGAGCTGGTCGAAGTCGCGGCGGATCGTCGCGGTGGAGACGTCGAGCGCCTGGGCCGCCTCCTCGACGGTCAGGCGGCCTTCCTGGCTGAGCAGCTCGAGAATCGCGTTCCACCGATCGTAACGGGACACGATCAGCCTCCCTTCGCCAGATCCGTCAGGGGGCAAGCGTGGCACAGCCGCGGGATCCGAGCCACCGGTGTCCATTACTGCTCTATTCTGCTATAAACAACGCAGAAACGAACATCCGGAGGTAAGCGTTGTCCACCCATACCGAGGCCGAGATCGCGTCCCAGCCCGAGTGCTGGCGCCGTGCCGTCGCCGCCGTCCCGGCGGGCGCGCTGCCCCAGCCGGGCGAGCGGGTCGCCGTCGTCGGCTGCGGCACCTCCTGGTTCATCGCGATGGCCTACGCCGCGCTGCGCGAAGGCGCCGGGCAGGGCGAGACCGACGCGTTCGCCGCGTCCGAGGTCCCCGCCGGGCGGCGCTACGACCGCGTGCTCGCGCTCACCCGGTCGGGCACCACCACCGAGGTGCTCGACCTGCTCAACCGGATCGACATCCCGGCCACGGCCATCACCGCCGACCCCGAGACGCCGATCAGGACCGCCGCGGACGAGCTCGTCGTGCTCGACTACGCCGACGAGCGGTCGGTCGTGCAGACCCGATTCGCCACCACCCAGCTCGCGCTGCTGCGCGCCAGCCTCGGCGAGGACCTGAGCCAGGCCGTCGCCGACGCCGAGCTCGCCCTGGCCGAGCCGCTGCCGGACGAGCTGGTCGCCGCCGAGCAGTTCACGTTCCTGGGCTCCGGCTGGTCGGTCGGCCTGGCGCAGGAGGCCGCGCTGAAGATGCGCGAGGCGTCCCGCTCGTGGACGGAGGCGTACCCGGCGATGGAATACCGCCACGGCCCCATCAGCATCGCCGGGCCCGGCCGCGTCACCTGGATGCTCGGCACCGCCCCCGAGGGCCTGCGCGCGCAGGTCGAGGCCACCGGCGGCACGTTCGTGGAGAGCGGGCTCGACCCGATGGCCGAGCTGATCCGGGCCCAGCGGGTCGCGGTGGCCCGCGCGTTCGCCCGCGGACTGAACCCCGACGAGCCCATGCACCTCACGCGATCTGTGATCCTTTCTCCATGAGCCTTACTCTCGCCGACGCCCGCATCGTGACCCCCGAGGGAGTGCACGAGGGGTGGCTGACCATCGAAGACGGCAGCATCACGCACGTCGGTCACGGAAGCGCCCCCCGCCCGGGTCACAGCCTGGGAGGGCGGCACGTCGTGCCCGGCTTCGTCGACATGCACAACCACGGCGGCGCGGGCGGGTCGTTCCCGACCGGCGAGCAGGAAGAAGCACGTGAGGCGGTGGCGCTGCACGAGCGCCACGGCACCACGACCCTGGTGGCCAGCCTGGTCACCGACTCGATCGACCGGCTGTCCGCCGCCGCCTCGTCGCTGGCCGACCTGTGCGACGACGGCCTGCTGGCCGGCATCCACTTCGAGGGCCCCTACATCGCCAAATCGCGCTGCGGCGCGCACAACCCGGCGCTGCTGCGCGAGCCCTCGCCGCAGGAGTTCTCCGGGCTGCTCAAGGCCGGGCGCGGGCACGTGCGCATGCTGACCATCGCCGCCGAGCTGCCCGGCGCGCTCGACACGATCAGGCTGGCCGTCTCCGAGGGCGTGATCGCGGCGCTCGGCCACACCAGCGCCGACTACGACCTGACCCGCGAGACGATCGAGGCCGGCGTCACCGTCGCCACCCACCTCTACAACGCGATGCCGCAGCTCGGCCACCGCGACCCGGGCCCGATCGCGGCCCTGCTGGAGGACGAGCGGGTCACGGTCGAGCTGATCAACGACGGCGTCCACGTGCACCCGGCGATGCTGAGGCTGGCCTGCGAGGTGGCCGGGCCGGGGCGCACGGCGCTGGTGACCGACGCGATGATGGCGGCCGGGCTCGGCGACGGCGAGTACGGGCTCGGGCCGATGGGCGTCCGCGTCCTCGACGGCGTCGCCCGCCTCGTCGAGGGCGGCTCGATCGCGGGTTCCACGCTGACCATGGACGTGGCGTTCCGGCGGGCCGTCCAGGACATGGGGCTGTCGCTGCCCGACGCGGCGCAGATCGCCTCGCTGACGCCGGCCCGGGTGCTCGGCCTGGCCGACCGGGCCGGCTCGATCGCCGTCGGCAAGTCGGCCGACCTGGTGGTGCTGACCGACGAGCTGGAGGTGGCCGGAGTGATGAAGCGCGGCGTCTGGATCACGGAGCCTCGATGATCCTCACCGTGACGCTCAACGCCGCCCTCGACGTGACCTACCAGGTGCCCGCCGTCGAGTGGGACGGGGTCAACCGGGTGGCCGCCGTGCACCGGCGGGCGGGCGGCAAGGGCGTCAACGTGGCCCGCGTGCTCGCGGCGCTCGGGCAGGAGGTGCTGGTCACCGGGCTGGCGGGCGGGCCGACCGGCCGGGCGATCGAGGCCGACCTGGGCGCGGCGGGGCTGCCCGCCGCGCTGGCGCCGATCGCCGGGGAGTCGCGCACCACGCTCGCGGTGTCGCAGCCCTCCGGCGCGACGCTGTTCAACGAGCCCGGGCCCCGGGTCTCCGAGGACGAGCTGGGAGATTTCCTGACTCACTATGAGTCGCTGCTCGACGGCGCGCGGGCGGTGGTCATCTCCGGGAGCCTGCCGCAGGACGTCCCCGCCGACGTCTACGCCAGGCTCGCCGCCGTCGCCGCCGACCGGGGCGTGCCGGCGATCGTCGACGCCGACGGCGAGCCGCTCAGGCACGCGCCCGGCGGCCGGCCCGCCGTCGTCAAGCCCAACGCCGAGGAGCTGGCCAGGGCCGTCCCGCACGGCACCCCCGAGGAAGGCGCCCAGGCGCTGCGCGAGCGGGGCGCCGAGGCCGTCGTCGTCTCCCAGGGCGAGGCGGGCCTGCTGGCGGTCACCGCCGAGGGCGTCCTGCGGGCGCGCATGCCGTACAAGGTCGAAGGCAACCCCACGGGGGCCGGCGACGCGCTGGTGGCCGGGCTCGCGCTCGGCCTGGTGGAACGGTCGCCGTGGCCCGAGCGGCTGCGGCGGGCGGCGGCGCTGGGCGCCGCGGCCGTGGCCGCGCCCGTCGCGGGCGACTTCGACCCCGACGTGTACGCGCACGTCCACCCCCTCATCGAGATCGTGTAGAAGGAGCCCGTCATGCCGCTCGCCGGAATCGGCGACATCGTCCGTGAGTCACCCGCCGGGGTGGGCGCGTTCAACGTCATCCAGCTGGAGCACGCCACCGCCATCGTCGCGGGCGCGGAGGCCCTCGGCCTGCCGGTGGTGCTCCAGATCAGCGAGAACTGCGTCCGCTACCACGGCGCGCTGGAGCCGATCGCGCTCGCCTCGCTCGCGGTCGCCCGCCGCGCGGAGGTCCCGGTCGCGGTGCACCTCGACCACGCCACCGACCGCACGCTCGTCGAGGAGGCCGTCACGCTGGGGATCGGCTCGGTCATGTACGACGCCTCCGCGCTGCCCGACGAGGCGAACGTGGCCGCCACCGCCGAGGTGACCGCCTGGTGCCACGAGCGCGGCGTCTGGGTGGAGGCCGAGCTCGGCGAGGTCGGCGGCAAGGACGGCGTGCACGCCCCCGGCGCCCGCACCAAGCCGCACGAGGCGGCCGACTACGTGGCCAGGACCGGCGTCGACGCGCTGGCCGTGGCCGTCGGCACCTCGCATGCGATGACCACCAAGGACGCCGTGCTCGACCTGGGCCTCATCGGCGAGCTGCGGGCGGCCCTGCCGGTGCCGCTGGTGCTGCACGGCTCGTCCGGCGTGCCCGACGAGATCCTGCGCGAGGCGGTGCGCCAGGGCATGAAGAAGGTCAACATCGCCACCCACCTGAACAAGGCGTTCACCGGCGCGATCCGCGACTACCTGGACCACGACGGCAAGGTCGTCGACCCGCGCAAGTACGTCAAGGCCGGCCGCGACGCGGTGTCGCGCGAGGTCAGCCACCTGCTCGGGGTGCTCGCGGGCTGAGCCGCCTCACGCCTCCAGCACGGCGAGGACCCGCTCGACCTGGCGGCGGAAGGTGCCGGGCGGGTTGCGCGGGCCCTCACCCGACAGCAGGAACAGCCAGGTGAGCGCGTGGAGCCTGCTGCACTCGCGCAGCCGGGCCCGCTCGGCGGCGGTGAGCTCGACGTGCCGCAGGACGTCGACCTCGCCGTCGACCCACATGGAGACGTGCTGCGACAGCTCTGCCAGCTCGTAGACGCGGTCGCTGCGGCCGGAGTCCTCGAAGTCGACGATCCGCACCCGTTCGCCGTCCCACAGGAAGTTGGCCAGGTTGCCGTCACCGGCGCCGAGCACCGGCGGGTCGCCCTCGCTCGGCCGCCACCGCTCCAGCCACCGGCGGCCCTCGCTCACGGCGCGGTCGGCCGCCGGGTCCCTGGGCTGCCACTGCTCGCACCACTGCCCGACCTGACCGGCCAGCGCCTGCGGGCCCCAGCGGCGTACGGGCACGCCGGCGAGGACCTGCGGCGGGACGGCGGCGTGCAGCTCGGCGAGCGCGGTGGCCAGGTCGGCGGCGTGCGCGGGCGCGTCGGCCAGGCCGCGCAGCGGGACGCCGTCGATGCGGGACATGGTCACGCCGCCCTCGTTGGAGATGGGCCGGGGCGCGAGCCCGGGCGCGTAGCGGGCCAGCAGGGTCAGTGCCCGCCACTCGCGCTCGGCCGCGCCCAGCTTCTCCTCCTTGTAGCGCTTGGTGACGACGTCGCCCCGCACCTCGACCGCGTGCGTCCCCTGGAGATCGGCCATCTTCGCATGCTAGGTGGTCAGGCGTAGTCCGGCACCATGGCGCCGGCCAGCCGCAGGTGCGGCGCGGCCTCGTCGGGCCGTCCCTGCCGCTGGAGCGTGCGTCCAAGCAGCTGGTGGACGTACGCGTCGTCGGGCGACAGCTCGACCAGGCGCTCCAGCGTGGCGCGGGCGCGCCCGAGCTGCGCCGAGGCGTAGTAGGCCCGGCCGGCGAGCATGAGCACGTTGCGGTCGTCGCCGTGCTCGCCGAGCAGCGGCCCGAGCAGCACCAGCGCGCCGAGCGGGTCGCGCTGGTCCAGCAGCGACTCGGCGTGCCGGTAGCGCTCGACCTCCTCGGGCAGTCGCCGCCCGGGGCCGTCGCCGGCCAGCACGAAGTCCCTGATGACCTCGGGCGACTGGGCCCCGGCCAGCGCCCGGCCGCCGACGACCAGCGTGGGCGAGGTGGCGACGCCCATGGCCTTGCCCCGGAGCAGGAGTTCGCGGACGAGCTGCTCCCCGGCCCCGTCGTCGAGCAGCGCGGCGCCCTCGGGGAAGCCGGCCTCGGCGGCGATCCGGTGCAGGACCCGGCGGTCGCTGATGTCGAGGCCGTCGATGAAGTGGGCCTTCATCACCAGCTCGGCCACGGCGTCCTGGTCCGCGCCGTGCTCGGCGGCCAGCGCGATCAGCCGGTGGGCGTCGTGGCTGCTGGCGCGCCAGGCGGGGCCCCAGCGCCAGCCGAAGCCCTCCTCGGCGGCGATGAGCGACATCCGCACCCGGTTCTCCCCCGGGGTCAGGCCGGGGGCGCAGCGCTCCACCGCGGCGTCGACCATGGGGTCGGCCATCGCCTCCTCGTAGGGGATCGCCTGGGCGGGGGCCGTCGGGTCGATCCGGAACGGCCTCCAGACCACCTCGGCGTCCAGCCCTTCGAGGGCCTTCTCCAGGCGCCGCTTGCCGATGTACGCCCAGCCGCAGACCACGTCGGCCCAGATCTCGATTCGCATGACACCGAGACTATGCGACAACTGTCAATTAAGCAACACATGTCGTATAGTGGGCGGCATGAACCCCGACGACCCACGCGCCCAGCGCACCCGGGCCAGGCTGCACGCCGCCCTCCTCGACCTGGCGGCCGAACGCGAGCCCGGCTCGATCACGATCTCCGAGGTCGCCAAGCGCGCCGAGGTCAACCGGGCCACCGTCTACCTGCACTATCCCGACGTCGACGCGCTGGCCGCCGACGCGCTGGAGGACGCGGTCGCCGAGGTCGCCCGCGCCGCCGCGCTCTGCCCGCTCGACGCGCCCCGCGACCGCGCCCCCGAGCCGCTCACCGCCCTGTTCGCGCACATCTCCGCCAGCGCCGCCCTCTACGCGTGCCTGCTCGGCAGCCCCCGCTGCACCTCCCGCCTGCGCGAACGCCTCACCGGCGAGCTGTCGGCCCGCTTCCGGCAAGGCTCCCGGCCGGCCGGCTTCGACGACGTGCCGCCCGACGTGCACGCCGCCTACCTGTCGGGCGCGCTCGTCGGCGTGATCGCCCACTGGGTGACCGGGCCTCGCGAAACCCCGGCCGGCGAGCTGGCCCTGGCGTTCTGGCGGCTCTTCCGCCCCTGAACCAGCGCCATGAACGCCCCCCACCACGCACACCACCAGCCGGTCCAGCTCCGGCGACGGCCGCGCGCCCGCGGCGGCCCAGCAGCGCCTCCACCAGCCGCCGCCGCTCCTGCACGGCCCGGCGGGTCCGCCGCACCCGCCTGTCCTGGACTCCTCAGGCTGGTGAACGCACCATTCAATACCGAACACCTTGTTCCGTACCGAGAAGAGGACGTCATGGGATTGGGCAGGCTCCTGCACGACCACGCCGAGCACGCCGACGCGGGCGGCACCATCGACCACCCGCGCGCCTACGAGGTCGTCGCCTCGCTCGGCTACCCCGGCGGCCGCCGCGCCGCCTTCACCCGCGTCGCCACCCAGGCCAAGCCGCGGCCCGGCGACCGGATCCTCGACGTCGGCTGCGGCACCGGCTACCTCAGCCGCATCCTGTCGCCCGTCGCGGGCCCCGGCGGGCAGGTCACGGGCGTCGACCCGTCCCCCGCGATGATCGGCTACGCCCGCGACCGCGCCCCGGGCAACTGCGAGTACGTCGTCGCCGGAGGGGAGGACCTGCCCTTCCCCGACGGCTCGTTCGACCTGGTCGTCTCCACGCTGGCCGTGCACCACATCCCGTCGGAGGCCCGGCCGGCGGCGGCGCGCGAGATGTTCCGCGTGCTGCGGCCCGGCGGGCGGCTGCTCGTCGCCGAGTTCAGGCCGCCGGAGCACCCGCTGCTCAAGCGGCTCGTGGCCATGATCTCGGGCCCCGCCATGGACCACACCCCGCAGGAGCTGCTCGGCACCCTGATCCCCGACGCGGGCTTCCGGGTCGAGGCGGAGGGGCCGCTGCCGTCGCTGCTCTACTACATCCGTGCCGTACGCCCCTGACTTTCTCCCGGGGGATGACGATTCTCCACCGATGCACAAAGTTCTCCACCTGCCGTCAGCGCTCTTCGGCGAATCCCTTGCCCGGCCCGTACCGCCTGCCTACGATCACGGTCCGTCACCGTCGAGCCGAAGGAGGTCCCGTGGGCGAGCGTCAGAAGGCAGGCGGCGCGAGGTGAGCGCCACCGCCGTGGCGCGGGCGATGGAGGCGGTGCCGCGCCACCGGTTCGTGCCCGACGTGGCCTTACACGTCCCGGAGCCGGAGGGGCCGCCACTCCTGATCGACCGCAAAGCCGACCCGGAGGGCTGGTGGCAGGCCGTACGCTCCGCGTCCCCCATCGTCACGCAGCTCGACGACGGGCGCGCCGACCTCCGGACCGCCAAGGGCGGCTACACCTCGTCGTGCTCGGCGCCCGCGACGGTCGCGCACCTGCTCCGCCTGCTCGACGCCGCCCCCGGCAACCGGGTGCTGGAGATCGGCACGGGCACCGGGTGGACGGCCGCGCTGCTGTCACACCTGGTCGGCGCGGCGAACGTGACGAGCATCGAGATCGACCCCGCCGTGGCCGCCGACGCCGCACGACGCCTGGGCGACGGCCCGCGCCTGATCGTCGGCGACGGCGCCTACGGCTGCCCGGAGCGGGCCCCGTACGACCGCGTCCACGTCACCTGCGGAGTCCGTACGGTGCCGTACGCGTGGATCGAGCAGACCCGGCCCGGCGGCGCGATCGTCGCACCCTACTGCCCCGGCTTCGGGGCGGGCCACGCGCTGCGCCTGACGGTCATGCCGGGCGGCACGGCGGCCGGGCGCTTCTCCGGCGGCGCCCACTACATGATGATGCGCTCCCAGCGCCCCGCCGAGCTCGGGCCGTGGCGGCGCGAGGACGCGCTGGAGTTCAGGACCCCGGTCGACCCGCGCACCCTGGCCTACGCCCCGCTCGGCGCCGACCTGGCCGTCTCCGCGCTCACCGGGCTGCGCACCAGCGTCTACCAGGAGGACGACTTCTACCGGATGTGGGTGATCGGCGGCCCGGACGAGTGGGCGGCCGCGAGCTGGCAGCCGCACCGCGACGACTACGAGGTCTACAGGTTCGGCGACCGCGACGTGTGGGCGGAGGCGGTCAACGCCTACTTCACCTGGGTGAGCTGGGGAGAGCCCGGTCACGAGCGGTTCGGCATGACCGTCACCCCGGAGGAGCAGCGGGTGTGGCTGGACGAGGCGACGCGGGTGATCGGCTGAGAGGCGGCCCTCGCCTGCTCCCACCAGGCAGGGACCGCCCAGGGAAATCTTGACGATCATGCGCGGGCGACACTGGCGGCCGGGTGGAGGATTCTCCACCGCGTGCAAAATTCTTTCTACGCGGTGGAGAAATCCTCATCCCGAGATCAGCGCTGGATCGGCGCGACGACGACCTCGACGCGCTGGAACTCCTTGATGTCCGAATAGCCGGTCGACGCCATCGTGCGCTTGAGCGCGCCCATCAGGTTCATCGAGCCGTCGGCCACGCTGGACGGGCCGTGCAGGATCTGCTCCAGCGTGCCCACCGTGCCGAACTCGACCCGCCGCCCGCGCGGCAGGTCGGGGTGGTGCGCCTCGGAGCCCCAGTGGAAGCCGTGGCCGGGCGCCTCGGAGGCGCGGGCCAGCGGCGAGCCCACCATGACGGCGTCGGCGCCGCACGCGATGGCCTTGGCGATGTCGCCGGAGGTGCCCATGCCGCCGTCGGCGATCACGTGCACGTAGCGTCCGCCGGACTCGTCCATGTAGTCGCGGCGGGCCGCGGCCACGTCGGAGATCGCGGTCGCCATCGGCACCGCCACGCCCAGCACGTTGCGAGTGGTGTGGGAGGCGCCGCCGCCGAAGCCGACCAGCACGCCGGCCGCGCCGGTGCGCATCAGGTGGAGCGCCGCCGTGTAGGTGGCGCAGCCGCCCACGATCACCGGGACGTCGAGCTCGTAGATGAACTGCTTGAGGTTGAGCGGCTCGGCCCGCCCCGAGACGTGCTCGGCGGAGACCGTGGTGCCCCGGATGACGAACATGTCGACCCCGGCGTCGATGACCGCCTTGTGATACTGCACCGTGCGCTGCGGCGACAGCCGGACGGCCGTGGTCACGCCGGAGGCGCGGATCTCCTCGATGCGGCGGCCGATCAGCTCTTCCTTGATCGGCGCCGCGTAGATCTCCTGGAGCCTGCGGGTGGCCGCCTCGGCGTCGAGCGAGGCGCACTCCTCCAGCAGCGGGGACGGGTCCTCGTAGCGCGTCCACAGCCCTTCGAGGTCGAGCGGCGCGAGCCCGCCGAGCCGGCCGATCTCGATCGCGGTGGCGGGCGAGACGACGCTGTCCATGGGCGCGACGACGACGGGCAGTTCGAACCGGTACGCGTCGATCTGCCAGGCGATCGAGACCTCTTCCGGATCGCGGGTGCGCCGCGACGGGACGAGGCCGATCTCGTCGAGCGAGTAAGCCCGGCGGCCTGCCTTGCCCCGGCCGATCTCCACCTGCTGAGTCATGCGGTTTTACCTTCTGTGATAGTTAGGAGCTTCCACGGTCATCTGGATGTCGTGGGGATGGCTCTCCTTGAGGCCCGCTGCCGTGATCGGCATGAGCTCGCAGTCGGTGTGCATCTGGGGGATCGTGCGGCAGCCGGAATACCACATGCCCTGGCGCAGACCGCCGACGAGCTGGTGGGCGACCGCCGCGACCGGGCCTCGGTAGGGCACCTGACCCTCGATGCCCTCGGGGATGTACTTGTCCTCGCCGCCGACCTCGGCCTGGGCGTAGCGGTCCTTGCTGAACGAGGTGCCGCCCCGCTCGCGGTTGCGCACCGCGCCGAGCGAGCCCATGCCCCGGTAGGACTTGAACTGCTTGCCGTTGATGAAGATCAGCTCGCCGGGCGACTCCTCGCAGCCGGCCAGCAGGGAGCCGAGCATGACGCTGTCGGCGCCGGCCGCGATGGCCTTGACGATGTCGCCCGAATACTGCAGGCCGCCGTCGCCGATCACCGGGACGCCGGCCGGGGCGCACGCCAGCGACGCCTCGTAGATGGCGGTGACCTGCGGCGCGCCGACACCGGCGACGACCCGGGTGGTGCAGATCGAGCCCGGCCCGACGCCGACCTTGACCGCGTCGGCGCCCGCGTCGACGAGCATCTGGGCGCCGGCCCTGGTGGCGATGTTGCCGCCGATGACGTCGACCTTGCTGTTGGCCTTGACCTTGGCGATCATGTCGGCCAGGCCCTTGGAGTGGCCGTGCGCGACGTCGACCACGATGGTGTCGACGCCCGCCTCGATGAGCGCCTTGGCGCGCACCTCGGCGTCGCCGCCGACGCCCACGGCCGCGCCCACCACCAGGCGGCCGTCGGCGTCCTTGGTGGCGAGCGGATACTGCTCGCTCTTGGTGAAGTCCTTGACCGTGATCAGGCCGCGCAGCCTGCCGTCCGGGTCGACCAGCGGCAGCTTCTCGATCTTGTTCTTGCGCAGCAGCGCGTAGGCGTCGTCACGCGAGACCCCCACGGGGGCGGTGACGAGCGGCATCTTGGTCATGACCTCGCGCACCGGCCGCGCCTGGTCGGTCTCGAAGCGCATGTCGCGGTTGGTGACGATGCCGACGAGGATGCCGGAGGCGTCGGTGACGGGCACCCCGGAGATCCGGTACGTGGCGCACAGGCGCTCGACGTCGGCCAGGGTGTCGTCGGGGCTGCAGGTCACCGGGTTGGTCACCATGCCGGCCTCGGACCGTTTCACCAGGTCGACCTGCTGGGCCTGCTCCTCGACCGACAGGTTGCGGTGCAGGATGCCGATGCCGCCCTGCCGGGCCATCGCGACCGCCATGCGCGCCTCGGTGACAGTGTCCATCGCCGCCGAGACGAGCGGGATCGACAGCGTGATGCGGCGTGACAGCCTGGTGGCGGTTTCGGCCTCGCCCGGCTGCAGGTCGGAATAGGCCGGCACCAACAGCACGTCGTCGAACGTCAGACCCGTCTGTGTGAACTTGGACATGCTGCGGCCCCTCCTGCCGTTGCGCTGATGCAGCAAGTCTAGGGCCTGCCTCCAAAACGCATGGATGCCGGGAGGACGATGACCCCCACGGTCCGTCGTACTCCCGGCATCCAGCAGAAGTGCCGGGGGACGGAGCGGTCGGTGAGCCGCGCCGTCCCCCGGCCACCGGCATCCGGGCCTGACGCCGCGCACGCCACCGAACCCCCCTCCGCGTCCTGATGGCCGGCGGCGCCGGGCCCTGTAACGGAATGCCGACGCTGAGTTAAGCGTGGGTTACGGAACGGCACAGCGCAATGTAAAAACGTGCAATTGCACGAAGTTGCACCCCCCGCCGGGGCAGTCGGCGCAACCAGCGGACAAGTAAGGAATGCCGGGTTATCCTCGCGGCACGCCGCGCGTTCCCCCCTACGGAGCCCGACACATGCGCAACGAGCACCAAACTGTGCCAGATCCGCTCGAAACGCTAGGCCTCGATCCCACGCAAACGGCCCTTTACACGGCAGTGCTGCGCCTCCACCGCGCCACCCGCACCGAGCTGGCCGAGGCCACCGACGGGCCCGTCGACCAGGTCGCCGACCAGCTCGACGACCTCGTCAGGCTCGGCGTCGTCGACGAGCAGTCCGGCGAGTACCTGGCCCGCCACCCGGCGGCCGCGCTCGGGCGGCTCGTGGCCGAACGGCTCGACCGGCTGGCCGAGGAGAGCCGCCGCATCGACACCGTGCTCGGCTCGATCCGCGGCCTCATCCGCGACTACGACGCCGGCCGCGACCACCGCAGCGGCCCGTTCCCCGTCGAGTCCGCCAGCGGCGCGGACGTGCTGTACGAGAGCGTCATGGGCATGGCCGTGCAGGCTCCCCCGATGACGCTGCTGACCGCGATCCCCGACGAGCGGACGATGGCCGACTTCGCCGCCAAGTTCGTCGAGCCGTGGATCGACGCCCAGCGCCGCGGCCTGCTCGTGGTGCGCGCCGTGCTGCCCGTCGCCACCCTCACCCTGCCCGGGGTGCGCGACCAGCTCACCCGGCTGCTCGCGACCGGCGGCCAGGTGCGCACGCTGGACCGGGTGCCCAGCTGGTTCATGACGGCCGGCAGCGACACCGCCGGGCTGCCCGCCACCTGGGGCGGCAACCTGCCCGACCACGCCTACAACTTCTACCTGATGCGCACCCCCATCGTGGCGGGCGTGCTCCGCTCGCTGTTCGAGGAGTGGTGGGGGCGGGCCGTGCCGCTGCCCTGGGAGCGCGGTGGCGGCATGGCGCAGGTGCTGCGGCTGGCCGCGCAGGGCCTGTGCGACGAGTCCATCGCCCGGCAGCTCGGCCTGTCGGTCCGCACCGTACGGGCCAGGTTCGCCGACGCGATGGCCGAGCTCGGCGCCCAGTCCCGCTTCCACGCCGGCGTGGAGGCCGCCCGCCGCGGCTGGCTGACCTGACCCAAGGCCGGCCCGAGGCGACCCTGAGGGCGGGCGTAAGGGCGGGGGTGAGGGCGGGCCAGCGCGGGCGTGAGGGCGGGGCTGAGGGTGTGCGGCGTGGCCGGGTCGGTCAATGCCCACCGCTCGCGCCGCATCGGTCATATGGTGGGAAGGTGCTGGAAGACGTCCCCCGCGACCCGTTCGCGGACGACCCCAACGACCCTTCCGCTGCGATGGGCGAGCTCGGCGAGGCCGAGCCGCTGACCGCCGCCGAGCGCGACGAGGCCATCACCGACCTGGCCGACGTCGAGGTCTTCCGCTCCCTGCTGGAGCAGCAGGGGGTGCTGGGCCTGGTGCTCGACTGCCCGGAGTGCGGCGAGCAGCACTTCTTCGACTGGGACCTGCTGCGCGGCAACCTGCGCCAGATGATCGAGCTGGGCCAGCCCCAGATGCACGAGCCGGCCTTCCAGCCCGATCCGGCCGCCTACGTCACCTGGGAGTACGCGCGAGGCTACGTCGACGGCGTCATCGACACGGAGGAACGCCGCTGATCGAGCACGTCGCCGACCAGGGCCGCGAGCACCCGGGCGGCCGGGTCGCCGCTGTCGGGCAGCTCACCGGCCGCGAGCGCGTCGAGCAGCGCGTCGCTCTCTTCCTCAGGGGTCAAGCCGACTCCAGCTCGGCCATCTGCCTCAGCCTGGCCAGCGCCCGGTGCTGGGCGACGCGTACGGCACCTGGTGACATGCCGAGTACATTACCGGTCTCCTCGGCCGACAGCCCCGACACCACCCGCAACAGCAGCAGCTCGCGCTGGTTGGGCGGCAGCCGGGCGAGCAGCCTGCGGGCGTGCTCGACCTCGATGTAGCGGACGACGGTCTCCTCCGGCCCCGGCCCGTCGTCGGGCCCGTCGGGGAGATCCTGGGTCGGCACGGCCGAGCGCACGGAGCTGCGCAGCGCGTCGGCCACCTTGTGCGAGGCGATCCCGAAGACGAACGACGCGAACGGCCGCCCCATGTCGCGGTATCGCGGCAGCGCGGACAGGACCGCGATGCACACCTCCTGGGCCACGTCATCGGCAATGTGATATTGCCCCGAAACGCGGCCCAGCCTGGCGCGGCAATAGCGCACCACCATCGGACGCAACTCGCCGAGCAAGGATTCGATCGCACTGCGATCTCCCTGCACCGCGAGGCTCGTCAGTTCTCTTAGGTCGGAGTCATCCGTCCGTGCCGGAAGTCTCGACGCGAGCCTTACCCCAATTTTGGCGTCGGCGACGCTTCCCTCGCTCACGTTAGGCATGATGCCCGGCCCGCTCCGGCCTGTCGTCATGGCGAACGGCTACGGATTGGTCACATTGAAGCGACGATAACCGATAGTAATCGAGTGACAACACTAAGCCTTTATGCCTGGCAGATTGTTTCACGTTATAAGCCAAATGGCACGACATTCGTCAGACCACGGACGCTTAACCCGCACTCCAGGTTTACTCAGATAAACAATATTTCACAGAAAAATGTGACATAGCGCTACAAACAACGAAACGGCCCGCACCGGAATCCCGGTGCGGGCCGAAGCGCGTTACAGCGAACCCTAGTGGCCGTGCCCGTGGCCGTGACCCTGGCCGCCGGCCGGGGCCTCCTCCTCGGGCTTGTCCACCACGAGGGCCTCGGTGGTCAGCAGCATGCCCGCGATCGACGCCGCGTTCTGCACCGCCGAGCGGGTGACCTTGACCGGGTCGTTGACGCCCTGCGCGAGCAGGTCGCCGTACTCGCCGGTGGCCGCGTTGAGGCCGTGGCCCGCAGGCAGCTCCGCCACCTTGTGGGTGACGACGTAGCCCTCCAGGCCGGCGTTCTCGGCGATCCAGCGGGCCGGCTCGACCAGCGCGCGGCGCACGATGTTGACACCGGTCGCCTCGTCGCCCGTCAGGCCGAGGTCGTCGAGGTCCTTGGAGACGTGGATCAGCGCGGAGCCGCCGCCGGAGACGATGCCCTCCTCGATCGCGGCGCGCGTCGCGGAGATCGCGTCCTCGAGGCGGTGCTTCTTCTCCTTGAGCTCCACCTCGGTGGCCGCGCCGACGCGCAGCACGCACACGCCGCCCGCGAGCTTGGCCAGGCGCTCCTGGAGCTTCTCGCGGTCCCAGTCGGAGTCGGACTGCTCGATGGCGAGCTTGATCTCCTTGACCCGGTCCTCGATCGCGGCAGGGTCGCCGGCGCCGTCGACGATGGTCGTGGCGTCCTTGGTGACGACGATGCGGCGGGCGGTGCCGAGCACCTCCAGGCCGACGTTCTCCAGCTTGAGGCCGACCTCCTCGCTGACGACCTGGCCGCCGGTGAGGATGGCCATGTCCTGCAGCATCGCCTTGCGGCGGTCGCCGAAGCCCGGAGCCTTGACGGCGACGGAGGTGAAGGTGCCGCGGATCTTGTTGGTGACCAGGACGGCCAGGGCCTCGCCCTCGACGTCCTCGGCGACCACGAGCAGCGGCTTCTTCGTCTGGGCGATCTGCTCCAGCAGCGGCAGGAAGTCCGCGATGGAGGAGACCTTGCCCTGGGTGAGCAGGATGTAGGCGTCCTCCAGGACGGACTCCATCCGCTCGGAGTCGGTCACCATGTAGGCCGACAGGTAACCCTTGTCGAACTGCAGGCCCTCGGTGAACTCGAGCTCCATGCCCATGGCGTTGGACTCTTCGACGGTCAGCACGCCGTCCTTGCCGACCTTGTCGAACGCCTCGGCGATCAGGTCACCGATCTTGGCGTCCTGGGCGGAGATCGTCGCCACGTCGGCGATGGCCTTCTTGTCCTCGACCGGGATGGCCGAGGCGAGCAGCCTGTCGCTGACGTCCTTGGCGGCCTTGTCGATGCCGCGCTTGAGCGACAGCGGCGAGGCGCCGGCCGCCACGTTGCGCAGGCCCTCGCGGACCATGGCCTGGGCCAGGACGGTCGCGGTGGTGGTGCCGTCACCCGCGATGTCGTTGGTCTTGGTGGCAACTTCCTTGGCGAGCTGGGCGCCGAGGTTCTCGTAACGGTCCTCCAGCTCGACCTCGCGAGCGATGGTGACACCGTCGTTGGTGATCGTCGGAGCACCGAACTTCTTGTCGATGACGACGTTGCGGCCACGCGGGCCGAGGGTAACCTTCACGGCGTCCGCGAGGGCGTTGACTCCGCGCTCAAGCGCGCGGCGGGCGTCCTCGTCGAACTCCAGAATCTTCGCCATTTTGCTGAAAGTCCTCTCCTAGCGTCGAAAGCCCCGGCCGCCTTGGGAGCGCCCGGGGCCCGACACGACCGGCTTACTTCTCGATGATCGCGAGAACGTCGCGGGCGGAGAGCACGAGGTACTCCTCGCCGCCGTACTTGACCTCGGTGCCGCCGTACTTGCTGTAGAGGACGATGTCGCCCTCGGAGACGTCGAGCGGAATCCGCTTGTCGCCGTCCTCGTCCCAGTTGCCCGGGCCCACCGCGAGGACCTTGCCCTCCTGCGGCTTCTCCTTGGCGGTGTCCGGGATGACCAGGCCGGAAGCGGTGGTCTGCTCTGCCTCAAGCGGCTGAACCACGATGCGGTCGCCGAGCGGCTTAACGGGAACCTTGGTGGCGGTCGTCACGATCGGACCTCCCCTTCAGATTTGAATGATCAGAAGAGGCGACCAGCGGGGCCTGCCGTCGCGGGTGCCAGACCTGCCTCGTCGCACAGTTGGCACTCTCAAGGGGAGAGTGCCAACAGGAAACATATGCAAGAGGGGCTTGACAGTCAACACGAACGCGTCAGCTCTGGGCGATCAGGCGTAGGAGCCTTCCGCCAGGTCGGCCACGATCCCGGCCCGGCCGGGGTTCCAGCCCAGGGCCGCCCGGGTGCGCGACGCGCCGATGCGCTGGCTGAGCGCGAGGGCCTGGGCGAATCCCTCGCCCAGCACTCCGGCGGCCTCCGCGAGCGGCCACGGCTCCGCGGCGGCGCCCACGCCGGCCGCCACACCCGCCGCCTCGGCGACGGCGTCCACGGGCACGCCCTCCTCGGCGATGGCGTGGTAGATCCGCGCCTCCCCCTTCTCCACGACCGCGACGAGCAGGTCCGCCAGGTCGTCCACGTGCACGGCCGCCCAGGCGGGCACTCCCCCGGCGGTCACGTACACGCCCGTGCCGCGCCGGGCCGCCTGCTCGCGCAGCAGCGCGGGGATGCCGCCGCCCCGGCCGTGGACGACGCCCGGCCGGACCACCGCCCCGCCGCCGTCGAGCACGAGCCGCTCGACCTGGTCGCGGTAGGCGACCAGCGGGACGGGGTCGGCCGGGCTCTCCTCGTCCCCGCCGTCCACCTCGCCGAGCACCCAGACCCCGCTCACGTACGTCACCCGCTTCCCGGAGGCGGCGAGCGCGCCGACGGAGGCCAGGTCGGTCTCCCGGTCGCCGGTCAGCTCGGCGGCGTGCACCACGGCGTCGACGTCGGCGGTCAGCGCGGCGGCGACCGACGCCGGGTCCGCCAGGTCGCCGTGGCGCTCGTCGGCCGCCCCGGGCACCCGCCTGCTCCCGTCGGCCGACGGCCGCACCAGCGCCGCGACCTCGTGGCCGCGCTCGATCAGCCGCTCGACCAGCACTCCGCCGATGTAGCCCGTCGCGCCCAGCACCAGCACCTTCATGTCTTCCACCTCGAACACTTCGACGTTGAACACTTCGACACTCCGGAAACTAGCGCGGCTCCCCAGAAATTTCAACGTCGAAATTTTTGATATCGTCGGGCGTATGGAAGACGCCGTCGACGTGATCCTCGGACAGTGGGCGCGGGCCCGCCCCGGCCTGGACGCCTCGCCCATGGGCGTCGTCGGCCGGGTCTCCCGCCTCTCGCGCCTGCTCGAACGCGGCGTCAAGGAGTTCCTGGCCGGGCGCGGCCTGGAGCCCTGGGAGTTCGACATGCTGGCCACGCTGCTGCGCAGCGGCGAGAGCCACACCATGTGCATGAAGGACCTGTCCTCCTCCGCCATGGTCAGCCCCGGCGCGCTCACCAACCGCATGGACCGCCTGGTCGAGCGCGGCCTGGTCGACCGCCGGCCGGCGCCGGGAAACCGCCGCATGATCCTGGTCTCGCTCACCCCCGAGGGGCTGCGCCTGGTCGACGACGTGCTGGAGGGGCACCTCGACAACGAGCGCGACCTGCTGGCCGGGCTCGACGAGGACGAGCGCGCCGCCCTGGCCGGGCTGCTGCGCAAACTGCTCGTCTCCCTGCGCGACACCGATCTCTGAGCCGGCCCGCCGCGTGCACTACCGTCGTACGTCGTGGACCTGGACGCCTTCACCGAGCTGCTGACACCGCGCGGCCTGCGGGCGCTGGCCGAGGCGGAGGAGCTCGCCGGCGCCGACCCGGTCGCGGCGGCCACCCGGCTGCGCCGCACCTACGACGCCGCCCTGACCTCGGCGGCGCTCACCCAGGCGGGGCTGCGCGAGCGGGCCGCCGCCAAGTTCGGCGCCGACGCGGCGCGCATGTTCTTCACCCCGCACGGCCTCGAACAGTCCACCCGCGCCGAGGTCGCCGAGCACCGGGCCCGCCGCCTGGCCGAGTGCGGCGCCGGGCCGCGCGTCGCCGACGCCTGCTGCGGCATCGGCGGCGACTTCCTGGCGCTGGCCCGCGCCGGTCGCACGGTCGAGGCCGTCGACGCCGACCCGCTGACCGCCGCCGTCGCCCGCGCCAACGCCGACGCGCTCGGCCTGGGCGAGCGCGTCACCGTGCGGGTGGCCGACGCCGCGACCGTGCGGCCCGAGGACCACGACGTGCTGTTCGCCGACCCGGCCAGGCGCGGCTCGCGGGGCCGCACGTTCGACCCGATGTCCTACTCGCCGCCCTGGCCCGTCGTCCTCGACCTGCTCTCCCGGGCGCGCCTGGCCTGCCTCAAGGTCGCCCCCGGCATCCCGTACGAGTTCATCCCCGCGCAGGCGCAGGCCGAGTGGGTCTCGTACAAGGGCGAGGTGAAGGAGGCCGCGCTCTGGACGGGCGCCGGCGAGCCCGGGCGGCGGGCGACGCTCCTGCCGGGCGGTCACACGCTGACCGCCACCGGGGTCGAGGCCGGCACCGGGCCGGTGGGGCGCTATGTGTACGAGCCGGACGGGGCCGCGGTGCGGGCGCATCTGGTGGGCGAGGTGGCCGAGCTGGTGGGCGGGTGGCTGGCCGACCCGATGATCGCCTACATCTCGGGGGACGAGCCGGTCGACACGCCGTGGGCCGCGCGGTACGAGGTGGTCGAGACGCTGCCGTTCTCGCTCAAACGGCTCAGAGCGGCGCTGCGGGCACGCCGCGTCGGAAATGTCACCATTAAAAAGCGCGGATCGGCTGTGGATATCGAGCGGCTGCGCGGCGACCTCCGGCTTTCCGGTGAAGAATCCGCCGTCGTCATTCTGACGAGGATTATGGATAAACCATCCGTTCTGATCTGCCGCCCGTCACGACCTGCGTGAATGACAAATCTGGACGATTCCATCATAAGAGCGATCTTCTCCTTCGCCGATGACGGACCTTGATCGAAAGGCTAAGGTAGCCGGGCGGGAGTTCTCCCCCCTATTGCGGTGAGCCGCGTTCTCCTTCTTTCACTTGCACATCGGACCCAACCCCACCGCCACGCGGCAGACCGTCGACAGCGAAGGAGCCTTTCGGTGGACCATTCCAACCACACCACCACCCTTCTGCAGGCAGGCGGCCAGACCGCCATCTCCGACAGGATGCGGGAGCTGCTGGCGCGTGCCGCCCAGGATCACGTGTACGAACAGCGCACGCAGGGAGCCGTCCTCGACGAGATCCGGCAGCGGCTGGAGGGCATGGAATGGCTCCTCCGCGAGGTGCGCGAGCGTGAGCTCGGCGGGCTGAGCGGCACCCTGGAGACCGTCTCCGGACGGCTCGACGACATCGCCGCCAAACCGCCCATGTGGGCCGAAGGGCTGGCCCAGCACGTCGAGGCGGTGCGCGACCACGTCGACGCCGTCGGCGAGCAGGTCGGCGGCGTCGACACCCGGGTGGACGCGGTCAGCCAGCGGGTCCACCCGATCCTGGAGCTGCCCAAGCTGCGCGCCGACCTCGGCACCGTGTCCGAGAGCGTCGAGGAGGCGCTGAGCCGGCTGCAGTCGGTGCTGGAGGTCACCGACGGGGTGACCCAGCGGATGGGCGAGGTCACCAGCAAGCTGGCGCAGGTCAGCGCCGGCATGGAGGTCGCCGCCGGGCGCTTCACCCGCATCGACAAGTCGCTGGCCGAGCTCCACTCGCGCACCGAGCGGGTCGAGGGCGTGATGCTCGACCTGTCCGACAGCCTCGACGAGCGCCTGGCCCTCGCCGCCCAGCAGCTCACCACCGCGACCGAGCAGGTCACGGCCAAGGTCGACGCGCTGGAGGAGCGGCTGCTCGGCCGCCTCGACGACGCCGAGCAGCGGCTCGGCGGACGCTTCGACGGCGTCGACGGCCGGATCGACCGGGTCGACGGGCGGCTCGTCGCGATCGACTCGCGCCTGGAGAGCGTCGACGTGCGCTTCGAGAGCACCGACGAGACGCTGGCCGGGATCGAGGGCCGCCTGCAGAGCCTCGACGGCCGCGCCGCCGCCACCGACACGCGCCTCGACGGCTTCGGCACCCGCCTGGCCTCCGTCGACGGCCGCCTCAGCTCGATGAACGGCGAGCTCACCGGCCACGCCGCCCGCTTCGACGCCCTCGCACAGAGCCTCACCGGCCACGACAAGCGCCTCGACGCCCTCACCGACCGCCTCCACGGCCACGACGGCCACTTCGACACCCTGACCAAGCAGCTCGGCGGCCACGACGAGCGCTTCGACCGCCTCGACAGCCGGCTCGGCGAGCACGACGAGCACTTCGACGCGCTCGCCGAGCGCCTCGGCGGCCAGGGCGACCGGTTCGACGCGCTGGCCGAGCGCCTGGCCGCGGCCGAGGAGCACCTGGTCACCCGGGTCGACGGTCTCGACGCCCACCTCAGCGGCCTCACCACCCGCTCCGAGCAGGCCAGCGAGGCCCTGGAGAGCGTCGGCGAGACCATCGGCAGGCTCCCGGCCGCGCTGGCCATCGACGAGCGCATCGGCGAGCTGCTCGACACCCACCGCGACGAGCACCTGCAGCGGCTGACCGAGGCCGCGACGTCGCTCACCGAGGTCGTCCGCTCCCGCCCCGACCGCGACGCGCTGGCCGAGACGGTCTCCGGCATCGTCGAGCCCGCCACAGCCGACCTCAACAAGCGCCTGGGAGCCCTGGAGGAGACCATGCTGGCCCTGGCCGAGGCCCTGCTGCGGCCGACCCGCGCCAAGGACTGACGCGGCCGCTCAGCGCCGCGGCGTGATGACGGTCGACAGCCCGTCCAGCACCCGTTCGAGACCGAACGCGAAGATCGTCTCCAGGTCGATCGCCACCCTGGGGTCGGTCACCTGCTTGATGAGCCGTCCCTCGACCGTCAGGCGCCGCGACATCCACTGCGTGCTGGTCAGCCCGGTGTCGCGCTCGGCGTCGGTCTCGCTCTCGATGTTGACCGCCGTGCCGCGCACGTAGTTGACCAGGGTGGCGTAGACGAGCAGCCGCGTGTCGGCGGGCAGGCCGAGGTCGTCCAGCGCCCGCAGCGACCACTGGGCGTAGGCCACCATGCCGGGCAGCACGATCGGCCTGGTGACCGACACCACCCGGGGCAGCCACGGGTGACGCTGGTAGGCCGCCCACTGCAACCGGGCGGCCACCCGCAGGTGGGAGCGCCAGCCCGGCGGCGGCTCGGGATAGTCGATCTCGGCGAACGCCGCGTCGGCCATCAGCCGGGCCAGCTCGCCCTTCGACTCGACGTGGCGGTAGAGCGACATCGTCGCCACGCCGAGCCGGGAGCCGACCGAGCGCATGGACAGCGAGGCCAGCCCGTCGACGTCGGCGATCTCGATGGCGGCGCGGACGATCCGGTCGCGTTCGAGCGTCTCGGCGGAGCGCCTGGGGGCGGCCTGGGCGGCGACCACGGAGCCCACCCGGGGCGCCGACTCGATGACGCCCGCCTGCTTGAGCGCGGTCAGCGCCTTGGTGGCGGTCGCCATCGCCACGCCCCACTCCCGCATGATCGCCCGGGTCGTGGGGACCGGATCACCGGGTCGCAGCTCGCCCTCGGCGACGCGCCGCTCGATGTCGGCGACGATCCGCTGGTAGGGCGGACGGGGGTCGGTCACGATCCAACAGTGTCACACGGGCTCGGGCAGCCAGCTGCCGTGCAGCCCGAGCGGCACCCGTACGGGAAGGTGGATCCTGGCGACGGGGGCGCCGGTGAAGTCCTGCGCCGACAGGATCACCAGGTCGCTCGCGCCGCGCTCCGGGTCGGACACGTACGTGAGCAGGTACCCGTCGTCCTCGCCGGTCCCCGTGGCGGCGAACACGGCCTCCCCGACCGACTCGCCCCGGCCGAAGCCGTGCACCTCGGTGGTGCCGCGGTCCAGGTCGTGCTTGACCAGGGCGTTGGTGAAGGCGTCGTCGGGAGGCGCGCCCGCGGGCGTGAACGGGATGCCGTACAGGTCCGTGGCCGCCGCGTAGCCGTAGCGGTGGCGGCGGGAGGTGCGTGACTCGTTCAGGCGCGGGAAGTCCTGCGGCCGGTCGTCGAGGCGCCGCTGGACGACCCGGTCGGTCTCGATCGTCCACCGGTCAAGGGCGGGGCGGATGCCGCCGGGGTCGGCCGGGTCGAACGGCCCGTCGGCGGTGACCAGGTCCACGACGATCGCGCCGCCGTCCTCGTAGGCGTTGAGCGTGTGGCTGACGTGCACCGGATCGATCTCCAGCCAGCGCACCTCGCCTCCGGCGCGCGGCATGACGCCCACCCGGGTGGGGTGCCCGGGCAGCCAGCGGCACTCGAACCCGTCGAACCCGAGCGGCGTGTCCCACAGGACGACGTGGTTCTCGGTGAGCGCGAAGTCGTGCATGAACGGCGTCCGCGTGAGCGGGATCGACGTGCTCGCCATCACGGCGGCGTCGGGGCCGGTCACAATGTACTGCACGAAGCTCTGGCCCACCTGGTACGACAGCGAGTGCAGCGCGCCGGTGAGCGGGTCGTGCTTGGAGTGGGCGCCGGCCGTGAAGCCCTCAGGGGTGCCGCCGAGCGCGCACACGCCCACCGTGCCGAGCTCGGCGTCCAGCTCGGCCGGCGGCAGCCCGCCCTCCGCCAGCGCGAACGTGCGGGCGGCGTGCTCGATCACGTGCACCATCGGCCCGTGGCCGGGCGTGCGGACCCAGCGGTTGCGGTACCACTCGGCCCGGCCGTCGCGCAGCCGCACCCCGTGCACCATGCCCTGGCCCATGCCCCAGATGTGCACGGCGGGGTCCTCGATGCCCAGCGGGTTGGGGCCGTTGCGCAGGTAGCGGCCGTTGAGCTCGGCCGGCACGCGCCCGGTGACCGGCAGGTCGTAGGCCGTGACTTCCTCGGTGACGGGCGCGAACGGGCCCTCTGTGTACTTCATGCTGACAACGTACGCAGAGGGCCCGGAAAAGCCTTCCCAGCAGGGGGAATTCCCCCGAGTTGCACTAGTGCAGCCTCACACGTGGACGGTGGTGATCGGCAGCGAGGAGTCGGCCGGGATCTCCAGCGTCGACGGCGTCACCCCGGCCGCCACCAGGTCGGAGCCGAGCGCGGCGACCATGGCGCCGTTGTCGGTGCACAGGCCGGGCCGGGGCACCCGCAGCCGGACGCCCGCCGCGTCGCACCGCTCCTGGGCCAGCGCGCGCAACCGTGAGTTGGCCGCCACGCCGCCGCCGATGAGCAGGTCGTGCACCTCGTACTTCTTGCACGCCTGCAGCGCCTTGCGGGTGAGCACGTCGACCACGGCCTCCTGGAAGGAGGCGGCCACGTCGGGCACGTGGATGCGCTCGCCGGACGACTCGCGGGCCTCCACCCAGCGGGCGACGGCGGTCTTGAGCCCGGAGAAGGAGAAGTCGAGCGTGCCGTCGTCCATCTTGCCGCGCGGGAAGGCGACGGCGGCGCCGGAGCCGTCGCGGGCGGCCCGGTCGATGTGCGGCCCGCCGGGGAACGGCAGCCCGAGCACCCGCGCCACCTTGTCGAACGCCTCGCCCGCCGCGTCGTCGACGGTCGAGCCGAGCGAGATCACGTCTTCGGCCACGTCGGGCACCAGCAGCAGCGAGGAGTGGCCGCCGGAGACGAGCAGGGCGATGCACGGCTTGGGCAGCGGCCCGTGTTCGAGCTGGTCGACGGCGACGTGCGCGGCCAGGTGGTTGACGCCGTAGAGGGGCACGCCGAGGCCGAGCGCGTAGGACTTGGCGGCGGCGACGCCGACGAGCAGCGCCCCGGCCAGCCCCGGGCCGGCGGTGACGGCGATGGCGTCGATGTCGGAGAACTTCAGCCCGGCGGCGGACAGCGCGGCCTCGACCGTCGGCGTCATGGCCTCCAGGTGCGCCCGCGAGGCCACCTCCGGCACCACGCCGCCGAAGCGGGCGTGCTCGTCCATGCTGGAGGCGATGGTGTTGGCCAGCAGCGTGTGGCCTCTGACGATGCCGATGCCGGTCTCGTCGCAGGACGTCTCGATGCCCAGGACCAGGGGTGCGTCAGCCATCCAGCTTCCTTCTCATCATGATCGCGTCGGTGCCGTCCTCGTAGTAGCGGCGGCGGGTGCCGATCTCCTCGAACCCGAAGTGCGTGTAGACGCCGCGGGCGACCGGGTTGTCCTCGCGCACCTCCAGGAAGATCTCCCTGGCGCCCCTGCGGCCGGCCTCCTGCAGCAGGGCGGAGAGCATGGCGCCGCCGACGCCGGTGCCGCGGTGGGTGTCGAGCACCGCGATCGTCTGCACGTCGGCCTGGTCGGCGGCGACGGCGAGCCCGGCGTAGCCGACGATCTGCTCCTCGACCAGGGCCACCACGTAGTGGCGGGTGCGCGGCTGGTCGGCCAGCTCGCCGCGCATCATGCCCTCGCTCCACGCGTCGCGCGGGAACGTGGCCCGCTCGATCGCCATGACCGCCGGCAGGTCGGCCTCGGTCATCTGCCGCAGCTTCACGCCGTCACCTTCTTGGGCGCCCCGGGCACCACGGCGTCGGGGCGGCGCAGGTAGATCGGGCGCGGCGGGTCGAGCGGGGCGCCCGCCGCGATCCGCTCGGCCGCGAGCGCGGCCAGGAACCCGGCGTACGGGTAGGCGGGGGCGACGGCGGGGCCCAGGACGTCGCGGTAGAGCTCGGCCCCGGCCACCGGCAGCCCCTCGACGGGCACGTCGGCGGGCCGGTCGACGTGCGGGCCGTCGACCCTCGTGCGGCGGTCGGAGTAGCGGGCCCAGAAGACCTCCTTGCGCCGCGCGTCGGTGGCGACCAGGAACGGCTCCTCCAGCCCGGACCCGTAGGCGACGGCGTCGAGCGTGCAGATGCCGTGGGCGGGCACGCCGAGGGTGGTCGCCAGGCCCTGCGCGGTCATCAGCCCGACGCGCAGGCCCGTGTAGGGGCCGGGGCCGCTGCCCGCGACGACGGCCGTGACGTCGCGCAGCGCGACCCCCGCCTCGGCGAGGACGCGCTCGACGGTGGGCACGAGCAACTCGCCGTGGCGGCGCGCGTCGATCGTGGTGGATTCGGCGAGCACCCGCTGCCCGTCGTGAAGGGCGGCGGTGACGGCGGGCGTCGCGGTGTCAAAGGCCAGGACCAGCACGACTGCTTAGCCTACCGGCCCGACAGGTCAGACCCGGCCGCTCCGCCGATTCGGCTGCCGGTGCTTCAGGACCAGCCGGTCCGCTGTCTGAGCCATTCCAGCGCCACCACGCCCTGGGCCCGCTGGAAGGCGCGCAGGGTCGGCAGGCCGGGCGGCGCCGGCTGGCGGGACTGCCGGACGAAGAAGCCGGTGAGGGCGGTGACGGCCTTGGTGACGTCCGGGTCGGGGTCGGGCAGCAGCTCGTGCGGCGGCGGCCCGCCCTGCATGCCGACCGACGGCAGCATCGCCACCCGGTCGTACCAGGCGGCGGCCCGCGACGCCCACGGCCAGTCGACGACGTAGACGCGCCCGTCCGAGATGAGCACGTTGTCGGCCCGCAGGTCGCAGTGGGCCAGCGTGTCGCCCGCCGCCGCCTCGGCCCAGCCGGACTCCAGCTCGGCCAGCGCCGGCAGGTGGCGCAGCGCCCACGGGTCGAGCCCGGTGGTGTCCTCGCCGAGCAGCCTGCGCCAGCCCTGGAAGGACGGCCCCATGACCTCCCCGATCGGCGGCACGTCCACCGGTGACGGCGTGAGCGCGGCCGACATCCGCTCGACGGCGTCGAGCACCAGGTCCAGCTCGTCGCGCCGCCACGGCATGGCCGGGTGGCGGCCCTCGACGTCCTCGAACGCCATCGCCACCCACCCGTCGAGCTCGAACGCGTCGAGCAGCCGGGGCGCCGGCACCGAGGCGGGCAGGGCGGCGGCGACCCGGGCCTCGGCCCGGTAGATGCGCACCGCCTCGGCGTTCGGCTCGGGGCCGACGGCCTTGACGAAGGCCCGGCGGCCGTTGGCGGCGCGCAGCCGCACGGCGGCGGCCGGGGAGAAGCCGCCCTCCTGGGTGACCGCCTCGGCGACGGGCGCGCCGAGCAGTTTCTCGACCGCCTCGCGGACGCCCGGGTGCACCTCGGGCCAGGGCACCCGGGAGCCGGACGCGGGCGGGCTGGTGTCCACGCTCATGCCCTCCATCGTCACAGAGGGGCGCAACCGCTTTTTCAGGCCTCGCTGGCGTACACGATGATGTTGTCCAGGTACTCGCCCTTGGCGTAGTCGAACTTGCCGCCGCAGGTGACGAGCTTGAGCCCGTCCTCGACGTAGACCTTGCGCAGCGGGAAGTCGTCCTTGTGCACCTGCTCGATCGCGGTGACCTTGTACTCGACGACCTTGCCGTCGCTGCGTTCGACCTTGACCGTCTCGCCCTTGCGGACCTGGCGGAGCTTGTAGAAGACGGCCGGCGAGGTCTTGGTGTCGACGTGGCCGACGATGACGGAGGCGCCCTTCTCGCCCGGCACGGCGCTGCCGGTGTACCAGCCGGCGACCTTGGGCTTCTCGTACGGCGGCAGCTCGACCTCGCCGTCCTTGAGCCCGAGCTTCATCAGCGGCGCCTCGACGTCGATCGAGGGGATGTCGATGCTGCGGGGCACCACGCCGGCCGCCGTCTCCTCGGGGGCGGACTGCATGTTCTTGCCGAAGGCGACCAGCACGAGGCCGGTCACGGCGCCCGCGAGGACGACCCGTCCCGAACGCGCCATCTTCAGGACCGGCGGCGCTTGACCGCGATCCCGATCCCGGCAGCGGCAGCGACGCCGAGCGCCAGGCCCACGGGCACGAGCGGGATCGACGAGCCCTCGTCGACGTCCTTGCCGAAGGTGCCGCCGCCGCCGGCCCTGGGGGCCTTGGTGGGCACGTCGTCGGGCAGCGGCTCGGGCGCGCGGACGCGCAGCGTGGCCCGGCCGACGTGGTTGGTGCCGTCGCACTTGACGTCGACCCGGTAGGAGCCGCGCCGGACGGTGCCGTTGACCTGTGCCTGGCCGCGCACCCAGGCGCCGCCAGCCCGGGCGCCGGTCGGCGAGGGCGAGGAGGTCGCGGCGTCGGCCGGGTTGAGCGTGACGCCGCTGACGAACGCCCGGGACGTCGCGGTGCCGCTGTGGGCGGGGCCGCCGGTGGGCTCGGGGCAGTTGGCCAGCACCCACACGGTCGAGGTCTCGCCCGCGGTGACGCGGTCGGGGTTGAGCTGGACCAGGATGGACGGCCGGGTGGCCGCCGGGCTCGCCGTCGAACTGGTGGTGGCGGTGGGCGCCGCCGTGGGGCTGCCAGTGGGACTGCCGGTGGGACTCACTGTCGGGGAGGCCGACCCCGACGGCGGTGTTTGCGCCTCCGCCGAACAACCGGCGAGGCCGATCATGAGGATGGCTCCCGCGTACGCGACCTGGCTGACCCTGAGCACCGCCGCACCCCACTCCGCCGTCTTTCACCAAGCATCCACCAGTTTTCGTGGATGCCGCCCCTCCTGATACCCAGAATTTCTGGGCCAACCCTTACCAATGATCATGTTTCATGTCATCGGCGTGATACGTCAAGGGTGACAGGATCACCGGGGCGTGGCGGTGGTTTTACTCTTGTGCCCCTTCAGACGGCGTGTCGTCGGCCCAGCGAGCGCCGACGCCGCGCAGGGTGACCAGGCGGGCCTCGTCACCCGCCTCGCGGTCGATGTGGATCTCCAGCCGGTCGTCGGACAGCCCCTCGACCAGCCCCTCGCCCCACTCGACGACGGTCACCGAGTCTTCCAGCGAGGCGTCGAGGTCGAGGTCGTCCACCTCCAGGTCGCCGCCGAGCCGGTAGGCGTCGACGTGGACCAGCGGCGGCCCGCCGGCCAGCGACGGGTGGACGCGGGCGATGACGAACGTGGGCGAGGTGATCGGCCCTCGCACCTTCAGACCCTCGCCGATGCCCTGCACCAGCGTGGTCTTGCCGGCGCCGAGCGGCCCCGACAGGACCACCAGGTCGCCGGGCCGCAGCCGGGCGGCCAGCCGGGCGCCGAACGCGCGCATCTCCTCGGCGGTCGGCAGCCTCACAGCGCCACCCTCTTGATCAGGTCGCGCAGCGCGTCGTTGACCACGCCGGGCCGCTCGAGCTGGAGCAGGTGCGAGGTGTCGGGCACCTCGGTGAGCTGGGCCTTGGGCAGCGCCTCGGCCATCGCCCGGCTGTGGTCCGGCGGGGTCAGCCAGTCCTTGTCCCCCACCATGATCGCGGTGGGCACGGGGTCGAGGACGTGCAGCGCGGACAGCTTGTCGTGGTCCATCAGCGCCGGGTAGAAGTCGGCGACCACCTCGGTCGGCGTGCCCCGGATCATGGACTCGGCGAAGTCGACCACGGTCGGGCTGACGTTCTTGGAGTCGCCGAAGCCCATGTAGCGGGTCATGAGGAAGGCGATGTCGCTGCCCGCGTGGCGGGTGCGGTCGATGAACGAGCCGCGGCGGCCCAGCATCGACACGGTCGTGGGGGCCAGCTTGTGCACGACCTTGGAGGCCAGCGCGGGCAGGCCCAGGGTCAGCTCGGCGAGCTTGCCGGCCGAGGTGGACAGCAGGGCCACGCCGCGCACCTTGTCGCCGAACAGCTCGGGGCGGCTGTCGGCCAGCGCCATGATCGTCATGCCGCCCATGGAGTGGCCGACGAGCACGCAGGGGCCGGGCACGTACTGCTCGATGACCTCGGCCAGGTCCTGGCCGAGCCGGTCGATCGTGCTGTCGTCGGCCGCGCCGCGCTGGGAGCGGCCGTGGGAGCGCTGGTCCCACAGCACCATGCGGTGCTGCTCGCGCAGCTCGCGGCGCTGGTAGTGCCACGACTCCAGGCTGAGGCAGTAGCCGTGGCAGAAGACGAGGGTGAGCGGCGCGTCGTCGGGGCCGTCGACCTCGACGTGCAGCGCCCTGCCGTCGGAGGTGATCAGCGTGTGCTCGCGCCCGCGCAGCTCGCCGAACGGCTCGCTCGCCTCGGTGTCGGGGCGCAGCCGGATGCGGCCGACCGCGTAGCGCTTGGCCATGGCGGCCGCGGCGATCCCCGCTGAGGCGGCGCCGACGAGCGCGCCCGCGATGCCGACCTTCCGCCGTGTTGTCGTCGTCATGTCCCTCAGCCTTCGTACACCCTCGGCACCCGAGCGCCGATCCTCGTCACGATCTCATGAGTGATCGTGCCGAGGGTATCGGCCCACTCCTGGGCGGTCGGCTCGCCCTGACCGCCCGGCCCGAACAGGATGACCTCGTCGCCCGCGGCCAGCGGGTCGTCACCCACGTCGATCATGAACTGGTCCATGCACACCCGACCGGCCACCAGCCTGCGACGGCCTCCCGCCAGCACCTCGGCCCGCCCCGTCGCGTGCCGCAGGATTCCGTCGGCGTACCCGAGCGGCACCAGGCCAAGCGTCGTCTCGCGATCCGTGATGTAAAGGTGTCCGTAGGACACTCCGGAGTCCTCAGGGACGCGTTTGGCGAGGGCGATGCGGGCCGTCAGCGTCATCGCCGGGGTGAGCCCGAAGTCGCCCGCCTCCGGGATCGGGCTCAGCCCGTACATGGCGATGCCGGGCCTGACCAGGTCGTAGTGGGTCCGGGGCAGGGTCAGGATGGCGGCGGAGTTGGCCAGGTGCCTGATCACGTGGGAGCCGCCGGCCCCGGCCTGCTCGGCCAGCTTCAGCGCCGTCTCGAACGTGTCGATCTGCGCCTCGATCGAGGAGTGGCCCGGGATGTCGGAGCAGGCGAAGTGCGACCACAGCCCGGTGACCTCGACGGCGCCCTCGGCCTGCAGCGCGACCGCCCTGGCCACCAGGGCGGGCCAGGCGGCGAGCGGGGCGCCGCCGCGGCTCATGCCGGTGTCGGCCTCCAGGTGGACGCGGGCGGTGACGCCGGTGCGGCGGGCGGCGGCGGCGATCTCGTCGAGCAGCTCCTCACTCGCGGCCGACAGCTCGACGTCGGCCCGCAGCGCCTCGTCCAGGGGCTCGCCGGGGGTGAGGAGCCAGGCCAGCACGGGGGCGGTGACGCCGCCCTCGCGCAGCGCGAGCGCCTCCCTGACGAACGCGGTGCCGAGCCGGCTCGCGCCGCCCTCCAGCGCGGCCCGCGAGGCGGGCACCAGGCCGTGCCCGTAGGCGTCGGCCTTGACGGCCCCCATGAGCTCCGCGCCTGAGGCGCGGTCCTTGAGCAGGGCCACGTTATGCCTGATCGCGGCGAGGTCGACGCGCGCCTGCGCGGGGGTCGCCGTCCGGGAGTCCATACCTCTAGTTTGGCAGCTCGTCCCGATGGTCGAGCGCGATTTCCCTGATGGCCGACGGCACCGCGTCCGCCACGTCGGCGGCGGTCAGCGGCGCGCCGCCCGCGGCCCGGCGTCCGGCGAGCCCGTGCAGGCAGGCGCCGCACGCTCCGGCGTCGGCGCTGCTCAATCCCTGGGCGAGCAGCGCCCCGGCGATGCCGGACAGGACGTCGCCGGTGCCTCCGGTGGCCAGCCAGGGGGTGCCCGTCGTGTTGACGCGGGCGGCGCCGCCCGGGTCGGCCACCACCGTGGTGGAGCCCTTGAGCAGCACGGTCACGCCCAGCTCGGCGGCGGCCCGGCGGGCGTGCGCCAGCCGGTCGGCCTCGATCTCCTCCCGCGCGGCCCCGGTCAGGCGCGCCAGCTCGCCGGCGTGCGGGGTGACGAGCACGGGCGCGGCTCGGCGCAGCAGCCCCGGCTCCTTGGCCACGAGGGTCAGGCCGTCGGCGTCGACCAGGACCGGCACGTCCGAGGCGAGCACCCGGGTGGCCAGCTCGCGGGCCCAGCCGCCGGTGCCGAGCCCCGGCCCGAGCACCCACGCCTGCACCCGCCCGACGCGGTCGATCGACGGCTCGGCCAGCTCGGTGATGACCGCCTCCGGCCAGCGCGCCCGCACCTGGTCCGCGGGCCCGGCGGGACCGGCGTAGCGGACCATGCCCGCGCCCGCCCGCAGCGCCCCGCCGACGGCGAGCACCGCCGCGCCCGTGTAGAGGTCGCTGCCGGCCGCGACGCCGACGACGCCCCTGCGGTACTTGTCGGACTCCGCGCCCGGCCTCGGCAGCAGCTCGCGCACGTCGTCGCGGGTCAGCGCCGTCACGTCCGGCTCCGGCAGCCAGGGGCCGAGCCCGATGTCGACCAGCTCGACCCGCCCGGCGTGCCCGGCCGCGGGATCGACGAGCAACCCCGTCTTGTACGCGCCCATCGTCACGGTCAGGTGCGCGCGCACGGCGGCGCCCGCCACCCGCCCGCTGCTCGCGTCCACGCCGCTGGGCACGTCGACGGCCACGACCAGCCCGGGGCCCGCCCCCGCCCGGTCCGCGAGCGCGGCGTACGGCTCCCGGAGCGCGCCGGTGGCCCCGATGCCGACCAGGCCGTCGACGACCAGGTCGGCCCGGTCCAGCGCGGCGGCGTCGCCGATCCGCCCGCCCGCGTCGCGGAAGGCCGCCAGCCCGGCCTCGTGGGTGCGCGACCCGGCGAGCACCGCCTCTACCGCGGCCCCGCGCCTGGCGAGCGCCGCCCCCGCGTACAGGGCGTCGCCGCCGTTGTCGCCGCTGCCCACGAGCAGCACGACGCGGCTGCCGTACACGCCGCCGAGCAGGCCCGCGCACGCGGCGGCGAGGCCGGCGGCGGCGCGGAGCATGAGCGTGCCGCCGGGCAGGCGGGCTATGAGCTCCTGTTCGGCGGCCCTGATCTGGTCGGCGGTGTAGGCGGTGATCATCACGTCATCCTTCGGCGATCACGTAGGCGATGGCGATGCCGCCGTCGTGGCTGAGCGAGACGTGCCAGCGCTTGACGCCGAGGCCGTAGGCGACCTCGGCCACCTTGCCGCTGACGTACAGCTCGGGCTTGCCGTGGGGGTCGCAGCGCACCTCTGCCTCCCGGTGGCCGAGCCCGGGGGGCGCGCCCAGCGCCTTGGCCACGGCCTCCTTGGCGGCGAACCTGGCCGCCAGCGAGTGGACGGCGAGCGGCTGCTCGACCTCGGTGAACAGCCGCTCGCGCAGCGCGGGGGTGCGCTTGAGCGTGGCCTCGAAACGCGCGATGTCGACGACGTCGACCCCGATGCCCAGGATCATGGGGCCCAGGCTATCTAGAAGTCGCCGCGCTGCCAGGGACCCCAGATGGCGAACGAGCGGCCCCGCTTGGACTGGACGTTCACGTACAGGGTGTGGCCGCCGGGGCCGAAGGCGGAGCCGGCGAACTCCGCGCCCGCGTCGCCCGGGATGGGGGCCAGGCGGCAGAAGTCGAAGATCTTCCCGGCTCTGGTGAGGCCGCGCAGGTAGTTGTCGCCGTCGCCGTCCTCGCACAGGACCAGCGTGCCGCGCCTGCTGACGGTCACGTTGTCCGGCAGGTCCAGGGTGGCCGCGCGGGGCGACTGGTAGACGAGCCGGAGCCGGCCGCTCCACGTCTCGTAAGCCCACACCTGGCCGCGGCCCCGGCCGAAGCCGTCGGGCGGCGTCTCGCCGGGCGCGGGGTCGCCGCCCTGGGTGGAGACGAAGTAGACGATGCCCTGGTGGAAGACGGCGCCTTCGAGCCTGGAGAAGATCGCCGCGCCCGCCGCCCGGCCCTGCCTGCCGACCGCCTGCACGGCGACGTCGTTGGACGGCCTGCCGGTGAACGCGGGGTCGGGGTCGTCGATGTCCACCCAGGTGGTGGCGAAGGCCGCGCCGGGCTCCTGCCCGGTGGACAGGTCGGCGCGCGGCCGGTCGGCGACGGCGAGCATCTGGAGCTTGCCGTCGTCGAGCAGCCGCCCCTCGCGCATCGGATGCCGGGGCGGCACGTAGCGGTAGAAGCCGGACGGGAAGCCGAAGTTGTCCTCGGTCAGGTAGAGCGTGCCGGTGGCCGGGTCGAAGGCCGCCGACTCGTGCGCGAACCGCCCGGCGGCCCTGATCGGCCTGGCCCGCGAGACGCCCTTGAGCGGCACCTCGAAGAGATAGCCGTGCTTCTCGGTCAGCCGGGAGTTGTCGCCGCCGGTGAAGTCGTCGCCCACGTCGGGCCCGTTGACGGTCTCCTCGCAGCTCACCCAGGCGCCCCAGGGCATCGGGCCGCCCGAGCAGTTCATCATCGTGCCGGTCAGCGACGGCCTGCTCTCGGCCACCTCGCCGTAGCGGCTGACCCGCAGCGTCGCCGTGCCGCCGCCCGCCATCGGGTCGTACGCGAGCCGCTCGTCGCCGAACGCGCCGACGGGGCCGTTGACCTCGTGGTTGCGCACCAGGATCGCGCTGCCGCGCGGCCCGGGGAACGCGGCCATCCCGTCGTGCCTGCCGGGCACCGTGCTGCCGTCGGAGAACTTCTCCCCGGCCGCGTTGAACGAGCGGTAGCGGAACCCCTCGGGCAGGTGCAGCCGCACCTCGCCGTCGCGCTGGTCGGCGACGGGGACGAGCCGCCCGTAACCGGGCGCGGGGGCGGCGCCGCCGCGCTGCCCCGCGCAGGCCACGCCGGCGAACGGCCCGGCGGCCAGGACGGCCCGGGTCAGGAAGCCGCGTCGGTCCATGCGAACTCGGTCCATGCGAAAACCCTCTTCATTCCCCGAACTGAGTATCGGTAATCCCCCGATTTTGTCCACAGGCTGTGGATACCCCGGCCGGAACCGCATTCTGACACCATCGCTACGCTGCCAGGGTGAACAACGGTTACGTTGAACTGAGCAGGGAGCAGTGGAGCGAGCTCCGCAAGAACACGCCCTTGACTCTCACGGCGGACGAGCTCGAAGAGCTGCGAGGCGTCGACGACCCCATCGACCTCGCCGAGGTCACCGACATCTACCTGCCGCTGACCCGGCTGCTGAACCTGCACTTCACCGGTTCGCAGCAGCGCAGCAGCGTGCTGAGCGCGTTCCTCGGGCGACCCGGCGGACGGATGCCGTACATCCTCGGCATCGCGGGCAGCGTCGCGGTCGGCAAGTCGACGACGGCGCGACTGCTGCACACGCTGCTCGCCCGCTGGCCCGAACACCCCCACGTGGAGCTGATCACCACCGACAGCTTCCTCTACCCCAACGCGGTGCTGGAGTCCAAGGGCATCATGCACCGCAAAGGCTTCCCCGAGAGCTACGACCGCAGGGCGCTGGTGCGGTTCGTGGCCGAGGTCAAGGCGGGCGCGGCCGAGGTGAACGCACCGGTCTACAGCCACCTGGAGTACGACATCGTCCCCGGCGCCCGCCAGACCGTGCAGAACCCCGACATCCTGATCATCGAGGGGCTCAACGTCCTCCAGCCCGCCCCGCCCACCTCACTCGCCGTCAACGACTACTTCGACTTCTCCATCTACGTGGACGCCAAGGTCGAGGACATCCGCACCTGGTACGTCGACCGGTTCCACAAGCTGCGCCGCACCGCGTTCGAGGACCCCAAGTCCTACTTCCGGCACATCGCCGAGCTGTCCTACGAAGAGGCCACCGAATTCGCGGTCAACGTCTGGCGCGACATCAACGAACGCAACCTCGTCGAGAACATCGCCCCCACCCGCGGCCGCGCCGACCTCGTCCTGCACAAGGGTGCCGACCACTCCGTCAGGCGGGTACGGCTTCGCCGGACCTGAACACCTCGTCGAACAGGTAACTCGCGAACCGCCCCGAACAGCCCAGGTCGTCGATGTCCGCGAACCAGCACTCCTCGCCGTGGTCATGACATGTCAACATCCGCATGAAGTCAGCCTGCCTGATCACGTTCAACGGAACGTCAACGTCGGATGGACGACAATGGCCGGGTGCTCCATCTGCGTCTGATCAGCCCGGCCGACCGCACCGGCGAGGTGCTGGAGGTGCTCGACGACTGCGCCGGCGTCACCAACGTCGCGGTCCTGCCGGGCGCCGCCCACCGGCCGCCCGGCGACCTGGTGCTGTGCGACCTCGCGCGCGAGTCGGCCAACGAGGTCATCGGCCGGCTCGAATGGCTCAAGGACGAGGGCTCGATCGCGGCCGAGCAGCTCGACATGGCCCTGTCCAGGGCCGCCGAGGAAGCCGTCGAGGAGGCGCCGGGCGACCCCGACGACGCGGTGGTGTGGGAGGACCTGGCCCAGAAGGTGCACGCGGACTCCCGCATCACCTGGGCGTACCTGGCCTTCCTCGGCATCGCCACGCAGCTCGCGGGCATCGCCGTGCTGCAGGACTCGGTCATCCTCATCGTCGGCGCGATGGTGCTCGGGCCGGAGTTCGGCGCGGTGGCCGCGATCTGCTTCGGGCTGCTGGGCGGCCGGCTGCACCTGATCATCGGGGCGTTCCGGACGCTGGTCGCCGGGTTCGCGTTCGCGATCGGGCTCACGTTCGCCTGCGCGTTCGTCTCGTACCGGCTCGGCTGGATCGGCCCGGAGAGCCTGCGGACGAACGTCGAGGTCGGCTTCATCGTCACGCCCGACCGCTGGTCGTTCATCGTGGCCGTGCTGGCCGGGGCCGCCGGGGTGCTGTCGGTCACGGCGGGCAAGTCGTCGGCGCTGATCGGCGTGTTCATCTCGGTCACCACCGTGCCCGCCGCCGGCTACATGGCGGTGGCGCTCGCCCTGGGCGAGTGGCGGGCGGTCGCCGGGTCGGTCTCGCAGCTCGCGCTGAACGTGCTCGGCATGGTCATCGCCGGCACCGCCACCCTGTGGGTCCAGCGGAAATTCTGGCCTCAGGTAGGACGCCGTTCATCCCCGGGGACGAGGCCCCGCGAGCACCTGGGCGGGTAGTGTCCCGGGCATGCACATCCTCGCCACCGAGGGGCTGACCAAACGCTTCCCCACCGTCACGGCGCTCGACCAGCTCACGGTCACCGTCGGAACCGGCGTCACCGGCCTCGTCGGGGCGAACGGCGCGGGCAAGTCGACGCTCATCAAGATCCTGCTCGGCCTGCTGCCCGCCTCCTCGGGGACCGCCCGGGTGCTCGACCTCGACGTGTCCACCCGGGGCGCCGACATCCGCAGGCTCGTGGGTTACATGCCCGAGCACGAGTGCCTGCCGCCCGACGTGTCGGCCACCGAGTTCGTGGTGCACATGGCGCGCATGTCCGGCCTGCCGCGCACGGCCGCCCGCGAGCGGGCCGCCGACGTGCTGCGCCACGTGGGCCTGGCCGAGGAGCGCTACCGCCCGATCGGCGGCTACTCGACCGGCATGAAGCAGCGGGTCAAGCTGGCCCAGGCGCTCGTCCACGACCCCAAGCTGATCTTCCTGGACGAGCCGACCAACGGCCTCGACCCGCGCGGCCGCGACGAGATGCTGGCGCTGATCAGGCGCATCGGCACCGAGTTCGGCATCAGCGTGCTGGTCACCTCACACCTGCTCGGCGAGCTTGAGCGGATCTGCGACCACGTGATCGTCATCGACGCCGGGCGGCTGCTGCGCTCCTCGGCGATCACCGAGTTCACCCAGGCGACCCGGACCGTCACGGTCGAGGTCGACGAGGGCACCGAGCCGCTGGCCGCCCGCCTGACCGAGCTCGGCCAGAAGGTCAGCCCGCACGGCCGCCTGCTGCTCGTCGAGGTGTCCGGCCCCGGCACCTACGACGCGATCCGCGACGCCGCCGTCGACCTCGACCTGTGCCTCATCCGGCTGGAGCAGGGCCGCCACCGCATCGAGGACGTCTTCCGGGAGGAGGCGGCCCATGTCTGAGATCTACGACATCGGCTATCGCCACTACGACGGCCCCCGCCTCGGCGGCGGCCACGCCACGCGGGCGCTGGCCGTCCACAGCCTGCGCGGCATCTACGGCCTCGGCCGCACCGCGCGCAGCAAGATCATGCCGTTCTCGCTGGCCACCATCATGCTGCTGCCCGCCGTCGTGTCCGTCGCCGTCATGGCGATGCTCGGCGAGCGCGCCATGACCTACAGCGGCTACGCCGTCATCATGCAGCCGATCGCGGCGATCTTCCTCGCCTCGCAGGCGCCCACCGCCGTCGCCCCCGACCTGCGCCACCGGGTGCTGCCGCTTTACCTGTCGCGCCCGATCACGGTCACCGCGTACGTGGGGGCCAAGGTCGCGGCCATGACCGGGGCGCTGTTCCTCATGCTCGCGGCGCCGCTGATCCTCATGTACGTGGGCGAGCTGGTCATCGACCTCGACGGGCCGCCGCAGACCAAGGAGTTCCTCGGCGCCCTGTCGATGGCCCTGGTGCTGGCGCTGCTGCTGGCCACGTTCGGCCTGGCACTGGCCTCGCTGACGCCCCGGCGCGGGCTCGGCGTCGCCTCGGTCATCGCCGTCTACCTGCTGTCCTTCGCCTCGGTCCCGCTCGTCTACACCGCGCTGGACATGTCGGGCTACCATTCGGCCGCCTCGTGGGCCTGGCTGATGAACCCGTTCTGGCTGGTCGACGCGGTGCAGGTGTGGCTGTTCGACACCCCGCCCAACGCCGACGGCGCCTACCCCGGCGGCCCGATGCCGGCCGTCATCGTGGTGGCGCTCATCGGCCTCGCCCTGGCGGTCCTGGCCGCCCGCTACCGGAAGGCCGCCTCGCGATGAAGATCGAGCTCGCGCAGGTGTCGCGCTGGTACGGCAACGTCGTCGCGGTCAACGACGTCACGATGACGATCGGGCCGGGGGTGACCGGGCTGCTCGGGCCCAACGGCGCCGGCAAGTCGACGCTGCTGCACATGATGGCCGGCTTCCTGGCGCCCTCCGGCGGCACGGTCACGCTGGACGGCCAGAACGTCTGGAAGAACCACCATATTTATCGAAATATCGGGTTAGTGCCCGAACGGGAGGGCGTCTACGGCTTCCTCACCGGCTGGCAGTTCGTCCTGTCCGCCGCCAAGCTCCACGGCCTGCCCGACCCCGCCCAAGCCGCCCGCAAGGCCCTGGCCACCGTCGAGATGGAGGCCCCCAAGGACCGCCGCGTCGAGACCTACTCCAAGGGCATGCGCCAGCGCGTCAAGGTCGCCGCCGCACTCGTCCACGACCCGGACGTGCTCCTGCTGGACGAGCCCTTCAACGGCATGGACCCGCGCCAGCGCATGCACCTGATGGACCTGATCCGCGCGATGGGCGCCGCCGGCAAGACGATCCTGTTCAGCTCCCACATCCTCGAAGAGGTCGAGCGGGTCGCCCAGCAGATCGAGGTCGTGGTCGCCGGCAGGCACGCCGCCTCCGGCAACTTCCGCGAGATCCGGCGCCTGATGACCGACCGGCCCCACCTGTTCAAGATCCGCTCCAGCGACGACCGCAGGCTGGCCGCGGCCCTCCTCCTCGACGACTCCACCGGCGGCGTCACGCTCGGCCCCGACGGGCTGGAGGTGCAGGCCACCGAGCTGCGGCGCTTCGCCCGCCTGCTCCCCCGCGTGGCCCGCGCCGAGGGCGTCCACCTCCAGCAGGTGTCACCCGCCGACGAGGACCTGGAGAGCGTCTTCTCCTACCTGATCACCAGGAGCACCTGATGAACACCGTGGTCGCAGGCATCACCTACCGGGCCCTGCTCGGCAGGCGGCGCATCATCCTGCTGCTCCTCCTGCCGCTCGCCCTCATCGGCCTGGCCGTGCTGCTCCGCGTCATCGGCAGCGACGACCAGCGCTCGGCCGTGCTGCTGATGGAGAAGTTCGCCATCGGCACCATGCTGCCGCTGCTCGGCCTCATCGCCGGCACCGGCGTCATCGCCCCCGAGATCGACGACGGCACCATCATCCACCTGCTGTCCAAGCCGATCTCCCGCCCGGCCATCACACGGACGAAGTTCCTGGTGGCGGCCTCGCTCCTGGCGCTGTTCGCCGCCGTGCCCACCTACGTCGCCGTCTGGCTCCTGGTCGGCAACGAGGACGGCCTCGCCCCCGGCTTCGCCCTCGGCGCCCTGGTCGCCGGCATCGCCTACGCCGCCGTCTTCCTGCTCCTGGGCATCGTCACCCGCCACGCGGTCACGATCGGCATCACCTACGCCCTCGTCTGGGAGAGCCTCGTCGGCGGCTTCGTCCCCGGCGCGCAGCAGTTCTCGATCCAGCGGTGGGCCCTGACCGTCGCCGACCAGCTCTCCGACTCGCCGTTCCTCACCACCCGGGTCACGTTCGGCTTCGCCGTCCCGGCCCTGGTCGTCGTCACCGTCGGCGCCGTCCTCTGGGCGGGCCACCGCCTGCGCGGCTTCGCCCTCACGGGCGACGAGTGACCGATCTCCGGGTACGGGATCCCGTACCCGGAGAAGACGTCAGGCGCAGGCCACGCGGACGACGTCGGCGAGGCGTTCGGCGACCTTGGTCGCCTGCTCCTCCGAGGCCGCCTCGACCATCACGCGGATCATCGGCTCGGTGCCGCTGGGCCGGATCAGCACCCGGCCCGTCTCGCCCAGCTCCGCCTCGGCCTCGGCGACCGCGGAGGTGAGCTCGCCGGCCGACGCCTTGCCCCGGTCGACGTCCTTGACGTTGATCAGGATCTGCGGCAGCGCCGTCATGATGGACGCCAGGTCGCGCAGCGTGCTCCCCGAACGGGCCACCACCGACAGCAGGTGGAGCGAGGTGAGCAGGCCGTCGCCCGTGGTGGCGTGGTCGAGCATGATGACGTGGCCCGACTGCTCGCCGCCCAGGTTGTAGCCTTCGCTCTTCATGCGTTCCAGCACGTAACGGTCGCCGACGGCGGTCTCCACCACCGTGATGCCCGCCTCGCGCATCGCCAGCTTGAAGCCCAGGTTGGACATGACGGTCGCGACCACCGTGTCCTTGGCCAGCGTGCCGGCGGCGTGCATGTCGGCGGCGAGGATGGCCATGATCTGGTCGCCGTCGACGATCGCGCCGGTGTGGTCGACCGCCAGGCAGCGGTCGGCGTCGCCGTCGTAGGCGATGCCCAGGTCGGCGCCGCGCGAGACCACCACCTGCTGGAGCTTGTCCAGATGGGTGGAGCCGTAGCCGTTGTTGATGTTGAGGCCGTCGGGCCTGGCGCCGATCGCCTCGACGCGGGCGCCCGCGCGCAGCAGCGCCTCCGGGGCCACCATGTGGGCCGCGCCGTGGGCGCAGTCGACCACGATGTCCAGCCCGTCCAGCCGCCCCGACACCGTGTCGAGGACGTGCGTGATGTAGCGGTCGGCCTCACCGTAGGCGTCGCGGACCCGGCCGACGGCCGCGCCGACGGGACGGCTCCAGTCCTCGCCGAGCCGCCGCTCGATCTCGTCCTCGACCGCGTCGGACAGCTTGAAGCCGCCCCGCGCCAGGAACTTGATGCCGTTGTCGGGCGCCGCGTTGTGCGACGCCGACAGCATGACGCCGAGGTCGGCGCCGAGCGCGGCGGTGAGGTGGGCGACGGCCGGGGTGGGCAGCACGCCGAGGCGCAGCACATCCACTCCAGACGACGCGAGGCCGGCGACCACGGCGGCCTCGAGAAATTCTCCCGAGGCACGCGGGTCCCGGCCTACGACCGCCACCGGCCGCTGCTTGCGGCCTGAGCCGCTGGAGCCGGTGGCGGCGAACACGCCTGCATCGCCGAGGACGTGAGCCGCCGCGACCGAAAGGTCCATGGCGAGCTCGGCCGTGAGGTCGCGTCCCGCGACCCCACGTACCCCGTCGGTGCCGAAAAGCCGCGCCAACTTAGCGCTTGCTGTACTGCGGAGCCTTGCGGGCCTTCTTGAGGCCGTACTTCTTCCGCTCCGTGGCGCGGGCGTCACGGGTGAGGAAGCCGGCCTTCTTCAGCGGCGGGCGGTTGACCTCGACGTCCAGGATCGCCAGGGCGCGGGACAGACCCATGCGCAGCGCGCCGGCCTGACCGGTCACGCCGCCGCCGTCGATGCGCGCGATGACGTCGAACGCCTCTTCGGCGCCGAGCACCACGAAGGGCTCGTTGACGATCTGCTGGTGGACCTTGTTCGGGAAGTAGACGTCCAGCGAACGACCGTTGATCGTCCACTTGCCGGTGCCGGGGACGATGCGCACGCGGGCGATCGCCTCCTTACGGCGGCCGGTGCCGTACGAGTTGCCCGTGGTGACGGGCTTGCGCACGGGAGCGTCAGCGCTGGCGGTGGATTCGGTGGTGTACTCGGACGGGAACTCCTCGCCGGAGTAGTCCTCGACCTCGGCCGTCTCGACGGCCGTCTCGACACCGGTGGGCTCAGCCACGGTTCTCCTCTAACTCTTTCGCGAACTACTACTGGGCGATCTGGGTGATCTCGAACGGCACCGGCTGCTGGGCCTGGTGCGGGTGCTCGGAACCCGCGTAGACCTTCAGCTTCTTGGCCATCTTCCGGCCGAGGGAGTTCTTCGGCAGCATGCCCTTCACGGCCTTCTCCACGGCCTTGTCCGGGCGCTTGTCCATGAGCTCGCCATAGCTGACGGAACGCAGACCGCCCGGGTAACCCGAGTGGCGGTAGGCCTTCTTCTGCTCACGCTTGTTGCCGCTGAGCGCGATCTTGTCCGCGTTGATGACGATGACGAAGTCACCGGTGTCGACGTGGTTGGCGAAGATCGGCTTGTGCTTGCCGCGGAGCAGGGTCGCGACGTGGCTGGCCAGCCGGCCCAGCACGACATCGGTCGCGTCGATGACGTACCACTGACGCTGGACGTCGGCGGGCTTCGGTGAGTACGTGCGCACGGTCGTAGCCTTCTTTATGCTCGCGTCTTCGGCGCGCTGCCGGATGCGGCAGCGCTTGGGGTCGGTCGGTGCGGGCACACGACGGCCCGGACCTTCCGTCTCCGCACAGATGGGAGATGACGCCGGACGCGCCGCGCATTGGTCACGCTGGACCTATGCACACAACGAACGATTAGGTTACCCGCCCGAACGGCGGCAGGTCAAAAGACCGGTAACCCTGGTCGAGTCTACCTGATCACAGAACGGTTCTATTTCAGTTCCCTGAGATCCCTTCTTCACCAGGACGAGACATCCCTATCGTTGGTGGCGGTATGTGGCAGAGTTCTCACACCCGGCACACCCAGCGGAGCGCACGGCGCCGGAACCATCTGGGTCTGCTGGCCTGCCTCATGGCCGCGCTGTTCACCGGAGTGCTGCTCGGCCGCATGTCGGGCGATCCCGTGCCGACCGGCCACATCTACCTCAACGAGGCCACCCCGGCCGCCACCCCCAAGGCCGCCGCCCCGGCGCAGAAGCGGGCCGCCCAGCCGATGGCCGAGGCCGTGCCCCGCCAGACCACCACCGCCGCCGCGCCCCGCGCCCGCCACCGGCAGGTCAGGCCCACGCCCAGCCCCACCGACCAGGTGCCCGGCTACACCGCCGACGAGCCGGTCCAGGTCCTGCGCGACAGCGAGCCCGTACAGAGCGTGCCGGGCATGGCCTCCGAGGTCGTCCGCCTCACCAACACCGCCCGCGCCAGGCAGGGCTGCGGCCCGCTGCGCGCCGACGCCCGGCTGACCAGGGCCGCCCGGGAGCACTCGTACGAGATGGCCCGCTCCGGCCAGTTCACCCATGAATCGCCCGACGGGTCCTCGCCCTGGGACCGCATGGAGCGCGCCGGCTACCCCGCGGGCGCCGCCGAGAACATCGGCCGCGGCTACTCCTCCGCCGAGGAGGCCGTGAGCGGCTGGCTCGACAGCCCCGACCACCGGCGCAACATCCTCAGTTGCGACTTCAAGGCCATCGGCGTCGGCGTGGTCTCCAGCCCCGAGGGCATCTGGTGGACCCAGGACTTCGGACGCTCGTGACCTTCGCACGGTAATGTCTCCGCATGGGTTTTCCCGACGAACGTGAATCCGGCACGGACAGCACCCCCCGCCGCTCCCGCAGGGACCGCAAGGCCGACGCCGACCCCGGTTCCTTCGCCGGCGCCTTCACCCCGGCCGGCCCTCCGCCCCCCGGCGGCGCCCCCAACCAGGGCGGCCTCGGCGGCCTGGGCGGCCCCCCTTACTCCAGCGGCGCCCCCAACCCGGGCGGCGGCCCCAACCCCGGCGGCGGCCCCAACCCCGGCGGCGGCCCCAACCCGGGCGGTGCCCCCAACTCGGGTGGCGCTTTCAACCCGGGCGGCGGCCCCAACTCGGGTGGCGCTTTCAATCCGGGTGGCGGCGGCCCCAACCCCGGCGGTGCTTTCAATCTGGACGGCGCCCCCTCCCCGGACGGGGACCCCGACGCCGACGCGCCTCTGGACGAGCCCAAGCGCGGCCGCAGGTCCGGCTCCAACCGCTCCGAAGGCAAGCGCCCCCGGCAGACCTGGAGCCCCTACGACGAGGAGAACCGCTCGCGCGGCCCGCTCTGGGCGGTCGTCGCCGGCGTCGCCGTGCTCGGCCTGTTCGGCGGCGGCCTGGCGATCATGTTCAACGCCGACGACCCGGCCACCACCGCCGCCAACTCCGAGCAGCGCACCTCCGCCCCGCTCCCGTCGCCCCCGCCCGGCGAGTTCGGCTACGCCGCCAGCCGCAGTACGGACCCCGATCCGCTCACGGTCAAGGAACTCTTCCGGGCCAAGAAGTTCACGGTCTCCGGCCGCGCCTACCAGATGACGGTCACCAGCAAGGACAAGAAGTGCGCCGACGGCGTGCTCGGCGACAAGATGGCCAAGGCACTCAAGAGCGGCAAGTGCACCCAGATGATGCGGGCCAGCTTCCGCGACAAGTCCGGCAAGGTGATCGGCACCGTCGGCGTCGCCAACCTCAACACCTACAAGAGCGCCGCCAAGGTGGCCAAGGCCGGCGGCACCGCCGACTACGTCAAGCCGCTCGCCGGCAAGGACGAGATCACCAAGTTCCTCGGCTCGGGCAGCGGCGGCGCCAAGGTCTGGGCGCATGGCCACTACGCGGTGCTGGTGTGGTTCCAGAGCAAGGACGGCGTCAAGCCCGACAAGAAGCTGTCGAAGCAGCTCTTCCAGGCGGCCGAGGACATCACCAAGCAAACGGTCTTCCAGGCCCTCGACAGGCGGGCGCTGACCGGGATGCGCGCAACCTGATATCGGCCATCCGGTCGGTTAACCCCGCAAACAGGACGATCGATCCGACCGGGAACGCTCATACCTAGGGAACGATCTAGCGACTCTCGCTAGGCTCGCCCTTATGCGTGGCCAGGGACCCGGGTCTGAGCACGAGCGTGGCGAAGCCGACTCCGCGACCGCACCATCGACGCCACCGCCTAGCTTCGGCCATCAACCGCCGCCGGGCGAACCGCCAAGCGGCCACCGCGCCGCCCCCTACGCACCCCCACCCCCGGACCACGGCCCGGGCTCGGGCGAGCCCCCGGCGTCCCCATATGCGGGGACGGCCCCGGGGTCCGGCGAGCAGGCGGCGAGCCCGTACGCGGGGTCGGGCGAGCACGGCGGTGAGCAGCAGCCACCGGCCGTCTACCCTGAGCCGACCGCCGAGGAGGCGGAGGGCTGGCTGTCGGTCGAAGGCGAGCCGCCCGCCCGGGAAGGCTGGCCGGCGCCCGGCGACACGCCCCCGGCCGAGGCGTGGCTCTCCGTCGCCGACACCCCGCCGGTGGAGGGCGACACCCGCCCCGCCATGGCCTGGCCGCCCGCCGGCCTCCCCCCGCACGCCGCCGTTCCCTGGACGCCGCCCCAGCCCCAGGTCCCGCCCCCGTGGCCGACCCCGGCCGGCGACGCCCCGCCCGCCCCGCCGTGGCCGTCCCACGCCGAACCCCCACACGGCGAACCCCCACACGCCGAAGCCCCGCCCACGCGCCCCTGGCCCGCCCAGGGCGACGCGCCCTCCCCCATGCCCTGGCCCCCGACGACCGAGGCCACCCCCGCCGCTCCCTGGGCCACCCCCCAGGACGACGGCGCCACCCGCCCCGGCACCGCCTGGCCCCCCGCCCAGCCCGTCAACCAGTGGCACAACCCCGACCAGGCACAATCCCAGCAACCGGGCCCCACGTACGAGAACCAGCCCCCATCAGGCCCCACGTACGGCAACCAGCCGAGCCCACCCCCACCGGGACCCGCGTACGAGAACGAACCGCACCCGGGACCCACGTACGGCTACCCGCAGGCCGGGCACACGTACGAGGATGACCCCCACAGGCGGGCGGCCGACGAGGCCCCCGGCACTGCCGGGCAGTGGCATCCCCCTGCGGACGGGCAGGGCGGCGGGATGTCGGCGCTGCCCGCGTTCCCCGGCGCCCAGCCGTGGGAGGTGAACGACGGCGACGCCGCGCCGTACGACTGGTTCGCCGACCCGGAGAACGCCGAGGCGGCCGCCGCCCAGGGATGGACCGCCGAGGCGGCCGCCGCTCAGGGGTGGACCGCCGATCCGGCGGCGCCGGGCGGACCGCAGTGGGAGCCGCCGCCCGCGTTCACCGCCGCCGCAGCGGGCATGCAGGTGTGGCCCGCTCCGGTCGCCGATCCGGTCGCCATGCCGCCCTGGCCCGCCGCCACCGGCGAGCTGGAGGCCGAGGCCGACGACGTCCCCCACCCGACCGCCCCCGGCCAGGCACAGCAGCCCTCCGGGTACGCCGCCGAGCCGACCGGCTCGGCCCAGCACCACCCGGACGACCGCGCCCACCCCGCGCCCGAGCCTGCCACCGGAGCCCACCAGCCACCTGCAGCGCCCGCCCCCCAGCCCACCGCCGAGCACCCGGCCACCGCCCCGGACCACCCCAACGGGCCTGCCCACCCGGGTGCCCCAGGGCAACCCACCGCCCACGCTCCGGCCCCGCACGGTCAGGCCCCCCACGGTCAGGCCCCGCACGCCCCGGCCCCGCACGCCCCGGCCCCGCACGGTCAGCCCACGCACGCTCCGGCCCCGCACGGTCAGCCGGACGGTCGCGGGGAGGCCGTCACGTCCGGTCATCCCGACGCCCACGGTCAGCCGCCGACCCACGGCCAGCCCACCGGGCCCGTTCAGCCTGCCGCCGGTCAGCCCACCGAACCGGCTCTCCCCGCCGCCGCCTCCCCCCAGCCTGCACCCGACCAGGGCACGCACGACCAGACCGGGCACGACCAGAACGGACGCGGGCAGGTCGCTCCCCCGCCGTTCACCACCGGGGACACCGCTCCTCCCCCCGCTGGCCGGAAGGCCGGTGGGGTGCCGGTGCCGATGCCGGGGGTCAAGCAGCCGCCGGCCCCGCTGTTCGACCCGAGCACCCAGCGCCAGCCCGAGCCCGGCGACGTGCCCGTCTGGCCACCGAACGAGGACCCGGCGGCCAAGGGCCCCGAGCTGCCGTTCAGCCCCGAGGTGTGGGGCAACCGTCACCAGGGCCCGGGCAACAGCCTGCCGGCGCTGGCTCCGGAGGCTTTCAGGCAGCCGCCGTTCGCGCCGATGCCGCCGGTCAAGCAGCCGGGCAAGAGCAAGCGGGCGCTGTTCGCGACGCTGGGGGTGCTGGTGCTGGCCGGGGTGGCGACGGGCGGGTTCTTCGCTGTCAGGTCGGTGAGCTCGCCCACGCCGGAGGCGGCCTCGCAGCCGTCGGTCCAGCCGCCGACGCCGACGTCGGCCCCGCCCGCGAGCACGCCTCAGGAGCCGGCCGGCGCGTCGATCCTCAACTCGGAGATCACCGACCCGAAGAAGCTGTCGCTGGCGGAGGCGTTCCCGGAGAAGAAGGTCTCGGCCGCGGGCGCCTCGTTCACCCGGGTGAAGTCCGACCTGGCGGCCAAGTGTGACGAGGCGGCGGCGGGCCCGTTCGCGGAGGCGTTGCGCGAGCACAAGTGCAGCCGCGTGCTACGCGCCACGTACGTCGACTCCAAGCGCCGCTACGCGGTGACGACCGGCATCGCGGTGCTGCCCAGCAAGGACGCGGCGCTCAAGGCCGACCGGGCGAAGAACCTGAGCCGTAATGTCTGGTTCCGCGCGCTGCCCGGCGCGGCGGGCTCGGGCGGCGACCGGGTGCACATCGCGGGCGGCTACGCGGCGGGCCTGGTGTGGGGCCGCTACATCGTCTTCAGTTACGCCACCCACGCCGACGGGCACACGCCGGAGGCCAAGGAGAAGACGCTCATCAAGGTCAGCAGCGCGTTCCGGGACGAGACGGCGGAGGTTCTGGAGCGGCGGATCAACCAGAACTGACTCCCGGCAGCGTGCGGACGCGCCGGGTGGCGGCGGCTCGCGCGGCGAGTTCGGCCGCGGGCGGGTAGGTCACCTCTTCGAGGCAGAGGCCGCGCGCGGGCGCCACGTGGACGCCGGAGTCGCGTACGGCCTGGGCGAGCACTTCGCCTGGCCACGGCACCGGCCGCCGTCCGTCGCCGACGGCCAGCAGGGAGCCGACGAGCGCCCGCACCATCGAGTGGCAGAACGCGTCGGCGACGACGGTGGCGACGAGCACGCCGTTGTCCTCGCGGATCCAGTCGAGCCGCTGGAGTTCTCGGATCGTGGTGGCGCCTTCGCGCTTCTTGCAGAAGGCGGCGAAGTCGTGCTCGCCAAGGAGCCGGGCGGCGGCGGCGTTGAGCGCGTCGAGGTCGAGGGGCCGGTTGTGCCAGACGACCGCGTGCCGCAGCAGCGGGTCCACGCCGCCGACGGCGTCGCTGATCCGGTACGCGTAGCGCCGGGAGACGGCGGAGAACCGGGCGTCAAAGCCCTCAGGAGCCACGCAGACACGAAATATCCGTACATCGGGGTCCAGCACTCCCCCGAACCTCCGCACCAGCGCAGCGAGCCTCTCGTCCACGCCGAGCGGCGCCGAGCTGTTGCCGTCGAGCTCCGCCAGCGCCTCGTCCGACACGTCGACGTGCGCCACCTGCCCCCGGGCGTGCACGCCCGCGTCCGTGCGGCCGGCCACGGTCAGGTCGGGCGGCTCGGGCAGCCGCAGGATCCGCCCCAGCGCCCGCTCGATCTCCCCCTGGACCGTACGGAGCCCGGGCTGGCGGGCCCACCCGGAAAAGCCGCCCCCGTCATAGCCGAGGTCGAGCCGGAGCCGTACCACGATCTTCCTCCCGGTAAGCGAAAAGGGCCCGGCCCCCACGAAGGGGTCCGGGCCCGGCAGCCTGATGGATCAGGCCTCGTCCTTCTTCGCCTCGGCGGCCGGGGCCTCCTCGGCAGGAGCCTCGGTCTCCTCGGCCTGCGCGGCCGGGGCGGTCTCCTCGGTCTTGTCCTCGGTCTTCTCCTCAGCCGGGGCGGCGGGCGCCTCGGCGGCGGCCGGCGCGGCCGGACGGGAGACGGTGACACCGTTCAGCGGCTCGGTCACCAGCTCGATGACAGCCATCGGGGCGTTGTCGCCCTTACGCGCACCGACCTTGGTGATGCGGGTGTAGCCGCCGGGACGCTCGGCGAACGTCGGCGCGATCTCGGTGAAGAGGTGGTGAACGACGCCCTTGTCCTTGACGACGGTGAGCACCTGGCGACGGTTGTGGATGTCGCCCTTCTTCGCCTTGGTGATCAGGCGCTCCGCGACCGGGCGAAGGCGCTTGGCCTTGGCGACGGTGGTGCGGATCTTGCCGTGGCGGAACAGGTCCGTGGCAAGGTTGGCCAGGATCAGCCGCTCGTGCGCCGGGCTGCCGCCAAGACGCGCGCCCTTGGTGGGCTTGGGCATTGCTCTCTCCTTGTGTGTTCACCCGCCCCGGCCGTACCAGGTACCGGGGTCGGGCCGCCAGACCCGGGACGGGTCCGCGCTATCGGGAAATATCAGTACTGCTCGGTCTCGACGTACGCGCTGTCGTCGTCGTCGTAGCCGCCGCCGGCCACCGCGGTCGGGTCGAACCCGGGCGGGGAGTCCTTGAGCGCCAGCGACATCTCGTGCAGCTTCTGCTTGACCTCTTCGATCGACTTGGCGCCGAAGTTGCGGATGTCGAGCAGGTCCTGCTCGCTGCGCGCGACGAGTTCGCCCACGGTGTGGATGCCCTCGCGCTTGAGGCAGTTGTAGGAGCGGACCGTGAGGTTGAGCTCCTCGATCGGCAGCGCCAGGTCGGCCGCCAGGGCGGCGTCGGTCGGCGACGGGCCGATGTCGATGCCCTCGGCCTCGACGTTGAGCTCGCGGGCCAGGCCGAACAGCTCGACCAGGGTCTTACCGGCGGAGGCCACCGCGTCGCGGGGCTTCATGGCCGGCTTGGTCTCGACGTCCAGGATCAGACGGTCGAAGTCGGTGCGCTGCTCGACTCGGGTCGCCTCGACCTTGTAGGTGACCTTGAGCACCGGGGAGTAGATGGAGTCGATCGGGATGCGACCGATCTCCTGGCCCGGCTGCTTGTTCTGGGCGGCGGAGACGTAGCCGCGACCGCGCTCGACGGTCAGCTCCATCTCCAGCTTGGCCTTGCCGTTGAGCGTGGCGATGCGCAGCTCGGGGTTGTGCACCTCGACACCGGCCGGAGGCGCGATGTCGGCGGCGGTGACCTCACCCGGGCCCTGCTTGCGCAGGTACATCACGACGGGCTCGTCGTGCTCGGAGGAGACGACCAGCTCCTTGAGGTTGAGGATGATGTCGGTGACGTCTTCCTTGACCCCGGGAACGGTCGAGAACTCGTGCAGCACGCCCTCGATGCGGATGCTCGTCACGGCGGCGCCCGGGATGGACGACAGCAGCGTGCGACGCAGCGAGTTGCCGATGGTGTAGCCGAAGCCGGGCTCCAGCGGCTCGATGACGAACCGGGACCGGGTCTCGTCGATCGACTCTTCGAGAAGAGTCGGACGCTGAGCGATCAGCATGTGTGGGTTCTCCCCTGTTTCGTGTGGCGCCCGCTATATGACGCCACCCCGACAAACAGTTTAGTTCGAGTACGGAATCCGTACTCGAACCAAACGGACGAGTGACTACTTGGAGTAGTACTCGACGATGAGCTGCTCCTGGACCTGGGTGTCGATCTGCTGGCGAACCGGCAGCTGGTGCACCAGGACGCGGAGCTTCTCGGGCACGACGCCGAGCCACGCGGGAACCGTGCGCTCGCCCGCGGTCGCCCGGGCGACCTCGTAGGGCATGAGGTTGCGCTTGGTCTCGCGGACCTCGACGATGTCGTGCTCGCGCACGCGGTACGACGGGATGTCCACCTTCTTGCCGTTCACGGTGATGTGACCGTGACGGACCTGCTGGCGGGCGGCGTCACGCGACTGGGCGAACCCGGCGCGGTAGACGACGTTGTCGAGACGGCTCTCCAGGATCTGGAGCAGCGCCTCACCGGTCTTGCCCGCCTTGCGCGTGGCTTCCTCGTAGTAGTTGTGGAACTGCTTCTCGAGGACGCCGTAGATGCGGCGGGTCTTCTGCTTCTCGCGAAGCTGAAGCTGGTACTCGGACTCCTTGGGGCGTCCGCGGCCGTGCTCACCCGGCGGGTAAGGACGGATCTCGATGGGGCACTTGGCGGACTCGCACTTGCTGCCCTTGAGGAAGAGCTTGGTCTTCTCGCGACGGCAGAGCTTGCAGTCCGCGCCCGTGTAACGAGCCATTTCTCAATATCTCCTGGGAATCAGACGCGGCGGCGCTTCGGCGGACGGCAGCCGTTGTGCGGAACCGGGGTGACGTCCTGGATCGAGCCCACTTCGAGGCCGGTGGCCTGGAGGGAGCGGATCGCGGTCTCACGGCCGGAGCCCGGACCCTTGACGAAGACGTCGACCTTGCGCATGCCGTGCTCCATGGCGCGGCGCGCGGCGTTCTCCGCGGCCATCTGCGCGGCGAACGGGGTGGACTTACGGGAGCCCTTGAAACCCACGTGGCCGGCGCTGGCCCAGGAGATCACGTTCCCGTTGGGGTCGGTGATCGAGACGATCGTGTTGTTGAACGTGCTCTTGATGTGGGCGTGCCCGTGAGCGACGTTCTTCTTTTCCTTGCGGCGCACCTTCTTCGGCGCACCCTGGCGGCTCTTAGGAGGCATTGTTTGCCTTAACTCCTGAGGTCTTCGGTCCCGCGGCTGCGAGGACTACTTCTTACCGGGCTTCTTCTTACCGGCGACGGTCTTCTTCTTGCCCTTACGGGTGCGCGCGTTGGTCTGCGTGCGCTGGCCGTGGACGGGAAGACCCTTGCGGTGGCGGATGCCCTGGTAGCAACCGATTTCGATCTTGCGACGGATGTCGGCCTGGACCTCACGGCGCAGGTCACCCTCGATCTTGAAGTTCGCCTCGATGTAGTCACGCATCGGGACGAGCTCGGCGTCGGAGAGCTGGTGCACGCGCAGATCGCCGCTGACACCGGTGGCCTGGAGGATCTCCTGGGCCCGGGTGCGGCCGATGCCGTAAATGTAGGTGAGAGCGATCTCCAGCCGCTTTTCGCGGGGGAGGTCGACGCCAACCAGGCGAGCCATGGTCGGGCATTCTCCTTCTCTGTGGCGGAGGTCTTGCGCCCCACTTCCCCTCCCCATGCCCGGGGTGAGGGCCCCGGCCTCCGACCGGGGGTCTCCTGAACGGTTCGACGGGCGCCGACGGATCGGCGGCGTCGCCTGCTCAGGTGTGACGCGCGATTACTGTCTCAGGCTCCTCATGCGTCGAGCCCGCTCCCTGACGGGGCGGACTCGGAGAAGCCTTGCGGCGACTAACCCTGGCGCTGCTTGTGGCGCAGGTTGTCGCAGATCACCATGACGCGACCGTGCCGGCGGATCACCTTGCACTTGTCACAGATCTTCTTGACGCTCGGCTTTACCTTCATTGTCCTTCGTGTTCCTCAGACGTCTTATTTGTATCGGTAGACGATCCGCCCACGACTCAGGTCGTAGGGGCTCAGTTCGACGACTACCCGGTCGTCGGGCAGGATCCGGATGTAGTGCATCCGCATCCGTCCGCTGATGTGGGCCAGGACCTTATGGCCGTTGTCGAGCTGCACCCGGAACATGGCGTTCGGGAGCGACTCAACCACAGTGCCCTCGATCTCGATGGCGCCGTCTTTCTTGGCCAAAAGTCCCTCGCGTTTCACTGATCGGTCGTCTGAGGCTCCGGTTCACTAAGCAGCCGCGACCTCACGCTTCGAAGAGAGCGGCGACCGGCAAAGGCCGCCGACGCGTGATAGTCATAGTGAGCCGACTAAGGAGTGTACGACACCTGTTGCTCAAACGCGAAACGCGTGCCAGGTGCCCTGACACAACCACGTGTCACTGTACCCGATATCTCGCCCTGACGCATGCCGGAGGCCCGCCGACAGGACGCCGGCGGGCCTGAACGCCTCTCCCCGGGCCTCAGCGGCCCTTCTGGCGGCTCAGTAGATGCGGTGGGCCGCACCGCAGTACTTGGCCGCGCCGCCCCAGCAGGTGTACGTCCAGAGCTTCTTGATGTTCCCCTTGCCCCAGGTGTGGACCTGGGACCCGTTCCAGCCGTAGAAGTGCTTGCCGGTGCGCCCGTTCTTGTACTCGTACCGGAACCAGACGTAGCCCCGCTTGGCGGTGAACTCCTTGCCGTACCACTTCGTGAAGACCTTGCCGCCGGCCTTCCACGTCTTGCCGAAGGTGTAGGCCTTCTTGTTGCTGGAGTAGTACTTGCCCCAGGCTCCGGCCGATGAGGCGGCCTGGACGCTGGCGGCGGACGACGCCTGGGCGGTGGCGGCCGGGGCGAGGACGAGGCCGGTGGCGGCGAGGGAGCCGGCGATGGCGGTGGCCGCGAAAATCTTGCGCATGATTTCCTCCGTGGGTGGTGTTCTGGACACCGCTCACGTTAGGAATGCGCGCCCCGACGTTCTGTGGACGAATGCGCAGACGGCACTTGTGCACACAAGCCCGTCGTCACCGCTTCGGCGGCGGGTTCCCGAAGACCGTGCTGACCAGCAGGATCGCGCCCCACGGGCCCATGACCCACAGCGGCCACGGATAGATGAAGTCGCCCGCCGTGATGCTGATGATCAGCCAGATGACCCAGTTGACCGCGCTGGCGCCGGCCCAGGCGCTCCAGGCGGCCACCATGCCGGGGTGCATCCGCCGCTTGGCCAGCGGCTCCGGCGTCACCTTGGCGGGCCGGTTGCGCAGGTCGACGTCCGGCAGGTCGGCGGTCAGCTTGGCCAGGTCGCCGTACGTCTTGCTCTGGTAGAGCTGTTCGAGCCGCTCGTTGAACTCTTCCATCGTGATGCGGCCCTGGGCGGTGTGCTCGCGCAGTACTGCCGCCACCCGGTCGCGGTCGACGTCGGAGGCACGCATCTCGGGACTCTGCGCCATTCCCACCACTCCCGGCTCGTCTACGGCTGTGCCAAGCGCTCTTTGCCCCCATCAAGGGCGGTCAGCACCCAAGGTCCATTATGTGTCACGGCGACGCTGTGTTCGAAGTGAGCCGACGCCTTTCCGTCGACGGTCACCACGGTCCAGTCGTCGGCCAGCACGCGGGTGCGCTCGGTGCCGAGGTTCACCATGGGCTCGACGGCCAGGCACATGCCCACCTCCAGCACCGGACCCCGGCCCGGCTTGCCGTGGTTGGCGATCCACGGGTCCATGTGCATCTCGGTGCCGATGCCGTGGCCGCCGTACTCCGGCGGGATGCCGAACCGGCCCTGCGACTTGACGTAGCGCTCGACCTCGTACCCGATGTCGGACAGGTGGCGTCCGGGGGTCAGGGCCCTGATGCCGGCCCACATCGCCTCTTCGGTGATGCGCATGAGCTCGGTGAGCTTCGGGTCGACCTCGCCCACCGGCACGGTCACGGCCGAGTCGCCGTGCCAGCCGTCGAGGATGGCCCCGCAGTCGATCGAGATGACGTCGCCCTCGCGCAGCTTGCGGGCGTCCGTCGGAATGCCGTGCACCACCTCGTGGTTGACCGACGCGCAGATCGTCGCCGGAAAGCCCTGGTAGCCCTTGAACGACGGGATCGCGCCCTCGTCCCGGATCGCCTTTTCGGCGATGACGTCGAGGTCGAGCGGCGTCATCCCCGGCTGCACCGACTGCTTCAGCAGCTCCAGCGTGCGCCCGACGACCAGACCGGCCGCCCGCATCTTCTCCAGCTGCTCGGGCGACTTGATCTGAATCCCATGCTTGTTTCTCTTGAACACGTTTACGGCACCCCCAGGGACTTCAACGGGCAAACGTGGGAGCCCAATTCCCCCCACAATAGCCGCGAGGTGGCACGGAAACCCGTGCCACCTCCGCAGTAGGTCGTCACCCTCACCCCATGAAGGGCCTGATGGCCTCCATGGCCCTCTGAGTGACCTCTTCGACCGGGCCGGTAGCGTCGACCCCGACGAGGATGCCCTCGTCCGCGTAGTAGGAGATCAGCGGAGCCGTCTGCTCTCCGTAGACCTCCAGGCGGTGCCTGACGGTCTCTTCTTTGTCGTCGTCGCGCTGGAACAGCGCGCCGTCGCAGGCGTCACAGCGGTCGTCCTGCTTGTCGTCGAACTCCACGTGCCAGATGCGGCCGCACTGGCTGCAGGTGCGCCGGCCCGCCAGCCGCCGGACCACCTCGTCGTCGTCGACGACGAGCTCCAGCACCAGGTCGAGCGCCTGACCCCAGTCGGCGAGCATCTTCTTGAGGATCTCCGCCTGCGGCACGTTGCGCGGGAAGCCGTCGAGCAGGAAACCGTCCTGCGCGTCGTCCTCCGAGAGGCGGTCGCGGACCATGGCGATGGTGACCTCGTCGGGCACCAGGTCGCCGCGGTCCATGTATGTCTTGGCCAGCTTGCCGAGGTCCGTGCCGCCTGAGACGTTGGCACGGAAAATGTCACCTGTCGAGATCTTCGGGATTGACAGGTTCGATGCGATGTACTGGGCCTGCGTCCCTTTACCCGCTCCAGGGGGCCCGACCAGAACGAGACGCACTACCGCAGGAAACCTTCGTAGTTACGCTGCTGCAGCTGGCTCTCGATCTGCTTGACCGTGTCCAGGCCGACACCAACCATGATCAGAATGCTCGTCCCTCCGAACGGGAAGTTCTGGCTCGCACCGGCCACCGCCAGCGCGACGATCGGGACCATGGAGATCAGACCCAGATAGAGCGCGCCGGGCGCGGTCAGACGGGTGAGCACGAAGTTCAGGTATTCAGCCGTCGGCCGGCCCGGGCGGATGCCCGGAATGAACCCACCGTACTTCTTCATGTTGTCAGCCACTTCAGTGGGGTTGAAAGTGATGGACACGTAGAAGTACGTGAAGAAGACGATCAAGAGGAAGAACGTCGCCATGTAGATCGGCGTGTCGCCGGTGGCGAGGTTCTGGGAGATCCATTGCACGACCGGGTTCGGGTTCTCCGCGTTGGCGAAGAGCGAAGTGATCAGCTGCGGCAGGTAGAGGAGCGAGGAGGCGAAGATGACCGGGATGATGCCGGCCTGGTTGACCTTCAGCGGGATGTAGGTCGAGGTGCCGCCGTACATCCGCCGGCCCACCATGCGCTTGGCGTACTGGACCGGGATGCGGCGCTGCGCCTGCTCGACGAAGACCACGGCGGCGATCAGGAAGATGCCGACCACCATGACGACCGCGAAGGTGAACTTGTTCGCCTGGAAGATGTTGGCCATCTCGGACGGGAAGATGGACACGACCGAGGTGAAGATCAGGATGGACATGCCGTTGCCCACACCACGGTCGGTGATGAGCTCGCCCAGCCACATGATCACGGAGGTGCCCGCGGTCATGATGACGACCATCGTGACGATCTGGAAGACGTTGTCCGGGTCGAGCAGCACGTCCTGCTGGCAGTTGGGGAACAGCTGGCCCGAGCGGGCGAGGGCGATGAACGCCGTCGACTGCAGAACACCGAGACCGACGGTCAGATAACGCGTATACTGCGTGATCTTGGTCTGGCCCGACTGGCCTTCCTTCTTCAGCGCCTCGAGACGCGGGATGACCACGACGAGCAGCTGCAGGATGATGCTCGCGGTGATGTAGGGCATGATGCCCAGTGCGAAGATCGACAGCTTGAGCAGCGCGCCACCGCTGAACAGCTGGACCATTCCATAGATTTGGCCGGCGGCGCCCTCACGGGCCGATTCAAAACAGGCCGCCAGATTCTGGACGTGAACGCCCGGAGTCGGAAGAACCGAGCCGAGTCGGAAAAGCGCGATGATGCCCAGCGTGAAGAGCAACTTCTTGCGCAGGTCCGGCGTCCGGAACGCCCGGGTAAACGCGGTCAGCACGGTCCCTCCTGCGCGCCTATGAGGCGATGTGAGTATGCGATGGTGCGGGGATCTGCCATCTGAAGTCTCAGGTCAACATCCAGCAGGACAGTATCCTGCCGTCTCGCGAACTCTAACGCACTACGCGCGTGGGGGCCCATTGTCAGAACCCCCACGCGTCGTAAATGCACTTACAGCTCGGTAACGGAGCCGCCGGCAGCGGCGATCTTCTCCTTCGCCGTGGACGAGAAGGCATGCGCCGTCACGTTCACCGCGACCGAGATCTCACCGGTGCCCAGCACCTTGACCGGCTGGTTCTTGCGGACAGCGCCCCGGGCCACCAGCGCCTCGACGGTGACGTCGCCACCCTCGGGGAACAGCTCGCCGAGCCGGTCCAGGTTGACGACCTGGTAGGTCGTCTTGAACATGGCGTTGGAGAAGCCCTTGAGCTTCGGCAGACGCCTCTGCAGCGGCACCTGGCCACCCTCGAAACCGAGGGGAACCGTCGTACGGGCGTGGCTGCCCTTGGTGCCGCGACCGGCGGTCTTGCCCTTGGACGCCTCGCCGCGGCCCTTGCGGACCTTCGACTTGTTGGCGCCAGGAGCAGGACGCAGGTCGTGAATCTTGAGCGGAGCCTTGTCAGTCATGACTAGTCGACCTCTTCCACCACGACGAGGTGCGTCACCACGGAGACCATGCCGCGAATCTCGGGCCGGTCCTCCTTGACGACGACGTCGCCGATTCGCTTCAGGCCAAGCGAGCGCAGCGAGTCACGCTGGTTCTGCTTGCCACCGATCTTCGAGCGAACCTGAGTGATCTTCAGGCGTGCCATGACTAGCTCACCGCCTTCGCGGCCGCCGCCTCGGCGAGACCCTCGCGCTGAGCCTTCAGCATCCGGGCCGGGGCCACGTCCTCGATCGGCAGGCCACGGCGGGCGGCGATCTCCTCGGGGCGCGAAAGGCCCTTCAGAGCCGCCACGGTGGCGTGCACGATGTTGATCGGGTTGTCCGAGCCGAGCGACTTGGACAGCACGTCGTGGATGCCCGCGCACTCCAGGACCGCGCGGACCGGGCCACCGGCGATGACGCCGGTACCGGCCGAGGCCGGACGCAGGAAGACGACGCCGGCCGCCTCCTCGCCCTGCACCGTGTGCGGGATCGTGCCCTGGATGCGAGGCACCTTGAAGAAGTGCTTCTTCGCCTCTTCGACGCCCTTGGCGATGGCCGCGGGGACTTCCTTGGCCTTGCCATAGCCGACGCCGACCAGGCCGTTGCCGTCGCCGACGACGACGAGGGCGGTGAAGCTGAAGCGACGACCACCCTTCACGACCTTGGCCACTCGGTTGATCTTCACTACGCGCTCGATGTACGAGACGCCCTTGTCAGCGGCGCCACCGCGGCGATCGTCACGACGGTCCCGCCGCTCGCCACCGGTGCCGCCACCGCGACGCGGAGCTGCAGCCATCAGTGGTTCCTCATCTCAGTTGCCATATCAGAACTCGAGCCCACCTTCGCGGGCGCTGTCCGCCAGAGCGGCGATGCGCCCGGCGTAGCGGTTGCCACCGCGGTCGAAGACGACCGCCGTGATCCCGGCTTCCTTGGCCCGCTGAGCGAGGAGCTCGCCGACCTTCTTGGCCTTCTCCGTCTTGTCCGCTTCCAGCGTGCGCAGCGAGGCGTCCATGGTGGACGCGCTCACCAGGGTGTGGCCGACGGTGTCGTCCACGATCTGCACGAACAGGTGACGCGTCGAACGGTTGACGACCAGGCGCGGACGCGCGGCCGTACCGACGACGTTCTTGCGGACGCGGCGGTGACGGCGGGCCCGCGAGACGGTGCGGGCAGCCGTGTGCTTGCCGAACGCAGTCTTCGGAGCCATGCCTACTTACCAGCCTTTCCGACCTTGCGGCGGATCTGTTCGCCCTGGTAGCGCACGCCCTTGCCCTTGTACGGGTCGGGCTTGCGCAGCTTGCGGATGTTGGCGGCGACCTCGCCGACCTTCTGCTTGTCGATGCCGTCCACGTGGAACAGGGTCGGCTTCTCGACGCGGAAGGTGACGCCCTCGGGGGCGTCGACGATGACCGGGTGGCTGAAGCCCAGCGAGAACTCCAGCTGCGCCGGGCCCTTGGCCTGGACGCGGTAACCGACGCCGACGATCTCCAGGGTCTTGGAGTAGCCCTGCGTGACGCCCTGCACCATGTTGGCGATCAGCGTCCGCGAGAGGCCGTGCAGCGCACGGACCTTGTTCTCGTCGTTGGGACGGGTGACGGCGATGGCGCCGTCCTCGTCGCGGCCCACCGCGATGGGCTCGGCGACCGTGTGAGAAAGCGTGCCCTTCGGGCCCTTGACCTGGACATCCTGGCCGGTGATCGTGATGTCTACGCCACTGGGCACAGGGATGGGCAGCCGTCCGATTCTCGACATGCTGTGTTCCTCCCCTCTACCAGACGTAGGCGAGGACTTCCCCGCCCACACCACGCTTGCCGGCCTGCTTGTCGGTCATGAGACCGGCGGACGTCGAGATGATCGCGACGCCCAGCCCGCCCAGGACTCGAGGCAGATTGTCCTTCTTCGCATAGACCCGCAGACCGGGCTTGGACACCCGGCGCAGTCCAGAGAGCGAACGCTCACGAGTAGGCCCGAACTTGAGCTCCACCACGAGGTTCTTGCCAACCTTGGCGTCTTCGACGGTCCAAGCCTGGATGTAACCCTCCTGCTGGAGGATCTCGGCGATGTGCGCCTTGATCTTCGAGTACGGCATCGACACGCTGTCGTGGTACGCCGAGTTCGCATTACGCAGACGCGTGAGCATGTCTGCGATCGGGTCGGTCATCGTCATGGCCAATGGCCTTCCTCGCCGCGGTTTCCAGTCGGCGAAGCTTCAGTGCTGCGCACTGCTCTGCCGGTGGACCTTCGGCGCGGTCGTGGGTGCTCTCTACGAGAGCCCCCTGATTTTGACATTTACGGATATGTACGGCCGGAAGCCGCCCCGGGGGCGACCAGTGCCGCCCCCAAGGGTAACTACCAGCTGGACTTGGTGATGCCAGGCAGCTCGCCCCGGTGCGCCATCTCACGGAAGCACACGCGGCACAGGCCGAACTTCCTGTAGACGGCGCGCGGACGACCGCAGCGCGAGCAACGGGTGTAGGCCCGGACCTCGAACTTCTGCTTGCGCCCCGCCTTGGCGATCAGCGACTTCTTCGCCATTGGATCAGGCCTCCTTGAAGGGGAAGCCGAGGAGCTTGAGCAGCGCCCGGCCCTGGTCGTCGTTCTTCGCGGTGGTCACGATCGTGATGTCCATGCCCCGCGGCCGGTCGACCTTGTCCTGGTCGACCTCGTGGAACATGACCTGCTCGGTCAGACCGAAGGTGTAGTTGCCGTTGCCGTCGAACTGCTTCGGCGACAGGCCCCGGAAGTCACGGATGCGGGGCAGCGCCAGCGACAGCAGCCTGTCGAGGAACTCCCACATGCGGTCACCGCGAAGCGTGACGTGCGCGCCGATCGGCATGCCCTCACGCAGCTTGAACTGCGCGATGGACTTGCGCGCCCGGACGACGGCCGGCTTCTGGCCGGTGATCACGGTGAGGTCGCGAACGGCGCCCTCGATCAGCTTCGAGTCGCGGGCCGCCTCGCCGACACCCATGTTGACCTTGATCTTCACCAGGCCGGGGATCTGCATGACGTTCTCGATGCCGAACTGCTCGCGAAGCTGAGCCGCGATCTCCTCGCGGTACTTCGTCTTGAGGCGCGGCGTCGGGCGCTCGGTCTCGGTGGTCGTGGCAGTCATCAGCTGTCCTCACCCGTCTCGTCGGCCTTGTCAGCCTTCTTGTCGGCGGGCTTTTCGGCGGCCTTGTCTTCCTTGAGCTTCTTCACGTTGCTCACGTGGATGGGCCCCTCCATGGTCTGCACGCCGCCGGTCTTGGCGCCACGCGGACCCTGGTTGGTCTCCTTGCCGTGCTTCTTGATCATGTTGACGCCCTCGACCACCACGCGGTCCTCGCGCGGGAAGGTCGCGATCACATGACCCTTGGCACCCTTGTTCTTGCCGGCGATGACCTGGACCAGGTCACCCTTCTTCACATGCAGCTTCGGCATTACAGCACCTCCGGTGCGAGCGAGATGATGCGCATGAACTTCTTGTCGCGCAGCTCGCGGCCGACCGGGCCGAAGATACGAGTGCCACGAGGGTCACCGCTGTCCTTGATGATGACGGCGGCGTTCTCGTCGAAGCGGATGTAGGAGCCGTCGGGCCGGCGGCGCTCCTTGACCGTGCGGACGACGACGGCCTTGACCACGTCGCCCTTCTTGACGCCCGTGCTGCCCGGCAGCGCGTCCTTGACAGTGGCGACGATGACGTCGCCGATACCGGCGTAGCGTCGGCCCGAGCCACCGAGAACACGGATGCAGAGAATCTCCTTGGCACCCGTGTTGTCGGCGACCTTGAGCCGCGACTCCTGCTGGATCACGTTGTACTCCTGTTAGTCGCGCCGGTTCTCATCGCTGAGCCTGGCGGAACCCATCGTTGTCTTGTTCCTCCGGCCACAGCCCCCGTAGGGGGCCGCACCGCAGGCGACGCGGGAGCGAGGCTCCCGCGTCCTTGGACACCGTCATGGGGGCCCTGAGGCCCCCACGAGGCGCGGTATATCCGAGAGGGCCTACTTGGCCTTCTCGAGGATCTCCACGACCCTCCACCGCTTGGTGGCGGAGAGGGGGCGGGTCTCCATCAGAAGCACGCGGTCGCCCACGCCACAGGCGTTGGACTCGTCGTGTGCCTTGTACTTGGTCGTCCGGCGGATGACCTTGCCGTAGAGGCGGTGCTTCACGCGGTCCTCGACGGCGACGACGACGGTCTTGTCCATCTTGTCGCTGACGACCAGGCCCTCACGGACCTTGCGGAAGTTACGCCCCGTCGACTCGGTGGTCTCGGTGGTCTCGGTCTCAGCCATCGCTCGACTCCTTCTCGACCGTGACGATGCCCAGCTCGCGCTCGCGCATCACGGTGTAGATACGGGCGATCTCGCGGCGGACGGCACGCAGCCGCCCGTGGCTCTCCAACTGACCGGTCGCTGACTGGAAGCGGAGGTTGAACAGCTCCTCCTTGGCTTCCTTGAGCTTCTGGACCAGGGTGTCCTGGTCCTCCACCCGCAGCTCGCCGGCGGTCAGGCCCTTAGCCATCACGCCTCACCCACTTCACGCTTAACGATCTTGCACTTCATCGGGAGCTTGTGGATCGCGCGCTGAAGCGCCTCGCGGGCGATCGGCTCGGCCACGCCGGACAGCTCGAACATCACGCGTCCGGGCTTGACGTTGGCGATCCACCACTCCGGCGAACCCTTACCGGAACCCATGCGGGTCTCGGCAGGCTTCTTGGTGAGGGGACGGTCGGGGTAGATGTTGATCCACACCTTGCCGCCACGACGGATGTGACGGGTCATCGCGATACGAGCGGACTCGATCTGGCGGTTGGTCACGTAGGAGTGCTCAAGCGCCTGAATGCCGTACTCGCCGAAGACGACCCTGGTGCCGCCCTTGGCGGCTCCGCTGCGGTCGGGCCGGTGCTGCTTGCGGTGCTTGACCCTGCGAGGGATCAGCATGGTCAGCTCCCTTCAGCACCCGGCTGAGCAGCCGGGCCGGTCTCGGGGGCAGCCTGGGAGGCCGCCTCAGTCCTGGGGGCGCGGTCGCCGCGCTCGCCGCCACGACCGCCACCGCGGCGGGCGCCACCGGCGCCACCACCACGACGCGGACGGTCGCCGCCGCCGCCACGACGGTCGTCACGCTCGCGACGCTGGCCGGCACGGGCGCCGGCAGCCGCCGCCTCGCGCTCGGCGCGGCTCGTCGCGGCCTCGCCCTTGTAGATCCACACCTTCACGCCGATGCGGCCGAAGGTGGTACGGGCCTCGTAGAAGCCGTAGTCGATGTCCGCGCGGAGCGTGTGCAGCGGCACCCGGCCCTCACGGTAGAACTCCGACCGCGACATCTCGGCGCCGCCCAGACGACCGGAGCACTGGACACGGATGCCCTTGGCGCCGGACTTCATGGCCGACTGCATCGCCTTGCGCATGGCACGGCGGAACGAGACACGGCTGGAGAGCTGCTCGGCCACGCCCTGCGCGACGAGCTGCGCGTCGATCTCGGGGTTCTTCACCTCGAGGATGTTGAGCTGGACCTGCTTCTTGGTCAGCTTCTCCAGGTCACCGCGGATGCGGTCGGCCTCCGCCCCGCGACGGCCGATGACGATGCCCGGCCGGGCGGTGTGGATGTCGACCTGGACGCGGTCGGTCGTGCGCTCGATCTCGACCTTGGAGATGCCGGCCCGCTCCATGCCCTTCTGCAGCATGCGACGGATCGCCACGTCCTCGGCGACGTACGACTTGTACAGCTTGTCGGCGTACCACCGGCTCTTGAAGTCGGTCGTGATGCCGAGGCGGAACCCGTGCGGGTTAACCTTCTGGCCCACTATCGGGTCCTTCCCTTCGGCTCGCGGGACTCCACGATCACGGTGATGTGGCTCGTCCGCTTGTTGATCCGATAGGCGCGACCCTGTGCACGCGGACGGAACCGCTTCAGCGTCGGGCCCTCGTCAACCCAGGCGCGGCTCACGAAGAGCGTGCTGGGGTCGAGATCGAAGTTGTGCTCAGCGTTCGCCATGGCGCTGCTGAGCACCTTGTAGATCGGCTCGCTCGCCGACTGGGGAGCGAACTGCAGAACGGCCTGCGCCTCCGAAGCGGGCAGCCCGCGAATAAGGTCCACCACGCGGCGGGCCTTGAGGGGCGTGACACGGACGAACCGCGCCTGAGCCCTGGCTTCCATCGCTTACTCCTCTAAGTGCTTCTGAAGGCGTCTATCGCCGGCTGCGCCGGTCTTCCTTGACGTGGCTCCGGAACGTCCGCGTGGGGGCGAACTCTCCGAGCTTGTGACCGATCATCGACTCGGTGACGAACACCGGGACGTGCTTACGGCCGTCGTGCACGGCGATCGTGTGCCCGAGCATGTCGGGAACGATCATGGAGCGCCGCGACCACGTCTTGATGACGTTCTTGGTGCCCTTCTCGTTCTGGACGTCGACCTTCTTCTGAAGGTGCTCGTCCACGAAGGGACCCTTCTTAAGGCTACGTGGCATTTCGGCTGCTCCTACCGCTTCTTCCTCTTGCTGCGCCGACGGATGATCAGCCGGTCGCTGGCCTTGTTGGCCTGGCGGGTGCGGCCCTCGGGCTTGCCCTTCGGGTTCACCGGGTGGCGACCACCGGAGGTCTTGCCCTCACCACCACCGTGCGGGTGGTCGACAGGGTTCATCGCGACACCGCGGACGGTGGGGCGCTTGCCCTTCCACCGCATACGGCCGGCCTTGCCCCAGTTGATGTTGGCCTGCTCGGCGTTGCCGACCTGGCCGACCGACGCGCGGCAGCGCACGTCGACCATGCGCATCTCACCGGAGGGCATACGCAGCGTGGCGTACTGGCCTTCCTTGGCGAGCAGCTGGATCTGAGCGCCCGCGGAACGGCCGAGCTTGGCGCCGCCGCCCGGACGGAGCTCCACCGCGTGGATGAAGGTACCGGTCGGGATGTTGCGCAGCGGCAGGCAGTTGCCCGGCTTGATGTCGGCCGCGGGGCCGTTCTCGATGCGGTCGCCCTGCTTGAGGCCGGTCGGCGCGATGATGTAGCGCTTCTCGCCGTCGGCGTAGTGCAGCAGAGCGATGTTGGCGGTGCGGTTGGGGTCGTACTCGATGTGAGCGACCTTGGCCGGAATGCCGTCCTTGTCATGCCTGCGGAAGTCGATGATCCGGTAGGCGCGCTTGTGACCGCCGCCCTGGTGGCGAGCGGTGACCCGGCCGTGTACGTTACGGCCGCCCTTGTTATGAAGGGGTGCAAGCAGCGACTTCTCCGGCGTGCTGCGGGTGATCTCGGAGAAGTCCGAGACACTGGAACCGCGGCGACCCGGAGTCGTCGGCTTGTACTTACGGATGCCCATCTTTTTCGTTCATCCTCTGTCGGACCCCAGGTCCGGGGACCTGGGGTATCAATTTCGTGCGAAGCCCCAGAAAAAGGGGCTCGCGGGAGGCCGGGCCTCCCGCGTGGTTAGCCGATCTGACCGAAGATGTCGATCCGATCGCCCTCGGCCAAGCTCACGATCGCGCGCTTGGTGTCGGGCCGCTTACCGAAACCGGTGCGGGTGCGCTTGCGCTTGCCCTGCCGGTTGATCGTGTTCACGCTGGTGACCTTGACCCCGAAGATCTGCTCGACGGCGATCTTCACCTGGGTCTTGTTCGCGCTCTTGCGCACCAGGAACGTGTACTTGTTGTTCTCATCGATCAGGCCGTAGCTCTTCTCAGAGACGACCGGCTTGAGGATGATGTCGCGCGGGTCGGCGATCTTCTCCATCAGGCCTCTTCCTTCCCGCCCTGGCCCAGCCTGGCGACGACCTGGTCGTACGCCTCCTGGGTGAAGACCACGTCGTCGTGGACGAGCACGTCGTAGGTGTTGAGCTGACCGGAGTCCAGCAGGTGGACCTCCGGCGCGTTGCGCAGGCTCAGCCAGGTCAGCTCGTCGGTCTCGTCGACCACGACGAGGACCGACTTGGCCTGGGTGATGGTGCGCAGCGCCTGCAGGGCGGCCTTCGTCTTCGGCGTCTCGCCGGAGACCAGGCTGCTCACCACGTGCACACGACCGCCGCCGGCCCGGTCGGACAGGGCGCCGCGGAGCGCGGCGGCCTTCATCTTCTTGGGCGTGCGCTGCGAGTAGTCGCGCGGCACCGGGCCGTGGACGACGCCGCCGCCCGCGAACTGCGGCGCACGGGTCGAGCCCTGACGGGCGCGGCCGGTGCCCTTCTGCCGGTACGGCTTCTTGCCGCCGCCGGAGACCTCACCACGGGTCTTGGCCTTGTGGGTGCCCTGCCGGCGAGCGGCGAGCTGGGCCACGACCACCTGGTGGATCAGCGGCACGTTGACCTTGGCGCCGAAGATGTCCTCGGGCAGGTCGACGGTCCCGGTCTTCGCCCCGCTGGCGTCAAGGACGTCAATGGTGCTCACTTGGCAGCCCCCTTCTTGGCAGCGGTGCGAACGAGGACCAGACTGCCGTTGGCGCCGGGGATCGCACCCTTGATCAGGATGAGACCCTTCTCGGCGTCCACGGAATGAACCTTCAGGCTCTGCACGGTGGTGCGGACGTTACCCATCCGACCGGCCATGCGCAGACCCTTGAATACGCGTCCCGGGGTGGCGCAGCCACCGATGGAACCCGGCGACCGGTGCTTGCGCTGCGTGCCGTGCGACGCGCCCAGACCACCGAAGCCGTGCCGCTTCATGACACCGGCGAAGCCCTTGCCCTTGCTCTTGCCCGTCACGTCGACGAACTGGCCGGCCTCGAAGGTGTCGGCCAGCAGCTCCTGGCCGAGGGTGTAGTCGCTCGCGTCGTCAGTGCGGATCTCCGCGAAGTAACGGCGCGGGGTGATGTCGTGCTTACGCAGGTAGTCGCCGAGCGGCTTGTTGACCTTCCGGGGGTCGACCTGCCCGAAGCCGAGCTGGATGGCCGAGTAGCCGTCCTTTTCAGCGGTGCGGACGCGGGTCACCACGCACGGACCGGCCTCGACCACGGTCACCGGGACCATCCGGTTGTCCGCGTCGAAGACCTGGGTCATGCCGAGCTTCTTGCCCAGGACGCCCTTGATCGTCTTAGCCATGTCAGTGCGTTCCCTCAGAGCTTGATCGAAATGTCGACGCCCGCGGGGAGGTCGAGCCGCATGAGCGAGTCAACCGTCTTGGGGGTCGGATCGATGATGTCAATCAGCCGCTTGTGCGTGCGCATCTCGAAGTGCTCGCGGCTGTCCTTGTACTTGTGCGGCGAACGGATGACGCAGTACACGTTCTTCTCGGTCGGCAGCGGCACCGGGCCCGCGACCTTCGCGCCAGTCCGCGTCACCGTCTCGACGATCTTCTTGGCCGAAACGTCGATGACCTCGTGGTCATAGGCCTTAAGCCGGATGCGGATCTTCTGTCCCGCCATAGTGGCCTCGGTGTCCTTCGCTGTCGTCTGAAAAAGTATCGTGCGGCAGGATGCCGCTGGGTGGTGCGATGCTCCACGAGACAGACGCAGTCGATCTGCCTTTTCTTCCGTGATCCGGCAGTAACTTCGGTCACTGGCCTGCTTCGGTCACTGGGCCGAAGTGACTGCTGGATCACGGCTTTGCCGTGGAGCCGGGGAGCGGAGCCCGTACGGACTCCGAACCCCTGTCGTGGTGCGGCGGCCGGCCCCTGAATGGAGGCCGACCGCCACCCCGCGGTCGAGCTACTTGATGATCTTCGTGACCCGACCGGCGCCGACGGTGCGGCCACCCTCACGGATCGCGAACTTGAGGCCTTCCTCCATGGCGATGGGCTGGATCAGCTCAACGCGCATCTCGGTGTTGTCGCCCGGCATGACCATCTCGGTGCCCTCGGGGAGGTTCACCACGCCGGTCACGTCCGTCGTACGGAAGTAGAACTGCGGGCGGTAGTTGTTGAAGAACGGCGTGTGGCGGCCGCCCTCGTCCTTGGACAGGATGTAGACCTGGCCGGTGAACTCGGTGTGCGGGGTCGTCGTGCCCGGCTTGATGATGCACTGGCCGCGCTCGACGTCGTCGCGCTTGATGCCACGGAGGAGCAGCGCGGCGTTGTCGCCGGCGTGGCCCTCGTCGAGCATCTTGTTGAACATCTCGATGCTGGTGACGGTGGTGGTCGTCTTCTCCGGCTTGATGCCGATGATGTCGACCTGCTCGTTCACCTTGACGATGCCGCGCTCGATACGACCGGTGACGACGGTGCCGCGACCGGTGATCGAGAAGACGTCCTCGACCGGCATGAGGAACGGCTTCTCCGTCTCACGCGGGGGCTCGGGGACGTTCTCGTCGACGGCGTTCATCAGCTCGATGATGCTGTCGGCCCACTTCTCGTCGCCCTCGAGAGCCTTGAGCGCGGAGACGCGGACGACCGGCAGGTCGTCGCCGGGGAACTCCTGAGCGGACAGGAGCTCACGGACCTCGAGCTCGACGAGCTCCAGGATCTCCTCGTCGTCGACCATGTCGGCCTTGTTGAGGGCCACGACGATGTAGGGGACGCCGACCTGGCGGGCCAGGAGGACGTGCTCCTTCGTCTGCGGCATGGGGCCGTCGGTGGCGGCGACCACGAGGATCGCGCCGTCCATCTGAGCGGCACCGGTGATCATGTTCTTCACGTAGTCGGCGTGACCGGGGCAGTCCACGTGGGCGTAGTGGCGCTTCTCGGTCTGGTACTCGACGTGCGCGATGGAGATCGTGATGCCGCGGGCCTTCTCCTCCGGCGCCTTGTCGATCTTGTCGAACGGGGTCGCCGCGTTCAGGTCCGGGTAACGGTCGTGGAGCACCTTGGTGATCGCCGCGGTCAGTGTGGTCTTACCGTGGTCGATATGCCCAATGGTGCCGATGTTCATGTGCGGCTTGTTCCGCTCGAACTTGGCCTTGCCCACTGGTTCTCTCCTTGAGAATCTGACTGACTTTCGTCATACACACTCGGGCCCGGGTGATCCCGAACCCCTAGGCGGCGGGACGGCTCGCACCGTCCCGCCAGGGACCGGAACTATTCGCCCCGGGCCTTCGCGACGATCTCCTTGGCGATGCCCGGAGGCACCTCAGCGTAGGAGTCGAACTGCATGCTGTAGCTCGCGCGCCCCTGAGTCTTGCTGCGCAGGTCACCCACGTAGCCGAACATCTCCGACAGCGGCACGAGCGCCTTGACGACACGGGCGCCGGCCCGCTCGTCCATGGCCTGGATCTGCCCGCGACGACCGTTGAGGTCGCCGATGACATCACCCATGTAGTCCTCGGGCGTGGTGACCTCGACGGCCATCATCGGCTCGAGGAGCACGGCGTCAGCCTTGCGCGCGGCCTCCTTGAACGCCATCGAACCGGCGATCTTGAAGGCCATTTCCGAGGAGTCGACGTCGTGCGCGGCACCGTCGGTCAGCGTCACCTTCACGCCCACCATCGGGTAGCCGGCCAGCACGCCGAACTCAGCGGCCTCCTGCGCGCCCGCGTCGACCGACGGGATGTACTCCCTCGGCACGCGGCCACCGGTGACCTTGTTCTCGAACTCGTAACCGTCGTTGCCCTCGCCCAGCGGCTCCAGGTCGATGATCACCCGCGCGAACTGACCGGAACCACCGGTCTGCTTCTTGTGGGTGTAGTCGACCTTCTCCACCTTGCGGCGAATGGTCTCACGGTAGGCGACCTGGGGACGGCCGACGTTGGCCTCGACCTTGAACTCGCGACGCATGCGGTCGACGAGGATCTCAAGGTGAAGCTCGCCCATGCCCCAGATGACCGTCTGGCCGGTCTCCTCGTCACGACGGACCTGGAAGGACGGGTCCTCCTCGGCCAGCCGCTGGATCGCGGTCGACAGCTTCTCCTGGTCGCCCTTGGTCTTGGGCTCGATGGCGACGTTGATGACCGGAGCCGGGAACGTCATCGACTCGAGCACGACCTGGTTGGCCGGGTCGGACAGGGTGTCACCGGTGGTGGTGTCCTTCAGACCCATCACGGCGACGATCTGACCGGCGATCGCCGACGGGCGCTCTTCGCGCTTGTTGGCGTGCATCTGGTAGATCTTGCCGATCCGCTCCTTCTTGCCCTTCACAGAGTTGATGACCTGTGAACCGGCCTCGAGCGTGCCCGAGTAGATGCGGATGTAGGTGATCTTGCCCAGGTGCGGGTCGCTGGCGATCTTGAAGGCCAGCGCGGAGAACGGCTCGGTCGGGTCCGCGTGACGCTCGACGGCCTTGCTCTCGTCACCGACGGCGTGACCGGCGATGGCCGGGATGTCGGTCGGCGCGGGCAGGTAGGCGACGATCGCGTCGAGCAGGGGCTGCACGCCCTTGTTCTTGAACGCGGTGCCACACAGGACCGGGTTGACGGCGCTCGCCAGCGTCGCGCGGCGCAGGGCCGCGACCAGCTGCTCCTCGGTGGGCTCGGTGCCCTCGAGGAAGAGCTCCATCAGCTCGTCGTCGTTCTCGGCGACGGTCTCGACCAGCTTGTCGCGCCACTCGCGAGCGGCCTCGGCGTGGTCGGCCGGGATGTCGACGACGTCGTACATCTCGCCCTTGGCAGCCTCGGCGCTCCAGAGGAGGCCCTTCATCTTGATCAGGTCGATGACGCCCTTGAAGTCGGCCTCAACGCCCCACGGGAGCTGGACGACGGCCGGGGTCGCGGCCAGACGGCTGATCATCATCTCGACGCAGCGGTGGAACTCCGCGCCGACCCGGTCCATCTTGTTCACGAAGCAGATGCGGGGGACGTTGTAGCCGTCAGCCTGGCGCCACACCGTCTCCGACTGCGGCTCGACACCCGCCACACCGTCGAACACGGCGACGGCGCCGTCGAGCACGCGCAGCGAGCGCTCCACCTCGATGGTGAAGTCGACGTGCCCCGGAGTGTCGATGATGTTGATGGTGTGACCGGCCCACTCACAGGTCGTCGCGGCGGACGTGATCGTGATGCCGCGCTCCTGCTCCTGCTCCATCCAGTCCATGGTGGCTGCGCCCTCGTGGACTTCACCCAGCTTGTAGTTGATGCCGGTGTAGAACAGGATGCGCTCGGTCGTGGTGGTCTTGCCCGCGTCGATATGGGCCATGATCCCGATGTTGCGGACCTTGGCCAGGTCAAGAGCGGTCGTGGTGGCCACTTTCTTCGCGTCCTCGTCGTCTCGTCGAACCCGCCGGGGTTACCAGCGGTAGTGGGCGAAGGCCTTGTTGGACTCGGCCATCTTGTGGGTGTCCTCGCGCTTCTTCACGCTCGCCCCGAGGCCGTTGCTGGCGTCGAGGAGCTCGTTCATCAGGCGCTCGGTCATGGTCTTCTCGCGGCGGGCCCGGGAGTACTGCACGAGCCAGCGCAGGGCCAGGGTGGTGCTGCGCGCGGCGCGCACCTCGACCGGCACCTGGTAGGTGGCGCCACCGACACGGCGGCTGCGGACCTCGAGGGTCGGCTTGACGTTGTCAAGCGCGCGCTTGAGGGTGACGACCGGGTCGTTGCCCGTCTTCTCCCTGCAGCCCTCGAGGGCGCCGTAGACGATCGACTGCGCGATGGAGCGCTTGCCGTCCAGGAGCACCTTGTTGATCAGGGCGGTGACCAGCGGCGAACTGTAAACCGGGTCAGACATGAGCTGACGACGGCCAGGAGAACCCTTGCGAGGCATAGTTAGCTCTTCTCCCTCTTCGCGCCGTAGCGGCTACGGGCCTGCTTGCGGTTGCGGACACCCTGGGTGTCGAGCGAGCCGCGGATGATCTTGTAGCGAACACCCGGCAGGTCCTTCACACGACCGCCACGCACGAGCACGATGGAGTGCTCCTGCAGGTTGTGACCCACACCCGGGATGTAGGCCGTGACCTCGATGCCGTTGGTGAGCCGAACACGGGCCACCTTGCGCAGTGCCGAGTTGGGCTTCTTCGGGGTCGTGGTGTAAACGCGCTGGCACACGCCGCGCCGCTGCGGACTCCCCTTGAGGGCAGGAGTCTTGGTCTTGGAGACCTTGTCCTGCCGGCCCTTGCGGACCAACTGCTGAATAGTGGGCACTGCCACTCCGTTTCGTGCCTTGGCCGGTGTTACGTCAGTAGTGCGAATCCACAGGTTCTGCCGGTGTCATGACCTGCGGATTGTCCTTGCTCCCGCGCCCCCGCGCTCGGGCGTGTCGCGCTATCCGCACAGACACATCCACGACGCTTCAAGCCAGGAAGCCGACTGGCACTCCTCTGATATGAGCGCACAGCCGAGAGCCCGCAAAGCTACGGGCACGATGGTCTAGGTTACCAGGCCCGCCCGACACGTCAAAACGGCGCGAGTCGCTATGGGGGGCGTCTCGCATCCGCTCTGTGCGGCCCGTCTCGTGGCCGCTGCTCCGCCGACCATGATATAGCCCCTTCCCCATGCTCAACCCCAAAACCTTCTTCTTTTCGGACCGGCCCGCCCAAGGCCACGAACAGGCCCATTCGCGTTCACGGCCACGGGCCCACGTCCGCCCGTACGCCGACGCCGTTCCGGGACGACACCCGGCGGAGCACTCCCACCCGTGAAGGGCTGACGGACGCGTACGGACCCCGCACGGGACCTCCACGCCCGAGGCGCGGGGCCCGGAAACGGGAAACGCCCGGGCCTCTCGAACGAGAGACCCGGGCGCTTCGCCGTGCTGACGACCGTTACCGGTTGTACTGACCGAAGTCGTACTCCTCCAGCGGGACGGCCTCGCCGCTGCCGGTGCCGAAGGTGTAGTCGGCCGCGGAGCCGTCGTAACCGCCGACCGTGTACATGGCGGCCTTGGCCTCCTCGGTCGGCTCGACCCGGATGTTGCGGTACTGGGGCATGCCCGTGCCGGCCGGGATGAGCTTACCGATGATGACGTTCTCCTTCAGGCCCAGGAGGGAGTCGGACTTGGCGTGGATCGCCGCGTCCGTCAGGACCCTGGTCGTCTCCTGGAAGGAGGCCGCCGACAGCCACGACTCGGTGGCGAGCGACGCCTTCGTGATGCCCATGAGCACCGGGCGACCGGCGGCCGGGGAGCCGTTCTCCGCCACCGTCTCACGGTTCATCTGCTCGAAGCGCGGACGCTCGACGAGCTCGCCGGGCAGCAGGTCGGTGTCACCGGACTCGAGCACGTTCACGCGCTTGAGCATCTGCCGCACGATGATCTCGATGTGCTTGTCGTGGATCGACACACCCTGCGACCGGTAGACCTGCTGGACCTCGGCCACCAGGTGCAGCTGCACGGCCCGCGGGCCGAGGATGCGCAGCACCTCGTTGGGGTTGACGGCGCCGGCGACCAGCTGCTGGCCGACCGACACGCGCGAACCCTCGGAGACCAGCAGCCGCGACCGCATGGACACCGGGTAGGCGATCTCCTCGGAGCCGTCGTCGGGCGTGATGACGATCTTGCGGGACTTGTCGGTCTCGTCGATCCGGACCCGGCCCTCCGCCTCGGAGATCGGGGCGACACCCTTGGGGATGCGCGCCTCGAACAGCTCCTGGACTCGGGGCAGACCGTGGGTGATGTCGGCGCCCGCCACACCACCGGTGTGGAAGGTCCGCATCGTCAGCTGGGTGCCGGGCTCGCCGATCGACTGGGCGGCGATGATGCCGACCGCCTCGCCGACGTCCACGAGCTTGCCGGTGGCCAGCGAACGGCCGTAGCAGGTCGCGCAGACACCGATCTTGGCCTCGCAGACGAGCGCGCTGCGGGTGCGGACGGTCTCGACGCCGGCCTCGACCAGGGCGGTGACGTGCGTGTCGTTGATGTCGACACCCGCCGCCGCGATGATCTTGCCGTCGACCTCGACGTCCTCGGCCAGGATGCGGCCGTGCACGTTGGACTCGGCGTTCTCGGCCTTGACCAGGTTGCCCGACGCGTCGCGCTCGCCGACGTGCAGCGGGACCGCGCGGTCGGTGCCGCAGTCGATCTCGCGGACGATGACGTCCTGCGCGACGTCCACCAGACGACGGGTCAGGTAACCCGAGTCGGCGGTGCGCAGGGCGGTGTCGGCCAGACCCTTCCGCTGTCCGTGGGTGGAGATGAAGTACTCCAGCACCGACAGGCCCTCGCGGAACGAGGCCTTGATCGGCCGCGGGATCGTCTCACCCTTGGTGTTGGACACCAGACCACGGATGCCGGCGATCTGACGCACCTGCATCTTGTTACCGCGGGCGCCGGAGTTGACCATCATCCAGACCGGGTTGGTCGCCGGGAAGGCGTTGACCATGTCGGTCTCGACGTCGGCCGTGGCGTGGGTCCAGATCTCGATGAGCTCCTGACGGCGCTCCTCGTCGGTGATCAGACCGCGCTCGTACTCACGCTGCACCTTGTCGGCGCGGCGCTCGTAGTTCTCCATGATTTCCTGCTTGTTGGGCGGCGCGACGACGTCGTCGATCGAGATCGTGACGCCGGAGCGGGTCGCCCAGCGGAAGCCCGCGTCCTTGAGCGCGTCGAGCGAGTTGGCCACCTCGACCTTGGGGTAGGTCTCGGCCAGCTCGTTGACGATCGTGGACAGCTGCTTCTTGCCCACCTGGAAGTTGACGAACGGGTAGGACAGCGGCAGCGTCTGGTTGAACAGGCAGCGGCCGAACGTCGTCTCCAGGCGGATCGGGTCGCCCTGCTCCCAGCCCTCGGGGGCCACCCAGTCACGCGGCGGCAGGACGTCCTTGATCCGGATCTGGATCTTCGCCTGGATCTCCAGCTCGCGACGGTCGAAGGCCATCTGCGCCTCGGCGATGGAGCCGAAGACCCTGCCCTCGCCCAGCGCGCCCTCCTTCATGGTCGTCAGCCAGTAGAGGCCGATGACCATGTCCTGGGTGGGCATGGTGACGGGCTTGCCGTCGGCCGGCTTGAGGATGTTGTTGGTCGAGAGCATCAGGATGCGCGCCTCGGCCTGGGCCTCAGCCGACAGCGGCAGGTGCACGGCCATCTGGTCGCCGTCGAAGTCCGCGTTGAAGGCGGTGCAGACGAGCGGGTGGATCTGGATGGCCTTGCCCTCGACGAGCTGCGGCTCGAACGCCTGGATGCCCAGACGGTGGAGCGTGGGCGCGCGGTTGAGCAGCACCGGGTGCTCGGTGATGACCTCTTCGAGCACGTCCCACACCACGGGGCGGGCGCGCTCGACCATCCGCTTGGCCGACTTGATGTTCTGCGCGTGGTTGAGGTCCACGAGCCTCTTCATCACGAACGGCTTGAACAGCTCCAGCGCCATCTGCTTGGGCAGACCGCACTGGTGCAGCTTGAGCTGCGGGCCGACGACGATGACCGAACGGCCGGAGTAGTCGACTCGCTTGCCCAGCAGGTTCTGGCGGAAGCGGCCCTGCTTGCCCTTGAGCATGTCGCTCAGGGACTTGAGCGGGCGGTTGCCGGGGCCGGTGACCGGGCGGCCGCGACGGCCGTTGTCGAACAGCGCGTCGACGGCCTCCTGCAGCATCCGCTTCTCGTTGTTCACGATGATCTCGGGCGCGCCGAGGTCGAGCAGACGCTTGAGGCGGTTGTTGCGGTTGATGACCCGGCGGTAGAGGTCGTTCAGGTCGGAGGTGGCGAAGCGGCCACCGTCGAGCTGAACCATCGGCCGCAGGTCCGGCGGGATCACCGGGATGCAGTCGAGGACCATGCCGCGCGGCGAGTTGGTGGTGTTGAGGAACGCGGAGACGACCTTGAGCCGCTTGAGCGCGCGGGCCTTCTTCTGGCCCTTGCCGCTGCGGATGGTCTCGCGCAGGTTCTCGGCCTCGGCGTCGAGGTCGAAGCTGATCAGGCGGTCCTGGATCGCCTGCGCGCCCATGCCGCCCTTGAAGTAGCGGCCGAAGCGGTCACGCATCTCGCGGTAGAGCAGCTCGTCGCCCTCGAGGTCCTGGACCTTGAGGTTCTTGAAGCGGCTCCAGACCTCCTCGAGCCGGTCCAGCTCACGCTGGGCCCGGTCGCGGAGCTGGCGCATCTCGCGCTCGGCGCCCTCACGCACCTTGCGGCGCTGGTCGCCCTTGGCGCCGGCGGCCTCGAGCTCGGCCAGGTCGCCTTCGAGCTTCTTCTGCCTGGCCTCGACGTCGGCGTCGCGACGCTGCTCGATGTGCTGCCGCTCGACGGAGATCTTCGCCTCCAGCGAGGGCAGGTCACGCTCGCGCATCTCGGTGTCGACCTGCGTGATCATGTACGCCGCGAAGTAGATGACCTTCTCCAGGTCCTTCGGGGCGAGGTCGAGCAGGTAGCCGAGGCGCGACGGGACACCCTTGAAGTACCAGATGTGGGTGACCGGCGCGGCCAGCTCGATGTGGCCCATCCGCTCACGGCGCACCTTGGCGCGCGTGACCTCGACGCCACAGCGCTCACAGATGATGCCCTTGAAGCGGACGCGCTTGTACTTGCCGCAGTAGCACTCCCAGTCGCGGGTCGGGCCGAAGATCTTCTCGCAGAAGAGCCCGTCCTTTTCCGGCTTGAGGGTGCGGTAGTTGATGGTCTCGGGCTTCTTGACCTCGCCGTGCGACCACTGACGGATGTCGTCGGCCGTCGCCAGCCCGATCCGAAGCTCGTCGAAGAAGTTGACGTCCAGCATTCGTGCGATCCCCCTCAGACTTCTTCCACGCTGCTCGGCTCACGCCGGGACAGATCGATACCGAGCTCCTCCGCTGCGCGGAAGACGTCCTCGTCGGTGTCGCGCATCTCGATGGACATGCCGTCGCTGGAGAGCACCTCGACGTTCAGGCACAGCGACTGCATTTCCTTGATGAGGACCTTGAAGGACTCGGGGATTCCCGGCTCCGGGATGTTCTCGCCCTTGACGATGGCCTCGTAGACCTTCACGCGGCCGAGGACGTCGTCGGACTTGATCGTCAGGAGCTCCTGCAGGGCGTAGGCGGCGCCGTACGCCTCCAGCGCCCACACCTCCATCTCACCGAAGCGCTGGCCGCCGAACTGGGCCTTACCGCCGAGCGGCTGCTGGGTGATCATGGAGTACGGGCCGGTCGAACGCGCGTGGATCTTGTCGTCGACCAGGTGGAGGAGCTTGAGGATGTAGATGTAGCCGACCGAGATCGGGTACGGGAACGGCTCGCCGGAACGGCCGTCGTACAGCCGCGCCTTGCCGCTCTGCTCGACCATCCGGTCGCCGTCACGGTTGGGGATGGTGTTGCCGAGCAGGCCGACGATCTCTTCCTCGTGGGCGCCGTCGAAGACCGGCGTGGCCATGTTGGTGCGCGGCTCGACCTGGCCGAAGCCCTTGTCGCGCAGCCGCTCGGCCCACGCCTCCTGGACGCCGGTGATGTCCCAGCCCCGGGCGGCGATCCACCCCAGGTGGGTTTCGAGCACCTGGCCGACGTTCATTCGGCCGGGCACGCCCAGCGGGTTGAGGATGATGTCGACCGGGGTGCCGTCCTCCAGGAACGGCATGTCCTCGACCGGCAGGATCTTGGAGATGAC
>NZ_JBEZZG010000031.1:0-114527 GCF_040639085.1 Nonomuraea sp. NPDC023979
AGGCGGCGGCGCTCCTCCTCGCGGGTGCTGAGGATCCGTTCGCGTGAGCGTTGCAGGTCGGCGGCCATGCGCACGGCGTGGGCCACGTCGGCGGCGTACGGGGCGAGCGTGGCCAGCACGCGCTCGTTGTGCGCGGCCGGGAAACGCCGCGGACCGGGCGCGCCCACCAGCAGACGGCCGACCTGCTCACCGTGCCAGACCAGCGGCACCCGCCGCGGCGCTGCGCCGACACGGCCGTTCTCGACGTAGCGCGGCTCGCCGTCGGCGACCTCGACGGCCACGCCCTCCACCGCCAGCCCGTCCTTCAGCACCGCCACGACCGACGTGAGCGCCTCGGCGGGATCACCACGCCGGATCGCCTGGGTCAGCCGCTCGGCCAGCAGGGCGGGGTCACCGACCCTGCCGTACAGCATCCGGTCCACCAGCCGCTGCAACCACCGCCGCAACGGCTGGAAGAACGCCCCCGCGAACAGGGCCGAGGCCAGACCGGCGATCTGGTCGTACCCGGAGACCAGCACGGAGGAGACGGCGCCCACGCCGAAGTACACGGCGCTCACCACGACCAGCAGCCCGGCCGCCACGAACGTGCGGCTGACCACGGTGTCGATCCCGTACAACCGGTAACGCATCACCGCGAACGCCATCGCGACCGGGATCAGCGCCGCCCAGGTGATCGACAGCCACATCAGCTCCGGCACGGCCCCGCCCACGACCAGGAACACGATGTAGCCCGCGAAGGCGTACATCGGCCAGCCGATCTGCCGCCTGCCGACCGGGTCGGCCCGCCGCATCCGCAACGCCATCGAGCACGCGGCCAGCGCCATCGAGGTGTAGATGAGCGTCCACCCGGCCACGGTCATCACCTGCAGGTACGGGCCGAGCGCGGGCACCGCCAGCGGGTTGGTGATGACGACCGGGTACGGGTAGTCGGCGAGGGACGGGTCGGGGCGCACGACGGCGCGCAGGATGTTCAGGCTGAGCCCGGCCACGCTGAGGACGATGACCCAGCGCCAGCGCGGCGACAGCAGCCGGCCATCGGGCGAGTAGAGCGGCAGCACGGCGGTGAGCGTCGCCCCGCAGATCCCCCACGGGATCAGCGTCGCGATCCGCAGCCAGCTCGACACCTCGTAGCGGCCGAGGTCGGCGTAGTGGAAGAGCAGCGCGTTGGTGATGTCACTGGCCGCGCCGGCGAGCCCGCCCAGGCACATGACCCACGCCATGCCGAGCTTGGGCCGGTGGAAGATCAGGACGGCGCCGACCACGGGGAACGCCAGGGCGGCGGCCGACTGCGGGGTCGCGGTCTGCGCCGGGGTCCACTCGGGCGGCAGCGACTGCCAGATCGCCAGCGCCGCGAGTTCGAGCAGCGGGGACAGCACCGCCAAGGTGACGGCCGCGGCCCGCGCTGCCACGATGGCGTTCCGAGCCATGCTGGTCCCTGCCTCTCCTGGAGCTGGACGCATTATGCACGGCTTCGTATTGATAAATCGTCATAAAAAGGTTGCTCACCTGCTGAACGACCTCATCGCCCCCCGCCCGTCCGACACCGCGACGCTCTTCTCCGACGCCAGCACCAGCTCGTCGTCCCCGTCACCGTCGTAGTCCCCGGCGGTTAGCGGCGACAGCCCGCGCCCCGCGCCGATCGGCCCCGCGTCCCGCAACCCCCCGGGACCGCCCCGGAACAGGCGCGGCCCCGACGGCGTGTCGGGCCAGAACCCGCCGAAGGCCACGTCGTCGTCGCCGTCGCCGTCGAAGTCGCCCGCCACCGCCCCGCCCTTGGCCCCGCGCAGGCTCTCGACGCGGCCGCCCGCGTAGTAGACGGTCAGGGTCCGGTCCACGCCCGGCGGCTCGGTCTCGAACCCGGGCTCGTTGTTGCGGCCGCCGTCGTCGCCGACCGCGACGTCCTCCCGGCCGTCGCCGTCGAAGTCGCCGAACGCCGACGCCATCCCCGCGTTCAGCCTGCGGACCGGCTCCCCCGGCCCCCGGACGAGCCGGCTCGCGACCTGCTCGCCGTCGTCGCCCTCGTACACGAGCAGCCCGGTACGGCGCCCTGCGCCGATCGGCCCGGCGGCCAGGCGCCAGAACTCCCCGCCTGACGGGGACGGCCGGGTCTCCTCGCGGGCCGGGACGCCCTCGCGCGTGAACGGGCCGTACAGCAGCACCAGGGCCGTGCGCCCCGAGGCCGGGGCCGCCACGTCGGCCACGCCGTCACCGTCGAAGTCGCCGGTCACCGCATGCAGCAGGCTCTTCCTGCCCACGCGCACGGGGACGAGGCCGACGCCCTGCGGGCCGCCCCAGAGGACGTGCGGGGCCATCTCCCCTTCGGGCGGGCCGCCGTGCACCACGACGTCGCCGTAGCCGTCGGCGTCGAGGTCGGCATGGACGCTCTGGCTGATCAGCCACACCCGGAACCGGTCGGCGGGCACGGACACGCGGGTGGCGGGGTCCAGGCCGGTACGGGAGCCGCGGACGACGTCGAGGCGGTCACCCGAGGCGAAGACCAGGTCGGCATAGCCGTCGCCGTCAAGGTCGCCGGGCCGGCCCCGGCCAACCGGCTTTCCCGCCGACGGGCCGGACGAGGTCGCGGGCGAACCGGACGTGGTGGGCGAGCCGGACGTCGCAGGCGGACCGGAGGCCACAGGCGGGCCGGACGTGGCGGGCGGGTTGCGGGTCTCGGGCGGGGGTGCGCAGGCGGCGAGCGTCACCAGCAGCAGCACCGCGCCGACGACTCGCCTCATACCCGCCCATCGTACGGCTCAGGCGCCGTCGAAGGCCTGCGCCACCGCCAGGCTGTCCTCGTACACGTGGTGCCGCGTCACCAGCCCGTCCTCCACCGTGAGGTGGAGCGCGAACCTGGACCGGTAGGCGCGGCCGGTCGGGCGGGCGGTCTGGCGGATCTCCCCCAGCACGACCGCGTGCTCCCCGTCGACGAGCACCCGCTCGACCACCGTGGCGACCTCCTCGGGCACGTGGTGCTCGGCGATCTCCCGGTAGTGCGCCTCGGCGTCGGCGCGGGTGACGCGGTGGCGGATCCACGGGGTCGCGGCGCGTCCGTGCTCGGCCTCCGGCCAGTCGAGCTTCCAGTCGGCGTCGTCGGCGTACAGCTCCGCGATGCGCCGGGGGTCGCCCTCGCCGATCCTGCGCAGCAGCTCCTGGACGACGTCACGTGTGGACATGCGGTGCTTCCTCCCCGTTTGGACGACCTGGAAAGCCTGGCAGGGGCGCGGCCCGGGGCGCCATTACGTCGCAGGTAAGCGCCTTGACAATTTTATTTGTCGGTGAGACGCTCAGGGCATGGAGAACACGGTCACTTCCCAGGACGGCACCACCATCGCCTACACCCGCGTCGGCCACGGGCCGGCGGTCATCCTCGTCGACGGGGCGATGTGCCACCGCGCCTCCGGCCCCAACCCCGCGCTGGCGGCCGAGCTCGCCGGCAGCCACACGGTCTACACCTACGACCGGCGCGGGCGCGGCGGCAGCGGCGACACCGCGCCGTTCGCGGTCGAGCGCGAGATCGACGACCTCGCCGCGCTGATCGAGGCGATCGGCGAGCCCGTCTTCCTGTACGGGATCTCGTCCGGCGCGGCGCTGGCCCTGGCCGCCACCGCCGCCGGGCTCCCGGTCACCAAGGTCGCCGTGTACGAGCCGCCGTTCGTGGTCGACGGCACCCGCGCTCCCATGCCCCACGACTACGAGGAGCGCATCCGCGACTTCATCGCCGCCGGCCGCCCGGCCGACGCCATCCGCTACTTCATGCGCACGGGCGTCGGGCTGCCGGGCATCATGGTGGCCATGATGCGGCTCATGCCCGGCTGGTCCGGCATGAAGGCGATCGCCCACACGCTGGCCTACGACGCGGCGTTCGTGGCGCGCTTCGGGCAGGGCAAGCCGCTTCCCGAGCACGAGTGGGACGCGGTGAAGGTGCCCGCGCTGGTGATCGACGGCGGCAAGAGCCCGGCCTGGATCCGCAACGGCGCCGCCGACCTGGCCCGCGTGCTGCCCGACGCCGCCGCGCGCACCCTCGACGGCCAGACGCACCTGGTCAAGGCGCGGGTGCTGGCCCCAGTCCTGAAGGGCTTCTTCGCATGAGCTTCCGCACCACCGTCGAGCTGGCGGGCAGGACCGCGACCGGGTTCGAGGTGCCCGCCGGCATCGTGGAGGCGCTCGGCTCCGGCAGGCGGCCCGCCGTGACGGTCACGGTCAACGGCTACAGCTACCGCAGCACGGTCGCCGTCATGGGCGGGCGCTACCTGCTGCCGCTCAGCGCCGAGCACCGGCAGGGCGCCGGGGTGGCGGCGGGCGACGAGGTCGAGGTGACGCTGGAGCTCGACACCGCGCCGCGCGAGGTGGCGGTCCCCGGCGACCTGGCCGAGGCGCTCGACCGGGCGCCGGAGGCGAAGGCGTTCTTCGACGGCCTGTCCTACTCCCGGCGGCGCCGGGTGGTCCTCCAGGTCGAGGGCGCCAAGAAGGCCGAGACCCGGCAGCGCCGCGTCGCCGACGCGATCACCAAGCTGGCCGCCGGCGAGGCGTGACCTCCCGGCCGGGCCGTGCCGGTGAGGCGGATCGGCCGTGCCGGTGAGGCCGCCTCGCTCTTGAGAGTGAGAGCCAGGATCGCCCCGGGCGGCGATCCTTTTCGCGGCGGGAAATCCGAGGATGGGGACGTCAACCAGCGACTCCACCAGGAGAAGATCATGCGGATCCGCCCCGCCTACCTCGCCGCGCCACTGCTCTCCACGGGCTACGGAATCCTGCGGCTCATCGACGGGATCGACGGCAGCCGAGGGCCGGGACCGGCCTGGACGGCCGGACATCTGGCGTTCATGGGCGCACTGGTGCTCTTTGTCTACATATTTCGGGAAATGTGGCTGATGCTCGGGCGCAGCCGGGCCGCCACCGCCGTGCTCGTCGCCGGAGCGGCCGGGGCCGGGCTGGCGTTCGTCCAGTTCGCGATCGACGTCGTCGTGGGGTTCATGGCGGCCGACCACGAGGCGATGGGGCCGCTGTTCGACCAGGTGCAGGCGGTGCCGGGGGTGTCGTTGCTGGTCTACCAGGCCGGGCCGGTCCTCTTCTACGTCGCGCAGGTCGTGCTCGTGGCCATGCTCGCGGTCCGGCGCCAGGTGCCGGTCTGGGTTCCGGCACTGGTGCTGGTCCAGGTGCTGCTGCCGTTCGTGTCGCTGGACCTGATCCCGCTGGGCGGGCTGCTCGCGCTGATCGCGTTCCTGCCGCTGGCGGTACGTGACCGGCGAGTCCCCGCACATGCCTGATCTTGCGCGAAACTGGGACATCGTGCCCGAACCTCCGCTCGTCACCGTGCTCCGCCGCCGCTATCGGGCGCTCCCCCAGCCGCTGCTGGACGTGGCCCTCACCGGCGCGATCACGCTCGCCCAGCTCTGGCCGCTGCTGTCGAGCACCAGCTACTTCGGGGTGCCGTGGTCCTGGTGGGGCTACGCGGTGGCGGTCGGCTCGTCGCTGCCGGTGCTGTGGCGCCGCCGCTTCCCGGTGACCGTGCTGGTGACGTCGCTGATCGTGAGCGGGCTGTACGACCTCGCCGACAGCGTGGCCGACCAGCCGATCTGGTACGGCTCCCTGGTCGCCCTCTACACCGTGGCCACGAGCTCGCCCCGCTGGGTCCGCGTCACCGCGCTCTGCCTCATGGCCGGTGGCATGTTCGCGCTGGTCGGCTCGTCGGAGACGGCCCTGCGCAGCACCGTGCTGTACGTGGCCGCGTACGCGATCGGCAGGGCGGCGGCCACGTCGCGCGCGCACGCGGCGGCGCTGGAGGAACGGGCCGCGAGGCTGGAAAGGGAGCGCGAGATGGAGGCCGAACGCGCGGCCGAACGCGAGCGGGCGCGGATCGCCCGCGACATGCACGACATCCTCGCCCACGCGGTCAGCCTCATGGTCGTGCAGGCGGAGGCGGGCCCGGTGGCGGTCAGGACCGACCCGGACCGCGCGGAGGCGGCGTTCGACGCGATCGCGGGGGCGGGCCGCGACGCGATGGTGCAGCTCAGGCGGATGCTCGGCGCGCTCAAGGAGGAGCAGGCGCCGCTCGCCCCCCAGCCCACACTCGACGAGCTGCCCGGCCTGGCGGACCAGGTGGCGGGCACGGGGCTGAAGGTCGCCTTCGAGACCACCGGTGAGCCGCGCCCGCTCCGGTCCGACTCGGCGGTCGCGGCGTACCGGATCACGCAGGAAGCGCTCACCAACATCGTCAAGCACGCCGGCGCGACCCGCGCGGACATCCGGCTCACCTGGGAGGACGACACCCTGATGATCGACATCAGCGACGACGGCCGGGGCTCGGGCCGGGCCCTGCCCTCGGGCGGCAACGGGCTGATCGGCGTCCGCGAGCGCGCCGCCTCCTGCGGCGGCTCGGCGACGGCCGGGCCGCGCACCGACGGTCCCGGCTTCCGCGTCACCGCCCGGCTGCCGGCATGACGGTCCGGGTGGTCGTGGCCGACGACCAGGAGCTGGTCAGGGGCGGGTTCGCGATGATCCTGGCCGCGCAGCCCGACATCGACGTGGTGGCCGAGGCCGGCGACGGCGTCGAGGCGGTGGCGGCGGTGCGCGAGCACGCGCCCGACGTGCTGCTGCTCGACATCCGCATGCCCCGGATGGACGGCATCGAGGCGGCCCGGATCGTGTGCGCCGAGACGGCCTGCCGGGTGCTCATGCTGACGACGTTCGACCTGGACGACTACGTGTTCGACGCGTTGCGGGCGGGGGCCAGCGGGTTCCTGCTCAAGGACGTGCGCCGCGACGACCTGGTGAACGCGGTGCGGGTGGTCGCCGGTGGCGAGTCGCTGCTCGCGCCGGCGGTCACCACGCGGCTGATCCACGAGTTCGCCTCGCGGCCGGCGGCCAGGCCGGGCGCCGCTCCCGGGGCGCTGGACGTGCTGACGGCCAGGGAGCGCGAGACGCTGCAGCTGATCGCGCGCGGCCTGTCCAACGCGGAGATCGCGCGGACGCTGGTGGTCAGCGAGCACACGGTGAAGACGCACGTCAGCAACCTGCTGACCAAGCTCGGGCTGCGTGACCGGGTGCAGGCGGTGATCGCCGCGTACGAGTCGGGGCTGGCCGTGCCGGGAGCGTAACGGACCCGCGGACGGGTAGGCGGGCTCGTATGAGTGAGGGCTTCGAGACGGACATGCTCTGGGACGAGTTCCATCGGGTGGTCAACATGAACTCCGAGGAGCTGCGTTCCTACCTGCTGGCCGACGCCTCGGGCGAGGACGGTTTCAGCGCCGATCCCGACCTGGGCATCGACGAGCTCGGCAGGGGCGTGCTGCACGTGCTGAGCAAGCGGAAGATGGACCTGACCGACGCCGACCGCGACGTGATGCGCCGGGTGGTCGAGCTGGTGGAGACGGTCGGCAACAAGAGCGACGACCAGGCGCGGCACATGCTGATGTCCGCGGGGCACGACCCGCTGCGGGCATAGGCGATGATCCAGCCGCAGGACTGGATCGCGGGCTACCTGCGGGCCTGGGAGTCCAACGATCCGGACGAGATCGCCGCCCTCTTCACCGAGGACGCGGTGTACTACAACGAGCCGTACAGCATGCCGGTGCGCGGCCGGGACGCGATCGTCTCCAACTGGCTGGCCAGGCAGGACAGGCCAGGTGAGACGACGTTCCAGTGGCATCCGGTGTGCGTGACGGCCGAGGTGAGCGTCATCCAAGGCGTCACGACATATCCGGACAAGACGTACAGCAACCTCTGGGTGATCCGGTTCGTTCCCGACGGCAGGTGCCGGGAATTCACCGAATGGTGGATGGAGCGTGACATCAGGTGATGCAATGAGCCGACGACCATCCGAGGAGGCCCGTTGAGAGACAACCTCGACCTCGCCGCGAGCGCCCAGCAGCTCGCCGACGCCGCGCCGGCCGGTTCGCTGGACCGGGCGGCGGCGAAGTCCGTGGCGATCACGCTGGCGACGACCCGCGACATCGCGCAGGCCAGGCAGACCCTGGACGGGGTCACGCCCGACGACGTGCGGCAGGCGGCGCTGGCCCTGTTCGAGCGCATCTCAGCGGACTGATCCCCCGAGCCGCGTCAGCCCGGGCCTGATCGGCGCCGGGCCTTCCGTCATGTCCCGGCCAGGTGCGCGACCAGGCGCCGGACCTGCTCGGCGTAGTGGCCGGCGAACTCCGGCGATTCCGGGTCGAGGCCGGTGGCGGCCCTGACGACCTGCGGGAACGTGATGCCGGCCGCCGCCATCGCGAACAGCGCCACCAGCACCGCCGCCGGGTCGAGGTCGGCGGGCAGCTCCCCCGCCTCCTGCCGCCGGCGCAGTTGCTCGACGTCGCGGCGCAGGTCGTCGGCGAAGCCCGGGTCGGGCGGGGCGTCGTCCGTGAGCCCCTGCCAGGCCATCAGCCTGCCGTAGTCGCGCCGCTCGGCGTTGGCCCGCACGTAGCCCGCCGCGAGCTCGCCCAGCGTGGCGCCCCGGTCGGCGAACGCGCTCTCCTCACGCAGCCAGCTCGCGCTGAGCGCCTGGTAAAGGCCCTCTTTTCCGCCGAAGTAGTAGGAGATGAGCTGCTTGTTCATCCCCGCTCTGGCGGCGATCTCGCCGACCCTCGCCCCGGCGAACCCCTTGGCCGCGAACTCCTCCAGCGCCGCCTGAAGGATGCGGGCCTTGGTCCGCTCGGGGTCGCGCTGCTTCTCCTCGGGTGCTCGCCTCATACCGGCCCACTTTATCATCCATCCGTTTGGTTGACAGTTTCATCCACACGGGTGATAGTTGCGGCATGACGAACGACATCGCGATCATCGGCGGCGGCATCGGCGGGCTCTGCCTGGCGCACGGACTGTGCAAGGCGGGCCTCGACGTGACGGTCTACGAGCGGGACCGCACCCCGGCCGACCGGCTGCAGGGCTACCGGGTGCACATCGACCCCCACGGCGCGCGGGCGCTGCGCGACTGCCTGCCGCCCCACCTGTGGCAGGCGTTCCTGGACACGACCGGGCAGGGCGGCCAGGACTTCGGCTTCCTCACCGAACAGCTCGACCTGCTCGCGCTCATCGAGACCCCGCCCGCCGCCGACCCGGCCGACGACCACCACTCGGTCAGCCGCATCACGCTCAGGCAGGTGCTGCTGTCGGACCTGGACGACGTCGTACGGTTCGGCAGGGCGTACGAGAGGTACGAACGGCTGCCCGACGGACGGGTCAGGCTGTTCTTCGCCGACGGCGCCAGCGAGACGGCCGGGATCGTGGTGGCGGCCGACGGCGGCAACTCGCGGGTGCGCAGGCAGTATCTGCCGCACGCGCGGCGGGTCGACACCGGCATCACCACGGTCGCCGGCAAGTTCCCGCTCACCGAGCGGACGCGGCGGCTGCTGAGTCCCCGGCTGGTCGACGGGCCCAACAACGTGATCCCGCCGTCGGGCCTGGGCCTGTTCTGCGCCCCGCACGACCTGAGCGACGCGCCCGCCACCGGCATCGGGCGCACCGAGCAGGAGGGTGCGCTGATGGACAACGGCAGCAGCTACATCCTGTGGGCGGTCGGCGCGGCCCTCGACCGCTTCCCGGGCGACATTTCAGAAATGTCCGGCCAGCAGCTCCGCGACGCCGTCTCCGCCATGATCACCTCCTGGCACCCCGACCTGCGCCGCCTCGTCGCCGACTCGGACCCCGACACGGTCTCGCTGCTGCCGATCCGCACGTCGGTCCCCGTCGACGCCTGGGAGCCGTCCACCATCACCCTGCTCGGCGACGCCATCCACAGCATGACCCCGATGCGCGGCATCGGCGCCAACACCGCCCTGCGCGACGCCCGCCTCCTGGCCCAGGCACTCGCCGGTGGCGGCGACCCCGTCCAGGCCATCGGACGTTACGAGGCGGAGATGCGCGGGTACGGTTTCACCGCCGTGCGCGACTCGCTGCGCGCGGCCGAGCAGTTCGTCGGCGGCGGCCGGCTGGCCCGCCTCGGCTTCAAGACCTTCCTGCGCACGGTCCAGCGGGTTCCGTCGCTCAAGGCCAAGGTCTTCGCCTGACTGCGGGGAGCGCACTGTAGCGGGTCGGGTACGCTCCGGGTGACGGGCGCCCGGCGCGACAGGCGATCTTCCGCAATGTCGGCGGATAAGCCAGTCTGGGGACAGCTACCGTCGCAACATGAGGAGACCAGTGGCCGATCCCGTCAAGCTAGAGACGCGGGGCAGCGATTTCGCCAGACTCGCCACCAAGATCACCGAAGCCGGGCTTCTGGACCGGCGTCCCGTCTATTACGCGGTCAGGATCAGCCTCGTCATGGGCGCCTATCTGGGCGGCTGGGGGCTGTTCGTCTGGGTCGGCGACTCCTGGCTGCAGCTTCTCGTCGCCGTCCTCATGGCCGTGGTCTTCACCCAGATCGGGTTCGTCGCCCACGACATCGGCCACCGGCAGGTGTTCCGCACCCGGCGGGCCAGTGACATGGCCGGGCTGCTGATCGGCAACCTCGCCATCGGCCTCGGCTGGGGGTGGTGGAACACCAAGCACAACCGCCACCACGCCAACCCCAACCACGAGGACCACGACCCCGACGTCTCCCCCGCGGTCATCGTCTGGTCGGAGGACCAGGTGGCCAGGAGTGTCGGGCTGCCCAAGTTCATCGCCAAGTGGCAGGCCTACTGGTTCTTCCCGCTGCTCACGCTGGAGGCCTGGCACCTGCACGTGGCCAGCGTGAAGGCCGTGTTCAAGCCGACGACCAAGCGCCGGGGCATGGAGGGCGCGCTGCTGCTGGCGCACTTCGCGCTCTACTTCGGCCTCGTCTTCGCCGTGCTGCCGTTCTGGATGGCGGTGGCCTTCCTGGTCGTGCACCAGGGCGTGTTCGGCGTCTACCTGGGCTGCTCGTTCGCGCCCAACCACAAGGGGATGCCGATCCTCACCGCCGAGGACAAGCTCGACTTCCTGCGCAAGCAGGTGCTCACCTCGCGCAACGTCAAGGGCGGGCTGCTCACCGACATCGGGCTGGGCCAGCTCAACTACCAGATCGAGCACCACCTGTTCCCCAACATGCCGGCCCCCAACCTGCGCAAGGCGCAGCCGATCGTCCAGCGCTACTGCGCGGAGATCGGGGTCAGCTATCTGGAGACGGGCCTGTTCAGGTCGTACGGCCAGGCTCTCCAGCACCTGCACGAGGTCGGCGCGGCGCTGAGGTGATCAGCCCTGCTCCAGGCGCCGGCGCAGGGCCTCCCTGCGCTGCTCCAGCTCGGCGATGATCTCGGCCTGCTCGTCCGCCTGGGCGATCTGGGCCGAGATCTCGAACTGGTCGGTGGCGCCCTGGTCGCGGATCTGGTCGCGCTGCTCCTGGTTGTCCCGCTTCAGCTTCGCCAGCTCCTCGTCGAGCCTGGCGAGCTCGTCCTCTGTGCTCATCTTCCGCACCTACCCAGCGACCGGCCCGGGTCACGTCCCGTACAGAATGGGAGACATGCGGAGGAGCACCATCGTCTCGGTGGCCGCGGTGGCGATCACGCTGCTCGGCGTCCTGGCCGCCTGGATCATCCGGGCCGACCAGCAGCCGAACGTGCTCGACGTGGTGCTGCCGCTGATCACGGCGGCCGGGGTGCTGCTGCGCAAGCGCTACCCGGTGCTGACGCTGATCGTGGTGTCGGCCGCCGTGGTGGCCTACTACCCGTTCGCCCGGCTGGACGGGCCGCTCATCTTCGTGCCGTTCCTGATGCTCTACACCGCGGCCGACCACGGGCACCTCACGGCGGCCATCACCACCGGGTCGGCGTCGCTGCTGCTCATGGGGCTCGGCGAGACCGGTGACGTGCGGCACGTCGACGACAGCGCGCTGGCGATGATCGCGGGCTGGGTGGTGGCGGCCATCGCGGCGGGCAGCGTGAGCCGCAACCGCCGCGCCTACCTCGCGGAGGCCGACCGCCGGGTGCGCGAGGCCGAGCACGGGCGTGAGGAGGAGGCCAGGCGGCGGGCCGGCGAGGAGCGGCTGCGCATCGCCAGGGAGCTGCACGACGTGCTCGGGCACAACGTATCGATGATCAACGTGCAGGCGTCGGCTGCGCTGCACGGGCTGAAGAAGCGGCCGGAGGACGCCGAGGCGGCGCTGCGCGCGATCAAGGACACCAGCAAGGAGACGCTGCGCGAGCTGCGCACCACGCTGGGAGTGCTGCGCCAGGTGGACGAGGACGCGCCGACCGCGCCCGCCGACAGCCTGGGCCGCATCGACGCGCTGGTGGCGGCGTCGGGGCTGGAGGTGCGGACCGAGCTGTCGGGGCCGCTGGACGAGGTGCCGGTCGAGGTGGACCTCGCGGCGACGCGGATCATCCGCGAGGCGCTGACGAACGTGTCACGGCACTCCGGGACGAAGGCGGCGACACTCTCCGTCAGCAACACGTCCGGAAATATCCTGATCCGCGTGGAGGATGATGGACCGGGGGCCGTGTTCACCGAGGGCAGCGGCTACGGGCTGCAGGGCATGCGCGAGCGCGCCACGGCCCTGGGCGGCAGGCTCGACGCCGGCCCCCGCCCCGAGGGCGGCTTCCGGGTCGTCGCCGAACTACCCCTGAACGGAGCCACATGATCCGCACGCTGCTGGCCGACGACCAGACCCTGGTACGGGCCGGCTTCCGGTCCATCCTCAGCGACGAGGACGACATCGAGGTCGTCGCCGAGGCCGCCAACGGCACGCAGGCCGTGACCCTGGCCCGCGAGACCCGGCCGGACGTGGTGCTCATGGACATCCGCATGCCCGAGCTCGACGGCCTGGAGGCCACCCGGCAGATCGTCACCGACCCCCGGCTTGACGAGGTCAAGGTCATCATCCTGACCACGTTCGACCTCGACGACTACGTCTACGGCGCGCTGCGCTCCGGGGCCAGCGGCTTCCTGGTCAAGGACACCGAGCCGGCCGAGCTGATCCACGCCGTCCGGGTCGTGGCCAGGGGCGACGCGCTGATCGCGCCGTCGATCACCCGGCGGCTGATCGCCGAGTTCGCCGGCCGCGTCAAGCGCCCCGAGCCCGGCCCCGAGCTCAACTCCCTCACCGAGCGCGAGCGCGAGGTCATGAGCCTGGTCGCGGGCGGCCTGTCGAACGACGAGATCGCCGCCCGGCTCGTGCTGAGCCCCGCGACGGCCAAGACGCACGTCAGCCGCATCATGACCAAGCTCGGCGTGCGCGACCGGGCCCAGCTCGTGGTCCTCGCCTACGAGGCCGGCATGATCACCCCGGGCTGGCTTACAACCTGAGGTGTACGCCGCGGCCCGCCGTGTCACCCCAGGGGTACGGCGGGTGCCCGCCTGAGGTGGACGACCCGGGCGTAACCGTCATCGGATCCTGCTACGCATGGACACCGTTGAACTGGCCCGCCTGCAGTTCGCGCTCACCGCGGGCGCGCACTTCCTGTTCGTGGCGCTGACACTCGGCCTGGCGACGCTCGTGGCCGTCATCCAGACCCGGGCCACCTTCGGCGGCAACCCCGTCCACCAGGGGATGACGCGCTTCTGGGGGCAGCTCTACATCATCAACTACGCGATGGGCATCGTCACCGGGCTCGTCATGGAGTTCCAGCTCGGGCTGTCGTGGAGCGGGCTCACGGAGTTCGCGGGCAACGCGTTCGGCTCGGCGCTGGCCCTGGAGACGATGGTCGCCTTCTTCGTCGAGGCCACGTTCCTGGGCCTGTGGATCTTCGGCTGGAACAAGCTGAACCGGTGGGCGCACCTGGCGCTGATCTGGGTGGTCACGCTCACCGCGTACGCGTCCGCGTTCTGGATCATGGTGTCGAACGGCTTCCTGCAGAACCCGGTCGGCTACCGGCTCGACGGCGGCGTGCTGCACCTGGCGGACTTCGGCGCGATGGTCGCCAACCCGGCGGCGCTGGTGGCGTTCGCGCACATCCTGAGCGGCGCGATGGTCGTCGGCGGGTTCTTCATGGCCGGGGTGAGCGCCTACCACCTGAGCAAGCGGACCTCCGAGCAGGACTTCTTCCGCAAGTCGCTGCGGCTCGGGCTGGGCGTGGCCGCGCCCGCGCTGATGGTCACGGCGACGTTCGGCGGCATGGGGTTCGGCACGATGCAGGTGACCAAGCTCGCCGCCTGGTCGGGCGACCTGGCGGCGGCCCAGGCCGAGATGGTGGCCCGGCACGGGCCGGGCGACTGGCTGCCCCCGGTGGGCTGGGTGCAGGCAGGCGGCACCTGGATGATGGGGCTGTTCGCGCTCATGCTGTTCGTGGCCGCGCCGAGCACGCTGCTCATGCTGTTCAGGCCGGTGGTGCGCGGGCTGCGGGTGTGGCACTGGCTGCTGGTGGCGATGATCCCGGTGCCGTTCGCCACGATGCTGGCCGGGTGGATCTTCCGGGAGATGGGCCGCCAGCCGTGGGCCGTCTACGGGCTGCTGACCACCTCCGAGGCGATGTCGCCGGTGTCGGCCGGGCAGATGCGGTTCTCGGTCATCGCCTTCACCTCGGTGTTCGCCGTACTGGTCCTGATCAACTACTGGCTGCTGGCCAGGGCCGCCAAGGCGGGGCCGGCGGCCGTGGCCCTGGGCGACCGGCCCATCGACGCCCCCCAGCCCGTCCTGACCTTCTGAGGAGCCGACATGGAGATCTTCGTTCTGGCCTTCTTCGCGCTCGGCTACCTGGTGCTGGCCGGGGCCGACATCGGGGTCGGCATGGTGCTGCCGTACCTGGGGCGGACGCCGGGAGAGCGGCGGGAGACGATCGCCGCGATCGCGCCGTTCTTCCTCGGCAACGAGGTGTGGCTGGTGGTGACCGCGGGCGTGCTGGCCGGGCTGTTCCCGGCGCTGGAGGCGGAGCTGCTGCACGAGAACTACCCGCTGGTCGTGGTGCTGCTGCTGGCGTGGGTGATCCGCGACATGGGGCTGTGGCTGCGCGGCCGGGTGCCGGGGCGCGGCTGGCAGGCGGTGTGGGACGGCGCGATCGTCGCCGGGAGCTGGGGGCTGGCGCTGTGCTGGGGGGCGCTGCTCAGCGTCGTGGCGCTGGGCATCCAGGGGCCGCTCCTGGCGCTGCCGGCGCTGGCTCTGGCCGCGCTGTTCGGCACGCACGGGCTGGCGTTCGCCGCGCTGCGGCTGCGCGGGGTGCTGCGCGAGCGGGCGGCGGTGCTGTCGGGCGGCGCGGGCGAGCTGCGCACGTTCGCGCTGACGGCGGTGGCGCTGGCCGCGGTCGGCGTGCTGGCGGGGGTGCGGCTGGAGCCGGTGGCCGGAACGTCCGGGGCGCTGCTGGTGCCGGTGACCCTGGTGATGATCCCGTTGCTGGTCGCGGCCCAGGCGTGGGTGTGGTGGACGTTCCGCCACCGCGTGACCGGCCCGTCGTACCTCTAGAGCCTTCAGAGGTTGCCGCCGCCGGTGGCGTCGAGCGTGGTGCCGGTCATGAAGCTCGCCTCGGGCGACGCGGCGAAGGCCACCACGTCGGCGATCTCCTCCGGGCGGCCGACCCGGCCCACCGCGTGATAGCCCGCCGCGTTCGCCCGGCCCTCCGGGTTGTCGCGCAGGAAGCCCGCGTTCATGTCGGTGTCGATGATGCCGGGGGCGACGTTGTTGACCGTGATCCCGCGCGGGCCGAGCTGCTTGGCCAGCGCCAGCGTGAACGTCTGGACGGCGCCCTTGGTCATCGAGTACGCGATCGCGCCGGGGAAGGCGATGCGCGTGACGCCGGAGGTGACGTTGACGATGCGGCCGCCGTCGGGGATGAGCGGCAGCAGCCGCTGGGTCAGGAAGAACAGGCCCTTGACGTTGACCGCGAAGTGCCGGTCGAACGACTCGGGCGTCTCCTCCTCGATGGGCCGGTGCACGGCGACGCCGGCGTTGTTGACCAGCACGTCCAGCACGCCGCTCTCCAGCTTGACCCGTTCGGCCAGCGCCTCCACCTGGGCCGGGTCGCCCAGGTCGGCCTGGACGGCGAGCGCGCTGCCGCCCTGTTCCTCCACGAGCCGGACGACTTCCTTGGCTGCGGCCTCGTCGGCGGCGTAGTTGACGATGACGCGGAAGCCGTCACGCGCCAGGCGCAGCGCGATGGCACGGCCGATTCCCCTGCTGGAACCGGTGACGAGGGCAGTCTTCATGACGAGCTCTTTCTGTAGTGATCGATACAGAAGAACCATAACATAGCGATCGCTACACAAACGACGCCCCGTACCGAGGCGCTCGTTTTATAGCGATCGCTCTAGAATGGGGGGATGGCGAGACAACGGGCGTTCGACCGGGACACGGCACTGCACAGCGCGGTGCTGGCGTTCTGGCGGCACGGCTACGAGGCCACCTCCGTCGCCGAGCTGACCGCCGCCATGGGCATCAGGCCCCCCAGCCTGTACGCGGCGTTCGGCGACAAGCGGCGGCTGTTCGAGGAGGCGCTGGGCCTCTACCAGGAGACCTACGGGGCGTTCACCGCCCGGGCGCTGGCCGAGGAGCCGACCGGCCGCCAGGCGATCGAACGGGTGCTGCGCGAGGCGGCCACCGAGTTCTCCGCCCCGGAGCACCCGCCCGGCTGCATGGTCGTCTCCGCCGGGGTCAACTGCGGGCCGGAGTCGGCCGAGGTGCAGGAGCTGCTGCGGCGGCAGCGCGAGCGGACGAAGGCGGCGATCCAGGCACGGTTCGACGACGACGCGGCGGCCGGGCGGCTGCCCCCGGGCACCGACACGGCCGCGCTGGCGACCTACTACGCGGCGGTGTTGCAGGGCATGTCCAACCAGGCGCGCGACGGGGCCTCCCCCGCGGCGCTCACCGAGCTGGCCGCGCTCGCCATGCGCGCCTGGCCCGCCACCGCGGCAGCCTGACGTCACGGGGCCCTGACGTCACTGGGCTTGACGTCACTGGGCCTTGACGGAGGCGTCCTCCGGGGAGACCTCGGGGGCCGACACCCGGAGCCAGCGGCAGCCGTACGGGTCCAGCGGAAGCCGCACCCGGCCCGAGCCGGGCACCTTCACCGTGCCGTCGACCAGGAGGTCGGTGAGCACGCAGCGTTCCAGGCCGGTCAGGTCGAGCTCGGCCTCGCACTCCCGGTCGTCCAGGTTGTGCACGGCCACGATGGTCGCCCCGTCGGCGTCGCAGCGGTGGGCCAGCACGGCCGGGTCGCCCGCGTCCAGCACCGTGTGGTCGCCCCAGGCCAGCTCCAGCGACTCCCGGTAGCGCTCGATGAGCAGCTGGATCCAGCGCAGCAGCGAGTCGTTGTCGCGCCTCTGGTCGGCGACGTTCGGCCCGTCGGGCATGGCGCGCACGGGCCGCTCGGCCTGGGTGAAGCCGCCCTCGGCCGACCAGCGCATGGGGGTTCGCACAGCCATCCGGCCCTCCGCCGACAGGTCCTCACCCAGCCCGATCTCCTCGCCGTAGAAGAGCACCGGCGTGCCCGGCAGCGAGAACAGCAGGCTGTAGGCCATCTTGATCCGCCTCTCGTCCCCGCCGAACATGGGCGGCAGCCGCCTGCGCAGGCCCCGGCCGAAGATCTGCATGTCCTTGTCCGGCCCGAACGCGGCGAAGATCTCCTGCCGCTCGTCCTCGGTGAGCTTGTCCAGCGTCAGCTCGTCGTGGTTGCGCAGGAACATCGCCCACTGGCAGTCCTTGGGCGGCTCGGGCCGCTCGCGCAGCGCCGAGGCGAGCGGCCCGGCGTCGCGTCTGGCCAGCGACAGCCAGGCGCGCTGCATGGCGACGAAGTCGAAGCACATCGTGAGCTGGTCCCCCAGCCCGTCGCCGAAGTACTCGAGAAGCTGGTCGTACTCCAGGTTGACCTCGCCGAGCAGGACCGAGCCGCCCTTGCGGCGGGTCATGAACGCGCGCAGCTCGGCCAGGAAGTCGTGCGGGTCGGCGAGCTCCGGCGAGACGTTCTCGATGAGGAACGGCACCGCGTCCACCCGGAACCCCGACAGCCCCAGCTCCATCCAGAAGCCGAGCACCCGGGCGATCTCGTCGCGCACCTCGGGGTTGGCGACGTTGAGGTCGGGCTGGTGGCGGTAGAAGGTATGCAGGTAGTACTGGCCGGTGTGCGGGTCGTGCTCCCAGACGCTGTCCTCCTTGTCGGGGAAGACGACCTCCTTCGGGTTCGGCTCGGGCGTGTCGGACCAGACGTACCAGTCGCGTCTGGGCGAGTCGCGGCCGGACCTGGACTCCACGAACCACGGGTGCTGGTCGGAGGTGTGGTTGACGACGAGGTCGGCGATGACCCGCAGGCCGCGGTCGTGGGCGGTGCGCATGAACTCCACGAAGTCGCCCAGCGTGCCGAGCCTGGGGTCGACGCTGTAGAAGTCGGTGACGTCGTAGCCGTCGTCCTTGTTGGGCGTCGGGTAGAACGGCATCAGCCACAGGCAGGTGATGCCGAGGCCGGCGAGGTAGTCGATCTCCTGCGTGAGCCCGCGGAAGTCGCCGATGCCGTCGCCGTTGCCGTCCTTGAACGTCTCGACGTCGAGGCAGTAGACGACGGCGTTCTTCCACCACAGGTCGCTGGTGTACGTCATTCGCATGGGGGCCCAGCTACCCCCAAATGCGGTTAAAGAAGCGTCCCGCCCGTCACCTCGAACCGGCCGAGCGCTTCGTCGATGGTCGCGAGCGTGTCGGCGTGCAGCGTGATGCCGGCCGCTTCCACGTTCTCCCTGATGTGCGCGGGGGTGCGGCTGCCGGGGATGGCCACGACGTGGTCGTCCTGGTGGAGCAGCCAGGCCAGGGCGAGCTGGGCCGGGGTGATGCCGAGCCGGTCGGCCAGGCCGCGGATCGGCGCGTAGCGGTCGTTGTTGGCGGCCAGGTTCTCGGCGGAGAAGCGCGGCGCGTTGTGCCGGAAGTCGTTCTCGCCGAGCTGCTGGACGGTGCCGGTGAGGAAGCCGTTGCCGAGCGGGCTCCACGCCACGATGCCCACCCCGAGCTCGCCGGCCGTGCGCAGCAGGAGCGGGTCGATCGGCCGCCACATGGACCACTCGTTCTGCACGGCCGCCACCGGGTGCACGGCGTGCGCCCGGCGCAGTTGCGCGGCCGTCACATTGGACAGGCCCAGGTGCCTGACCAGCCCGGCCTTGACCAGCTCGGCCATCGCCCCGACGGTGTCCTCGACGGGCACGCCCGGGTCGGCGTAGTGCAGGTAGTACAGGTCGATCACGTCGGTGTCCAGGTTGCGCAGGCTCGCCTCGGCGTAGCGCCGCACCAGCCGGGGCTCGGCGTTCACGCGCAGCTCGCCGAAGGCGTAGCCGACCGGCTGCGCCCTGCTGTCCTCGCCTTCGGGCACGGCCAGGCCGAACTTGGTGGCCACGACCACCTCGTCCCTGCGGCCCTTGATCGCCCGGCCGACCAGGCGCTCGTTCTGCCCGTCGGGCCCGTAGGCGTCGCTGGTGTCCACATGGGTGGCGCCCGCGTCCAGCGCGGCCCGGATCGCCGCCTCACCCCGTTCCTCGTCGATGTCGCCGTAGATGCCGGGCGACAGCACCATCGCGCCGTAGCCGAGTGCCGGGACCGTCAAACCGCCGAGTTCACGTGTCTTCATGCCGCCGATCCTGCTGCCGGGGGCCGGGTCCCGTCCAAGACCCTTTGCTATAACCATCAGCTATGGACGTGCATTTGCGGGATCTGCGGTACTTCGTAGCGGTCGCCGAGGAGCTGAACGTGACCCGGGCCGCCGAACGGCTGTTCGTCTCGCAGCCCGCGCTGTCCAAGCAGCTCAGGGCGCTCGAACGGCAGCTCGGCTGCCCGCTGTTCGACCGCGTGCCCGGCGGCGTCACGCTCACCCGGCAGGGCGCGGCGCTGCTGCCCGTGGCCGCCGACCTGCTCGACCGGTGGAACACCGGCTACGAGACCGCCAGGGCCGCCGCACCCACCGGCACGCTGGTCATCGGCCTGCAGACCGCCGTCGGCCGGGGCCTGCAGCAGGAGGCGCTGCGCGGCTTCCGCGCCGCCATGCCCGGCTGGGAGGTCGCGCTGCGGCTGGTGAGCTGGGAGGACCCCAGCGGCGGCCTGGCGGACGGCAGCTCCGACGTGGCCTTCCTCTGGCTGCCCGCCCCGCCCGGCCTGGAGACGCACGTGCTCGTCACCGAGCGCCGATGCGTCGTCATGCCCGCCGACCATCCGCTCGCCGGTCTGGACGAGATCCCGTTCGACCGGCTGCGTGACGAGCCGTTCATCGCCCTGCCGGCCGCCGCCGGGCCGATGCGCGACTTCTGGCTGGGCCGCGACGCCTCCCCCGGCGCGGGGCCCGTCGTCGGCGTCACCGCGAGCACCCCCGAGGAGGTCTTCGAGGCCGTCACCGGCGGCCTCGGCGTCGTGCTCGTCGCCGAGGGCAACGCCAAACTGTACAAGCGGCCCGGCCTGCTCCACCGCCCGGTCACCGGCCTGCCGCCCGCCCGGCTGGCCATCGCCTGGCGGGCCGGCAACCGCAGCCCGCAAGTGACCGGGTTCGTGGACGCGCTCCGCCGGATCGCCACTAAGGTCTGACCCATGAGCGACTACGCGATCACCTTCGACCTGATCGACTCCGACGACGACGGCCGCATCTCGGCCGAGGAGCTGGTGCGGCTGATGGAGGTGCTGGGTCAGCCCATCACCCTCGAAGCCGCCCAGGCAGGCGTCCGGCGCCTCGACAAGGACGGCGACGGGCTCATCGACGTCGAGGAGTTCGGCAGCTTCCTCAAGCCTTGACCGTGCGCCGGAGCAGGCAGAACTCGTTGCCCTCCGGGTCCTGCAGCACGATCCACGTCTCCTCGCCGGTCTGGCCCACGTCGGCGTGCCGGGCGCCGATCGCCAGCAGCCTGGCCAGCTCCGCGTCCTGATCGCGGTCGGTGGCGTTGACGTCGATGTGCAGCGGCAGCTTGCCCGTCTTCGGGTCGTCGGAGAGGCTGAGCACGAGCGCCGGCAGGTGCCCCGGCCGCTCCGGCCCGATCCCCACGCTGCCCTCATCGCGGTCGAGCACGACATAGCCCAGCACGTCGCACCAGAACGCCGCCAGGCGCTCGGGGTCACGGCAGTCGAGCACGAGCTCGGTGATGCGGCACGCCATGCGCTGATCATATGCTCACGGACGCTCGTGCGCGGGCGGGCTCAGCGGGGTGCCGGAGTAAGCCTCCGGGGCCTCCTCCAGGTAGTCGGACAGGTTGCCGAGGAAGTCGCGCAGCGGCGGATACTGGTTGTGCAGCTCCAGGTCCTCCCGGGAGCGCCAGACCTCGTAGAGGAAGAACCGGCCGTCCTCCTGCTCGTGCAGGTCGTAGTGCAGGTTGCCGGGCTCGGCGCGGCTGGGCTCGACGAGCGACGTGAGGATGCGCCGGACCTCGTCCATGCGCTCGGGCCGGGGACGAAGGAAGCCGTAGAGGGAAATCTGTGTCATGCCGCCCACGTTAGGATCTCCAACGGTGTGAGGTTCAAGGTGAGGTGGGTCACGTGAAGATCGGCGATCTGGCGCGCGTCACCGGCGTCAACGTACGCCTGCTGCGCTACTACGAGGATCAGGGGCTGCTGGAGTCCGTCAGGACGAGCGGCGGTCACCGCACCTACGCGCCCGACGCCCCGGCCAGGGTGGGGCAGATCCGGGCGCTGCTGGGAGCCGGGCTGCCGACGAAGGTCATCCGGGAGGTCATGCCGTGCTTCCTGGACGACGGCGTGGGCCTCCAGGCGTGCGTGCTCGATCACGTACGGAGTCATCTGACGGACCTCGACCAGCGGATCGACGAGCTGCAGGAGGCGCGCGGGGCGCTCAGCGAGCTGCTGGACCGGTCGCTGGCGGCGGCTCACTAGCGAACCAGTCGAGCGACTGACCGTGCGGACCGGCGAACGCCAGCGGCCTGCCGTCGAGGGCGAGCACGAACACCGCGCGGCCGGCGGGCGGCTCGGGAGTGCCCGGGAGCGGCAGCACGCCGGGGGCCTCGTTGGAGATCCAGTGGCCGGGCAGGGCGCGCACGGTCCCGGCGAACGCCGCCCGCGCCTCCGGCGGCAGGTAGGCGAGCACCGCGCTGTGGAAGACGACCGGGGTGGCCCCGGCGGGCGCCTGGGCGATCAGGCCGGCGAGCGCCTCGTTGAGGTCGCCGCGCACGAGGCGGGGCGGGTCCGCGCCGGCCACGCGGACGGCGGCCCGCAGGCGGCGCAGGCGTTCGTGCCGCTCGGGCCAGATCAGCGACTCCAGCCAGCGCACGTCGCCGGGGTCGCGCACGTCGAGCGGGTTGAGGTCGAGTCCGGCCCGCCAGGCGACGGCGGGCACCTCCCGCGGGAGCGGGGCCCGGCCGCCGGTGCGGCAGTCGAGGACGACCTCGGCGGAGCCGAGCACCGGGCGGTCGTCGTAGCGGTAGGCGTACCGGTCCGGGTAGAGGCACAGGCCGGCCGACGCGCCCACCTCGATCAGGGCCAGCGGCTGGGGCAGGGCGGCGAGGACCGGCAGGAGGGTGGCGCACCGGCCCGGCTCGTTCGTCTGGGTGCTGCGGGCGCGCATGGTGGCGCTGACCAGGTCCCAGTGGGCGGTCGTCCAGGCGCGGAAGGTCGCGTAGTCGTCGTGCGGGCCGCCGTGGTGGCGTACGGCTCCCAGCAGCAGGTTCGGCTGCCGTTTGGCCTCGGGGAGCCGGTCGATCAGGGCGAGCAGGCCGTCGTCGTCGGCGATCCTGCTCGCCAGGAGCTCGTAGGCGGGCGAGTGGCCGCGGGCTTCCAGGGCGAAGCCTCGGTAGCGCCCGGCGGTGTCCATGTCCGCCGGGTGGCTCAGAGGCCGCTGTGGAGGTACACCTGGCCGAAGACCTGCGCGAGGTTCTTCAGGTCCGTCGCCGCGTCCACCTCGGGAGCGGCCGGGTTGTACAGCGTGGCCAGGCGGGGCCGCACCGAGGTGAGCTTCTTGAGCTCGTCCCAGGTGGCGTTCGCCGCCCACTTCTCGCCGTAGGCCCGGTTGACCTGGCCCTGGTCGTTCTGCCAGCGGGTCCAGAGGGTGACGGTCTCGGCGGCGTCGGCCTGGAGCGGGGCGGCGACGCGGTCGGTGATCGACTGGGTGGCCTGCTCGGCGGTGAGCTGCGGGCCGCCGGGGGCGGCGAAGCCGGCGTCCTCGGCGGCGATCTGGCCGTAGGCGTCCCAGGCGCGGGCGCGGACCTGGATCCACTGGTTGCGCTGGGCGTCGGCGGCGGAGATCTGCCAGGTGGCGTACTCGGTGGCCAGGTGGCCGCCGTCGAGGGCGAGCTGGTCGACGAGGCCCTTGGCGAGCCAGCCGCCGACGCGCTCGGGGTCGAGGAGCGGGTGCTTCTTGGTCAGCTCGGCCTTGCAGGCGTCGTCGGCGCCGCAGCCGAGGACCGGCACGACGGTGTGGACGGCGAGCTTCTTGCCGGGGGCGGAGTTGCGCAGGGCGGTGGACGCCTCGGTCAGGAAGGCGTCGATCTCGTCGGCGCTCTCGAAGGTGCTGTTGGCTCCGAGCTGGGAGCTGAACCGGACGCCGACGACGCCGGGCTGCACGGCGAGCGCGGCGACCTGCTTGGCGGCCTCGGCGAGCTTGCCGGCCTTGTAGTCGTCGGCCAGCTCGGCGTCGATCCAGATGCGCATGCCGGTTGCGGCGGCGGTCTTGACGCTCTGGCCGGTGGGGCTCTCGGCGGCCTGCTTGGCCTGGGCGGGCGTGACGTTGTCGGGGTCGACGTAGCAGGGCTCGGCGCCCTCGCACTCGGGGGTGCCGCCCTCTTCGGCGTCCTCGGGGAGCGGGTCGCCGATCTCGTGCATCTCGCCGTCACCCTCGCCGCCGCCGGGGCAGACGTTGCCCGGCTGGGTGCAGTCGACGGTGCCCTTGTCCATGGGACCGGAGTCCTTCATGTTCTGGCCGTCGTTGCCGGCCCAGAACCTGGCGATGTCGGCCGCCTCCTCGGGCGTGGCGAGCCAGGTGCAGACGACATAGGCGGGGGCGTCCGCGTCCATCAGGTCGTTGCAGCTGCGCGGGTCGTCCTGCGACCAGGCGGGGACGCCGATGCCGAGCAGCGACAGGGTCAGGCCGATGACGAAGATCTGCCTCAGTCTCATGGCGCCTTCCGAGGGGGGTGATCGCCGGGCATATCGCACACTATCGGCCGAATCAGTATCGTTCAATCACATCAACGGGGTTGCTTTACGACTGTCCTCCACGGCGAGTGCGGGGCTCAGCAAGGGGGAAGAGGCGTGCTCGGGGATCTCGCGCTGCTCCGGGACCGCCGGTTCGCGTTGCTGCTGTCCGCCCGGACGCTCTCGGTGCTGGGCAGCACGTTCGCGCCCGTCGCCCTGGCGTTCGGGGTGCTGCGCCTGCCCGGCGCGACCGCCACCACGCTGTCGGTGGTGCTCACCGCGCAGTCGCTGCCGACCGTGCTGTTACTGCTGTTCGGCGGGGTGATCGCGGACCGGCTGCCGCGCAACCGGGTGATGATGGCCGGCGAGTGGGTGAACGCCGCCGGGTTCGCCGCGCTGGCGGCCATGATGCTGACCGGCTGGACGCCGATGCCCCTCATGGCGGCGGCAGCGGCGGTGACCGGCATGGGGATCGCGGTGATCTTCCCCGCGCTGACCGGCATCATCCCCGAGGTGGTGCCGCCGGAGCGGCTGCAGGCCGGCAACGCGCTGCTGGGCCTGGGCGCGAACGTCTCCCGCGTGGGCGGCGCGGTCCTCGGCGGCGGCACGGTGGTGCTGGTCGGCGGCGGCTGGGCGCTGGCGGTCAGCTCCGGGCTGTACGCGCTGGCGGGCGTGCTCGTCGCGGGCCTGCGGATGACCCGGTCGGAACGTGCCAAGCCCGGCGACTCCGTGCTGGCCGATCTGCAGGAAGGATGGCGCGAGTTCAGGTCCCGGCAGTGGATCTGGGTGGTGGTGGCGCAGTTCTCCGTGCTGGTGATGGCGATCCAGGCCGGTCACGGGGTGCTCGGGCCGCTGCTGGCCGAGCAGAGTCTCGGCGGGGCGGCGGCCTGGTCGGCGTTCCTGGCCGGGGAGGGCGTGGGCACGATCGCCGGGGTGGTGGTGTCGCTGCGGCTGCGCCCGCGCCGCCCGATCCTGGTCGGCACCCTGTGCTGCCTGCCGGTGGCGCTGCCGTACTTCCTGCTCGGCGGGCAGGCCCCGCTGTGGGCCAGCGTGGCGGGCGCGTTCCTGCTGGGCGTCTGCTTCGACGTGTTCGGGGTGCTGTGGCAGACGACGATGCAGCGGGAGATCCCGCCCGAGTCGCTGTCGCGGGTGAGCTCGTACGACGCGCTGGGCTCGCTGATGTTCGGCCCGGTCGGGCTCATGCTGGCGGGGCCGGTGGCGGAGCGGGTGGGCGCGCCGGCGGCGCTGGTCGGCTGCGGGGTCCTGGTGCTGCTCTCGACGTGCGCCGCGCTGCTGTCCCCCGGGGTGCGCAACCTGCGCGCGCCGGAGCACGCCTCACGTTGAGCCGCTGGTCCGCAGGCCGCGTGCCGGGACCCGCTCGCGCAGGGCGAAGCGGGGCTCCGGCGCGTGGTCGCCGTCCAGGACGCCCGCCACGTACTCGGCCAGCGCGGGGGCGTGCTTGAAGCCGTGGCCGGAGTCGCCGCCGAGCAGCCACACGCCGGGCGACGTCTCGGCGATGATCCACTCGGCGTCGGGCGTGAGCGCGTACTGGCAGACCTGGCTGAACAGCACCGGCGCCGACACCAGCGACGGGAAGCGGCGGCCCAGGTAGGCGCGGGCGTTCGCGACGCTGGCCTCGTCGACCACGCGCTCGCCGTGTTCGGGCTCGTACGGCCTGCCCTCGGCGTCGGAGGTGGCCTTCATGCCCACGCCGTCGACGTCGCCGTGGCCGTAGGCCGAGGCGCCGTGGTCCACCCAGGCGGGGGTGCCGGGCGTGGTCCAGGCGGTGGGCACGGCGAAGTGCAGCGTGTCCTGCTTGGTCACGGTCATCGGCACCTGGAACAGCTCGGGCAGCCAGGCGCCGCAGGCCCACACGATCCGGTCGGCGGTGAGCACGTCGCCGCCCACGCGGACGCCGTCCGGGGCGGGCACGGCGCGGGCGCGGACCAGGCGGACGCCGGCCGACACGGCGAGGGCGGCGGTGACCTGGGTGGCGCGGCGGGCGCGCAGCACGCCGGCGTGCGGCTCCCAGAGCAGGAAGCTGAGGTCGTCGCCGCGGAACTCGGGGAAGAACCTGGCGCCGTCGGCGGGGTCCAGCACCTCACACGGGATGTCGAGATTTTTCAGGACCTGGGCGCTGGTGTGCTCCCAGCCGTCCGGCGTCCCGGCGAACCACATCAGGCCCGCCTCGTGATAGAGCGGCTCGCCGGCCCGCTCCTCCAGCCGCCGCCAGCCCTCGCGCGCCCGCCAGGCCATCCGGGCGTACCACTCCTCGGAGCCGTGCGAGCAGCGCAGCAGCCTGGTCTCCCCCGCGCTCGCCTGGCGCACGTGCCCGGGGGTGTGCTGCTCGACCAGCGTCACCGCCCAGCCGGTCTCGGCCAGCCGCAAGGCCAGCGACGATCCCCAGATCCCTGCCCCGACCACAATGACCGATTTCATGGGATTCACGGTGACCGGAAAGCCGGTCCCGCCGCAAGGGTCAGACCACGATGAATGTGACCACGACGCCCGCGCAGTTGCCCGCCACGCAGATGCGCACCGGCACCCGCGTCACGCCCGCCGCCGTCGGCACGCCGCTGATGTTCCCGTCGGGGCCGATCGTGACGCCGTGTGGCAGCGCGTCGTGGTTCGTGACGCTGACGGTAGGCAGCACGCCCGACGGCCCGCCCTTGATCTGGATGCGCCCGGTCAGCGGCCGTCCGGCCGAGCCGGGGAAGGTGAGCACGCCCGGGTCCCACGGCACGTTGCGCAGCACGACGAACGTGATCCGCTCCTCGGTGCAGCTCTGGCCGGCGCAGACCTGGACGTGCCCCGCGTACGTGCCCGCCCGGTCGGGCGTGCCGTACAGCCTGCCCGCGGCGTCGACCCCGATGCCGGGCACGAGCTCCGCCGCGGCGCGGAAGGCGACGCCCTTCTCGACGGGCAGGAGCTGACGCGCCACCTCGATGCCCTCGGTGACGTAGAAGGTGTCCTCCACGAGCCGGTCGGACGGGGTCGCCACCGGCAGACCCCGGGCCATGTAGATCGCCTGCGCGCCGTCGGAGGGAAGGGCCGGAAGCAACCCGCACATGGCCAACCCGGCAACCAGGAGTATCCACGTTGACCGCATTTTTACCCCCCGGTGCTTCTGCTCCGTTACGTACCCCTTTCATCGCGTTACGTCACCCTCGGCTCACGCATAGATAATCGTTGTCATGGCCGCCGAATCCGCCCAGACCCTCGAACGCGGGCTGCGCCTGCTGCGCCTGCTCGCCGACGGCAAGGGCGGCCGCACGCCCACCGAGCTGAGCGCCGAGCTGTCGCTGAGCCGGCCCGTGGTCTACCGCCTGCTGACCACGCTGCTCAACGAAGGGTTCGTCCGCCGCGACGCCGAAGGGCGGGTGCACCTGGGGTTCGGCGTGCTCGTGCTGGCGCAGGCCGTGCAGCCGCTGTTGCGCGCGGCGGCGCTGCCCACGCTGCGGCGGCTGGCCGAGCAGGTGGGCGCGACCGCGCACCTGACCGTGGCCGAGGGCGACGACGGGCTCGCGGTCGCCGTGGTCGAGCCGTCGTGGACGGACATGCACGTGGCCTACCGCGAGGGCTCGCGCCATCCGCTGGCCAAAGGCGCGGCCGGGCAGGCGATTCTGGCGGCGCGCGAGGGCCGGGCCGATTATCTCGTCACCGAGGGGCAGTTGCAGGAGGGTGCAAGGGGGATGGCGGCGCCGGTGACGGGGCTGCCCTGGCTGGAGGCTTCCGTCGGGGTGGTGACGTTCGGGCCGCTGCCTCCCTCCACAGGCGCGCTGGTCGTCGAGGCGGCGGCCGGGCTCGCCGACGCGCTGGGTTGACATTGCGGAGGCTATGACGGACGGTTGTTACACATAAAGGACACATGCGTCCGATTAGCGGACAGTTGGTGGAGGAGCGGATGCCGTACTACCGCGTCGTGGGAGAGGTGCCTCGCAAGCGCCACGTCCAGTTCAGGCGGCCCGACGGCGGCCTGTACGCCGAGGAGCTGATGGGCGAGGAAGGCTTCTCGTCCGACTCCTCGCTGCTCTACCACCGCCACCTGCCGACCGCCATCCTCAAGGCCGAGGCCGTCACCCCCGAGATCAGCACGCGGCTCGAGCCCAACCTGCCGCTGTCGCCGCGCCACTTCCGCACCCAGCAGCTCACCAGCGCCGGCGACCTCGTGTCCGGGCGCGTCCTGCTGGCGGGCAACGGCGACGTCCGGTTGTCGTACGCCACCACCGACCGGCCCAGCGAGCTCTACCGCAACTCGATGGGCGACGAATGCGTGTACGTCCAGGCCGGCCGCGCCCGGTTCGAGTCCACGTACGGGGTGATCGAGGCCGGGCCCGGCGACTACGTCGTCATCCCGACCGGCACCATCCACCGCTGGGTGCCCGACGGACCCGTCAACGCGCTGGTCATCGCGGCGTCCGGGCACATCAGGCCGCCCAAGCGCTACCTGTCGCAGCACGGCCAGTTCCTGGAGCACGCCCCCTACTGCGAGCGCGACCTGCGCGCCCCCGCCGAGCCGCTGACCGTCGAGGGCGAGGAGGTGCCGGTGCTCGTCCGCACCCGCGGCGGGCTCACCCGGCTGGTCTACCGCAACCACCCGTTCGACGTGGTCGGCTGGGACGGCTGCCTCTACCCGTACGCGTTCAACATCAACGACTTCGAGCCCGTGGTGAAGAAGACGCACGCGCCGCCGCCGGTCCACCAGACCTTCGAGGGCCCCGGCTTCGTCGTGTGCTCGTTCTGCCCCCGGCCGCTCGACTTCCATCCCGAATCCGTGCCGATCCCCTACAACCACCACAACGTGGACTCCGACGAGTTCATGTTCTACGTGGGCGGCGACTACTCCGCACGCCAGGGATCCGGCATCGACGTCGGCTCGATCTCGCTGCACCCGGCCGGATTCACGCACGGGCCGCAGCCCGGCGCGGTCGAGGCGGTCATCGACGCCGTCGCCAAGGGCGTCACGACCACCAGCGAGATGGCCGTGATGGTCGACACCTTCCGCCCGCTCGATCTCGGGCAGGGCGCACTGTCCTGCGAGGACCCCGGATACGCCTGGACCTGGTCACGATGACGCTTTTCACCGCACTCGTCGACGACGCGGGCCTGTTCCCGCCGACGTCGCTGCACATGTCCGAAGCCCTGGCCCGCAACCGGCGCGGCGTCGAGGAGAACGTCGAGGTGCTCACGCACCGCTTCCTGTGCCCGGCCAGCCGGCTCGACCGGCTGCGCGCCGAGGACTGGCAGCCGCGCCGCATCGGGCTGATCAAGGACACGCCCGAGCTGCCGCCCTTCGACGACCTGCCCGTCGACTTCGTCGAGGCCAGGCTGCCCGCCGAGCGCACTGTCGAGGACGTGGCCCGCGAGCTGGACCTGCCCTCGGGGATACGGCTGTTCGTCGAGGTGCCGCCGGGCAAGTTCGTCCCGGACGTGCCCGCCGGGGTGGGGCTGAAGATCCGCTGCGGCGGCGAGGCGGCCGACGCCTTCCCGCCGGTCGAGCAGGTCGCCGCGTTCATCCGGTTCTGCGTCGAGAACGACATCCCGTTCAAGGCGACCGCCGGGCTGCACCACGCCGTACGGCACTTCGACCCCACGCTCGGCGTGGACCGCTACGGCTTCCTCAACCTGGTGCTGGCCGTGTGCGAGGCGGTCGCGGGCCGCGACCCGGCGCCCGTGCTGCGCTCCACCGACGTGGGCCAGCTCGTGCAGCTCGCGCGCAACGTACCGGAGGAGACCGCGAAGCGGGCCAGGCACCTGCTGGTGAGCTACGGCTCGTGCAGCACCGGCACGCCCGTCGACGACCTGCGGGCCCTGGGACTGATCGAGGAGGAAGCGTGAGCTGGGGAGTGGACAACCTGCCCTACGGGGTGTTCTCACGGCACGGTGAGGCGCCGAGGGTGGGGGTGCGATACGGCGACCGGGTGCTCGACCTGGCGGCCGCGCTGCACGACGAGGTGTTCGCGGCGCCCACGCTCAACCCGTTCATGGCCCGCGGGCGCAGCGCCTGGCACGACACCCGCACGCTCATCCGCAACAAGCTCACCGGCGACCTGGCCATCACCGAGCCGCACCTGGTGCCGCTCGACCAGGTGAAGCTGCACCTGCCGTTCGAGGTGGCCGACTACGTCGACTTCTACTGCTCGATGGAGCACGCGGGCAACCTGGGCCGCATCTTCCGGCCCGGCAGCGAGCCGCTGCTGCCCAACTGGCGACACCTGCCCGTCGGCTACCACGGCAGGGCGGGCACCGTCGTGGTGTCCGGCACCCCGATCAGGCGGCCGCACGGGCAGCTCGGCGCCGGCTCCTACGGGCCGACCGCCAAGCTCGACATCGAGGCCGAGCTGGGGTTCGTGGTCGGCGTGCCGGGGACCGGCGACTTCGAGGACCACGTGTTCGGGGTGACGCTGGTCAACGACTGGACCGCGCGTGACATCCAGGCGTGGGAGTACGTGCCGCTCGGGCCGTTCCTGGGCAAGTCGTTCGCCACGTCGATCTCGCCGTGGGTCACGCCGCTGGAGGCGCTGCCGCGCGTCCCCGGCCGCGAGCAGGACCCGCCGCCGCTCGACTACCTGCGCCGCAAGGGCGACTGGGGACTCGACCTGACCATGGAGATCCGGCTCAACGGCGAGGTCATCTCGCGCCCGCCGTACCGGGACATGTACTGGACGCCGGACCAGATGCTCGCGCATCTGACCTCTGGAGGCGCGCCGCTGCGCACCGGCGACCTGTTCGCCAGCGGCACCGTCTCCGGCGGCCAGGTGGACGAGCGCGGCTCGCTCATCGAGATCACCTGGAACGGCACCGACCCGCTCAAGCTCGCCGGCGGCGACACCAGGACGTTCCTCCAGGACGGCGACACGGTGACGATCAGCGCCAAGGCCGGCGACATCTCCTTGGGGGAGGTAACCGGAACTGTCGGATAAGTGACTCGGCGTGCTTGAGCCATGACTCCCCGCTACCCTTGAGGCTCCCCGGTCCCCGGAAAGCAGGAGTGTCATGCTGCGGCGTGCCGCGACGATCTGCGTGGCCGTGCTGCTCACGGCAGCCGGCTGCGCCTCGGCCGAGCCCCCGCCCCGCCCGCCCGTCGTCCACGTCTCCCCCGCCTTCGACACCAAGCGCGCCCGCCCCGACCAGGGCCTGGTGGTCAGCGCCAAGGGCGGCACACTCAGCCAGGTGCTCGCGTACGTGTCGGGCGTGCCCGTGCGCGGCACGCTCGACCCCACCCGCACCACCTGGCGCTCCTCCTGGACGCTGAAGCCCGGCGCCGAATACACCGTCACCGTCAAGGCCGCGGGCGCCGAAGGCCCCTCGACGGTGACGATGGGCCGCTTCCGCACCCGCCAGGCCGCCCGCTCCTTCGGCCTGGCCGCCACCACCCCGCAGCCCGGCGAGACCGTCGGCATCGGCATGCCGGTCATCCTCGACTTCGACACGCCCATCCGCGACAAGGCGGCCGTCGAGCGCGCCCTGGAGGTCCGGGCCGAGCCGCCCGCCGAAGGCGCCTGGCGGTGGATCGACGACACCCGGGCCGTCTACCGGCCCCGGCGGTTCTGGCGGCCCCGCCAGCAGGTCACGGTCACCGCCCACCTGGCCGGCATCCGCCTGGCCCCCGGCGTCTACGGCGTCAGCGACCAGACCTTCGCCTTCACCGTGGGCCGCGCGCAGACCAGCGCCATCGACACCCGCACTCACCAAATGACCGTCCGGCGCGACGGGCGGGTGGTGCAGCGCATGGCCATCAGCGCCGGCATGGCCACCACCCGCGAATACACCACGACCAGCGGCGTCCACCTGACGATGGACAAGGGCAACCCGGTCCGCATGATCTCCCCCGGCCGCTCCGAAGGCGACCCTGATTACTACGACGTCATGATCGACCATGCCGTCCGCATCTCCGACAGCGGCGAGTACGTGCACGCCAAGGACAACGTGTGGGCCCAGGGCCGCGCCAACGTCAGCCACGGCTGCGTCAACGCCCGCCCCGACCAGGCCGCCTGGTTCTACGACACCTCACTGCGCGGCGACCCCGTGACGATCACCGGCACCGATCGCCGGCTCGAATGGGACAACGGATGGGGCTTCTGGCAACTGTCGTGGGAGCAGTGGCTGCGCGGAAGCGCCCTGCGTTCGGCCCCGCCCCTGCCGTAGCGCCGCTTCCGGCATTACGGTGGAACAGGGGGGGAACTGGTGCCTGCGCAGGCCCGTTGTCCCTATAGGAGGCCGGAGCATGGATGAATGGATCATCTGGATTATCCTCGCAGTCGTCCTCGGGGTGGCCGAGATCTTCACGCTCACCGCGGCCCTCGGCCTGCTCGGCGTCGCCTCCCTCCTGACCGCGGCGGGCGCCGCGCTGGGCCTGCCCGTCCCGCTCCAACTGCTGCTGTTCGCCCTCTCGTCCGCGGCCGGCCTGGTCGTGATCCGGCCCATCGCCGCACGTCACATCCGCCAGCCGCAACTGCGCCGCTTCGGCGTCGAAGCCCTCGTCGGCAAGCCCGCCTACGTCCTGTCCGAGGTCACCGGGCGAGACGGCCGCATCCGCATCGGCGGCGAGGAATGGTCGGCTCGCGCCTACGACGAGACCCTCGTGATCCCCACCGGCGCCACCGTCGACGTCATCGAGATCGACGGTGCCACCGCCCTCGTATATCCCCGGGAGTGAGCCATGGATCCGCTGTTGCTCGTCGGCATCTTCGTCATACTCTTCGCGGTGTTCACCGTGCTCAAGGCCGTGCGGATCATCCCGCAGGCGCGGGCGCGCAACGTCGAACGCCTCGGCCGCTACCACCGCACGCTCAAGCCCGGGCTCAACTTCGTCATCCCGTACGTGGACCGCGTCTATCCGATGATCGACCTGCGCGAGCAGGTGGTGTCGTTCCGCCCCCAGCCGGTCATCACCGAGGACAACCTGGTCGTCGAGATCGACACCGTCCTCTACTTCCAGGTCACCGACCCGCGCGCCGCCGCCTACGAGATCGCCAACTACATCCAGGCCGTCGAGCAGCTCACGGTCACCACCCTGCGTAACGTCGTCGGCTCCATGGACCTGGAGAAGACGCTGACCTCCCGCGACACCATCAACAGCCAGTTGCGCGGCGTCCTCGACGAGGCCACCGGCAAGTGGGGCATCCGGGTCAACCGGGTCGAGATCAAGGCCATCGACCCGCCCAAGACCATCAAGGACGCGATGGAGAAGCAGATGCGCGCGGAGCGGGACAAGCGCGCCGCCATCCTCAACGCCGAGGGCCAGCGCCAGTCGCAGATCCTCACCGCCGAGGGTGACAAGCAGAGCAGCATCCTGCGCGCCGAGGGCCAGCGCGCCGCCGCGATCCTCGAAGCCGAGGGCCAGTCGCGCGCCATCGACCAGGTCTTCCAGGCCGTCCACCGCAACGACCCCGACCCCAAGCTGCTCGCCTACCAGTATCTGCAGGTGCTGCCGCAGCTCGCGCAGGGTGAGGGCAACACGTTCTGGGTCATCCCCAGCGAGGTCACCTCGGCCCTCCAGGGCGTCTCCAAGGCCTTCACCGAGGCGCTCCCCCGCTCGGCCGCCACGCGCGAGGAGGCCCCGGAGACGTCGGCCATGGACGAGGAGATCGCCAAGGCGTCCGAAGCCGCCGCCGAGGCCGTCGCCGACGCCCAGGACGCCGAGAACCCCAACGGCCCCCGCCAGCTCACCCAGGCCGCCCAGGAGCCGTCGCCCTTCCCGGGCGTCGACCGCGACGCCGCCCCCGCCGACCTGGACGAGCGCCACCGCGAATCCGGCCGCTGACCCGCCCGCCGCGGGCCTTTCGTCAGCGCTGGCCGCCGTCGAAGTAGGCGGCCAGCTCCGGGTCCAGGGGCGGCACGTCGTACGGGGCGCCGCCGTCGCGCAGGGACAGGGTGGCCATGTAGCCGGCGGCGACGCTCATGCGGGCCGCCACCGGGGAGGTGTCGGTGACGCCGCCCTCGCGCACGAACCGGCGGAACTCCGCGACGATGTCCAGGTCGGCGCCGCCGTGGCTGCCCTGCGCCTGCGGGACCCGGTAGGCGATGTCGCAGTCGTCGCGGTAGCCGGTGGGCCCGGTGTTCCACACCTTGACGGTGTCGCCGGGGCCGTCGCCGAAGTTCTCCAGGCGGCCTTCGGTGCCGATGACGGTGTAGTTGCGCCAGTAGTCGGGCGTGAAGTGGCACTGCTGGTAGGCGGCGACGACGCCGTTGTCGAGGCGCATGTTCATGACCGAGACGTCCTCGACGTCGACGACGTGGTGGAGGTCGCGGCGGCTGGTGGGCGGCCAGTCGAACTCGCGCAGCCAGCCGTCGGGGCGCGGCGTGCCGGGGGCGCGGCGCGGCAGGTCGCCGTAGAGGGCGAGGTCGCCGAGGGCGTTGACCCGGGTGGTGTAGCCGCCGGCCAGCCAGTGCAGGACGTCGAGGTCGTGGGCGGCCTTCTGCAGCAGCAGGCCGGTGGTGCGGGACCGGTCGGCGTGCCAGTCCTTGAAGTAGTAGTCGCCGCCGTAGGAGACGAAGTGGCGCACCCAGACGGTCTTCGGCTCGCCGATGTCGCCGCGGGCGATGATGTCGCGCATCAGCCGGACGACGCCCATGTGCCGCATGTTGTGGCCCACGTACAGGCGGGTGCCGGTGTCGCGGGCGGCGCGTAGGACGGCGTCGCAGCCCTCGACGGTGATGGCCAGCGGTTTCTCCAGGTAGACGGCCTTGCCCGCCTCCAGGCAGGCGATCGCGATCTCCTCGTGGGTGTCGTCGGGCGTCATCACGATGATCGCGTCGAGGTCGTCGCGGCGGAGCAGGTCGCGGTGGTCCGTGGTGGTCACCGGGTCGCCGAAGCGGGCGGCCTGCTCCTTGAGCGTCGCCGGGTCGGTGTCGCAGACCGCGGCCACCACCGAGCCCCGGCCGGGCTGGTGGGCGGCCACGGCGAGGCTCACGCGCAGGCCGAGGCCGATGACGCCGAATCGCAGGTCTTCCACGGATGCCCCTCTGGTCTTTTTATGCCTGTAAGTCGGCATTTTTGCACATCAATGCGCATCAGGGTTGATGATCTCCTGCTCAGACCGCGTACGCCCTTCAGCGTGAAGCAGAGCTTGGGGGGCAGTTAAGAATCCCTCGATGGACACGCGGGAGGGGAAGCGGCACAGTGCGTTAGGTTCGGATCGAGGGGGATGCACGCGATGAAAGCGCTGGTCAAGGAGAGGGCGGAGCCGGGGCTCTGGCTGGTCGACGTCCCGGAGCCCGAGGTGGGGCCGGGCGAGGTGAAGATCAGGGTCCTGCGGACCGGCATATGCGGCACAGACCTGCATATTCGGAAATTTGACGATTGGGCGCAGCAAACGCTGAAGCTTCCGCTCATCGTGGGACATGAGTTCTCCGGGCACGTGGTCGAGGTGGCGCCCGGCGTCGAGGACATCGCGGTCGGCGACCTCGTCAGCGGCGAGGGCCACATCGTCTGCGGCAAGTGCCGCAACTGCATGGCCGGCCGCCGCCACCTGTGCCGCAACACCATCGGCCTCGGCGTCAACCGCGACGGCGCGTTCGCCGAATACGTGACGCTGCCCGCCACGAACGTGTGGGTGCACCGCACCCCCGTCCACCCCGACGTGGCCGCCATCTTCGACCCGTTCGGCAACGCCGTGCACACCGCGCTCTCCTTCCCCCTCGTCGGCGAGGACGTGCTGATCACCGGGGCCGGCCCGATCGGGCTCATGGCCGCCGCCGTCGCCACCCACGTCGGCGCCCGCCACGTGGCCATCACCGACGTCAGCGACGAGCGGCTCAACCTGGCCGGCAAGCTCGGCGTCAACCTGGCGCTGAACGTCTCCCGCGACACCATCGCCGACGGCATGCGCCGCCTCGACATGCGCGAGGGCTTCGACGTCGGCCTGGAGATGTCCGGCAACCCGGCGGCGATGCGCGACATGATCGCGCACATGACCCACGGCGGCCGGATCGCCATGCTCGGCCTGCCCGCCGAGGAGTTCGCGATCGACTGGGCGACAGTCGTCACCTCGATGCTCACCATCAAGGGCGTCTACGGCCGCGAGATGTTCGAGACCTGGTACAACATGTCGGTCCTGCTGGAGAAGGGGCTCGACCTCACCCCGGTGATCACCGACCGCTTCCCGTACGACGAGTTCGACGCCGCCTTCGACACCGCCGCCAGTGGCCGCACGGGCAAAGTCATCCTGGATTGGAGCGCTTGATGTTCACGAACGTACGCGAGCAGCTGCGTGCGACGCTTGACGAGATCACCGAGGCCGGGCTGCTCAAGCCCGAGCGGGTGATCAGCACCCCGCAGAGCTCGGCGGTGAGCGTGGCCGGCCAGGAGGTGCTCAACTTCTGCGCCAACAACTACCTGGGCCTGGCCGACCACCCCGAGGTCGTCGAGGCCGCCAAGCAGGCGCTGGACCGGTGGGGGTTCGGCATGGCCTCGGTGCGGTTCATCTGCGGCACCCAGGAGGTGCACAAGGAGCTCGAAGCCCGGCTGTCCGACTTCCTCGGCCAGGAGGACACCGTCCTCTACAGCTCGTGCTTCGACGCCAACGGCGGCGTGTTCGAGACGCTGCTCGACGCGCAGGACGCGGTGATCTCCGACGCGCTCAACCACGCCAGCATCATCGACGGCATCCGGCTGTCGAAGGCCCGCCGCTACCGCTACGCCAACCGCGACATGGCCGAGCTGGAGTCCCGGCTGAAGGAGTCGGCCGACGCGCGGCGCAGGCTGATCGTCACCGACGGCGTCTTCTCCATGGACGGCTACCTGGCGCCGCTCGCCGACATCTGCGACCTGGCCGAGCGCTACGACGCCATGGTCATGGTCGACGACTCGCACGCCGTCGGCTTCGTCGGCCCCACCGGGCGCGGCACGCCCGAGCTGCACGGGGTGAGCGACCGGGTCGACATCATCACCGGCACGCTCGGCAAGGCGCTCGGCGGCGCCAGCGGCGGCTACGTCGCCGCCCGGCAGGAGATCTGCGACCTGCTCAGGCAGCGTTCGCGCCCGTACCTGTTCTCCAACTCGCTCGCCCCGGTGATCGCCGCGGCGTCGCTGCGCATCCTGGACCTGCTGGAGACCTCCAGCGACGCCCGCGAGCGGCTGCGCGCCAACACCGAGCGGTTCCGCAGCCGGATGGCGGCCGAGGGGTTCGACATCCTGCCGGGCGACCACCCGATCGTCCCCGTGATGATCGGCGACGCCGCCGAGGCCTCCGCCATGGCCGAGCGGCTGCTGGCACTGGGCGTCTACGTGATCGGCTTCTCCTACCCGGTGGTGCCGCACGGCCAGGCCAGGATCCGCGTCCAGCTCTCGGCCGCCCACTCCGCCGCCGACGTGGACCGGGCGGTGACCGCGTTCGTACGGGCGCGCGCCTGACCCGTATCCTCGCAGCGTGATAGACACGCGGCGGCTGCGCACGCTGCGCGCGGTGGCCGACCACGGCACGGTCACCGCCGCGGCGGCCACCCTCCACCTGACGCCGTCGGCCGTCTCCCAGCAGCTCGTCGCCCTGGAGCACGAGGTGGGGCACCGGCTGTTCGTGCGCGACGGGCGCGGCGTCCGGCTCAACGCCGTCGGCAAGATCATGCTGGCCCACGCGAACGAAGTGCTGGCCCAGCTCGAACGGGCCGAGGCCGAGGTCGCCGCCTACGCCACGGGCGCAGCGGGCGAGGTCACCGCGGCCTGCTTCGCCACCGCGATCAGCGCCGTGCTCTCCCCCGCGATCGTCGCGCTGCGCGCTACCACGCCCGGCATCCAGGTGCGGGTACGCGACGCCGAGGGCCACCAGAGCCTGGCGATGCTCCTCGACGGCGAGGCCGACGTGGCGATCGCCGTCGAGTACCGGGGCGGCCCCGACGCGGCCGACCGCCGCCTGTTCCGCGTCCCGCTGTACGCCGAGCCGTTCGACCTGGTGCTGCCGGAGGGCCACCCGCTGTCCGGCTCCGCCGTGGACCTCGCCGCCGCCTCCGGGGAGACGTGGATCGGCCCCTACCCCGGCAACCCCGTGCACGACGTGATCGCGTTCGCCTGCGAGCAGGCGGGCTTCTCGCCCCGGTTCGCGCACTGCTCGGACGACTTCCGCGCCGTGGTGGCGCTGGTCGGGGCCGGGGCGGGAATCGCCCTGGTGCCCCGGCTGGCGCTGCGCGACATGACGCTGCCCGGCGTCACGGTGCACCACACGCCGGGCCCGCTCGCGGCCGGCATGGAGCGCCGCGTGTTCGCCGCCGTCCGGCGCGGGGCCGAGTCGCACCCGCTGCTGCGCCCGCTGCTGGACAGCCTCCAGCAGATCTCCGGCTCTCTCGGGATCGGATGAGACACCGGCGCCGCCCTATTCGGCGCGAGCCCTCTCCACGGCCTCGGTGAAGCGAGCGTGACGGGCCAGCTCCTCCTCCACCGGCCCCAGCACGTACGCCTGACCCACCTCGCCGATCGCGGCCCGCAACGCCCGCGCGGCCTTACGGGCACGACGGCGCCCGCCCAGCCACGCGGCCAGCCTCGACAGCAGCGCCACCAGCACGCCCGCCAGCGCCCCGCCCACCAGCAGCGCCGTCGGCCACGGCACCTCCCACACCGTCGGCATCGGCGGCTCCGGCAACCGCAGGTAGTCCATCCCGAACAGCGCCGCCAGCCAGCCCGCGCCCGCCACCATGCCCGCGAACACCAGCCACTGCAGCACGTTCACCGCCCGCCACCAGCGCGGCCGCCGCGTCACCCCCAGCGACGTGCGCCCCACCGCCCGGTCCACCGCGTCGGCCAGCTCCGCCGACCGCGACCGGGCCGCCCGCCGCACCGCCGCCGCCCACGCCGCCGGCAGCCCCCGCGCGGCCTGCTCGCCGACATCCCGGATCGCCGTCTCCACCTGCGCCCGCTGCACCGCCGACGCCGCCGGCACCGACGTGCGGCTCACCGGCTCGACCCCCTGCCCCGTACGGGCCGCCGCGCGGTCCGCACGGTCGCCTCGGCCGCGCCCGGACGGGGCCGCCACCCCGATCCGCAGCCTGCGCAGCGGGTCCGGCCGGAACCTGCGCACCCACCGCGTCACCGGCCACCCGGTCGCCACGACCGCCCGATGCCGGTGCCCCTTCGCCACGGCCGCCACCACCAGCGGCACCCCGGCCGCCTTCGACAACGCCGCCGTCAACGCCCCCGCCAACCCCCCGACGCCCTGCTCCCCGGGCACGGTTGTCTCCCCCTGCTGAGGTCCCCCCTGAGCGAGCGCGGCCCGCCCCAACGCCAGAACCCCCGTCCCCTCCGCACCGAACGACCCCCCTGCGGACGCGGCGACCCGCCCCTGCGGGGAAGCGCCCGCGCCCTCCGCGCTGGGAGGCGGTGCCTCGGGGGTGGTGGTCTGTTCGGGCGGGGCGGCGCTCTTCTCGGGGTGGGGTGGGAGGGTGGAGGCGGTGGTGAGGAGGGTGGCGGCGTCGCGGACGTCGGCGGCGAGCCGGTCGGACCAGGCCTTGCGGCGGGCCACCCGGTCGGCCAGCAGCGCGCGGAGGTCGGCGACCCCGGCCCCCGTACGGGCCGAGACGCCGAGGACGGGCACGCCGGTGAGCCCGTCGTCGTCGAGGAGGCGGCGCAGGTCGCGCAGGCACCGCTCGACGGCCTCGGGCGGCAGCCGGTCGATCTGGTTGAGCACGACGACCATGACGTCCCGGTGCCCGGCGAGCGGCCGCAGGTAGCGTTCGTGCACGGCGGCGTCGGCGTACTTCTGCGGGTCGAGCACCCACACGAGCAGATCGACGAGCTCGACCAGCCGGTCGACCTCCAGCCGGTGGGTGAGCCGGATGGAGTCGTGGTCGGGCAGGTCGAGCAGGACGAGCCCGCCGAGCCCGCCACCGGACGCGGAGTGCCGGTGCGGCACCTCCAGCCAGTCGAGCAGCGGCCCGGCGCCTTCGCCGTCCCAGAGCGCGGCCTGGGCGGTGGCGGTGGTGGGCCGGGTGACGCCGACGCCGGCGAGTTCGGCCCCGGCCAGCGCGTTGTAGAGGGACGACTTGCCGCTGCCGGTGGCTCCGGCGAGCGCGGCCACGGTGTGGGCGACGGAGAGCCGCCGCCGGGTCCCGGCTCGTTCGGCGACTTCGCGGGCGGCCTGGACGGCGTCGTCGGCCAGCCGTTCTTCGCCGAGTGAGGCGGCTTCGAGGAGAGCGTCGAGCCGGGTTTCCAGGGTGGGCCGGTCCTTGCGGCGCAGCAGTTTCACGCCTGGTCACCGCCCGGCAGTTCGGCCCGGTGGCGGCGGACGGTGGCGGCGGCGTCGCGCAGGGCGGCGGCGGTGCCGGGCGGGGGTTCGACGGTGGCGAGCAGGTCCAGGTAGCGATCGGCTTCGTGGTCGAGGAGTTCGCGGACGCGTTCGCGCAGGTCGTCGCGGGCGCGGGCGGTGAGGGTGCGGACGGCCTGGTCGCCGAAGATCGCTTCGAGGAGTTTCTGGGACAGCACGCTGGTGCCGCCCGCGATGCCGACCTCGATGCCGGTCAGCCCGCCGGTGGAGGCGAACACGGCCAGCATCAGCAGCAGCCCCGCGCCGTTCACCCCGAACGACGCCATCCGTGCTGTGGTGCGCCGTTCGGCGCCTTCCTCCCGTACGAGGTCGAGGACGTACTCCTGCCAGCCGCGCACGGCAGTCTCGGCCTGCTCGCCGAGCGCGGCGGAGGCGCGGCCGAGGCGGGCGGACTCGACGGGGCCGGCGCGTTCGAGGAGGCCGGGCCCGCCGGGCGCGGCGGCCCAGCCGTCGAGGGCGCGTTCGGCGGCGCTGTCGGCGACGCCCTTGATCAGGGTCTCGACGCCGCTCTCCAGGGCGTCGCGGAGCTCGACCTCGGGGGCGCGCCCGGTGAAGAAGCCGACGATGCGGTCGCGCAGCCAGCCGACGCGGCTCTCCAGGGAGCGCATCAGGTCGCCGGTGCCGATGAAGTCCTGCCAGCGGGCCAGCACCTCGCCGCGCAGCAGCGACCCGTCGCGCATGCCCTCGTCGAAGTCGGCGAGCCCGCCCGCGTAGGCGGCGGTCACGATGGAGCGCAGCGCGTCGAAGCCGGCTTCCTGCCGTTCGACGGCGGTGGCCAGCGACGGCACGCGGGTGGCGAGGCTGTCGAGCGCGCCGGACAGCGTCTGGCGTACGACGCGGGAGCGTTCGGCGGCGTCGGCGGCGAGCCCGGCGAGCCAGCCGGCGATGGGCGCGACGGCGTCGGCGGGCAGCCGGGCCTTCTCGGTGGGCAGCGCGGCCTCGGGGACGGTGAACAGGCGGCTGCCGGCCAGGCCGTTCTCCTCCAGGAGGCGTTCGAGGTCGCGGGCGACGGGGCCGGCGGCCTCGGGCGGCACGCGGTCGAGCACGACGGCGAGGGCGGTGCTGCGTTCGCGGGCGGAGCGCAGGAAGCTCCACGGCACCTCGTCGGCGTAGCGGGCGGCGGTGGTGACGAACAGCCACAGGTCGGCGGCGGCCAGGAGTTGCGCGGCCAGCTCGCGGTTGGCGGTCACGACGGAGTCGATGTCGGGCGCGTCGAGCAGCGCCAGCCCGGCCCCCAGCGCGTCGGCGGTGACCACGCGCAGCGCGCCGGGCCCGACGCCGGTGGCGCGGGACAGGCCGGGCAGCACGTTCTGCGCCATGAACCAGTCGCGGTCGGCCGGGCTCACCACGAGCGTCGGCACGAGCGTGGTGGGCCGCAGCACTCCGGGCTCGGTCACGTCGACGCCGACCAGCGAGTTGACCAGCGTGGACTTGCCCGCGCCGGTGGAGCCGCCGACGACGGCGAGCAGGGGCGCGTCGATCGCCCGCAGCCGGGGCAGCAGGTAGTCGTCGAGCTGCCCGGTCAGCTCGCGCAGCGCGCGCCGATCGGTGGCGGCGTCGCCGATCTCGAGCGGGAACAGCTCCCGGTCGAGCGGCTGCCGCAGCTCCTCCAGCGCGCCGAGCAGGTCCATACGGACCACGCTAGCCCGCGGGTGGCTCTCTCAGCACGTAACCGACGCTGCGCAGCGTGTGAATGAGCCTCGGCTCCACGTCGTCGACCTTGCGCCGCAGGTAGGACACGTACGATTCGACCACGCCGGCGTCGCCGCCGAAGTCGTAGTTCCACACGTGGTCGAGGATCTGCGCCTTGGACAGCACCCGCCCGGCGTTGGCCATGAAATAGTGCAGCAGCTTGAACTCCGTCGGCGACAGCCGCACCTGACGGCCGCCGCGCCACACCTCGCGCGCGTCCTCGTCCAGCTCCAGGTCGGCCACCTTCAGGCGGGTGGCGGGCGCGCCCTCGCCCCGGGTGCGGCGCAGCACGGCGCGGATGCGGGCCTGGACCTCCTCCAGGCTGAACGGCTTGGTGACGTAGTCGTCGCCGACGCGCAGCCCGGCGATCTTGTCCTCGGTGGCGTCGCGGGCGGTGAGGAAGAGCACGGGCGCGTCGATCCGCCTGGCCACCTCGAACCCGTCCAGGTCGGGCAGCATGACGTCGAGCACCACCAGGTCGGGTGCGGCCCGCTGGGCCACCTCGACGGCCTCGTTGCCGTCGGCAGCGGTGAGCACCTCGAACCCGGAGAAACGCAGGCTGGCCGAGAGCAGGTCCCTGATGCTGGGCTCGTCGTCCACCACCATGATCAGCGCTTCGCTCTTGCTCACCCTTCCAGGGTGACCCAGCGACCTGAGGGAATGCTGAATGCTCACTCCAAGGCGAGTGGGAGTTCGACGCGGAAGGTCGATCCCTCGCCCGGTGTGCTGCGGACGACGACGGTGCCGCCGTGGGCGTGCGCCAGCGCCTGGACGATGGCCAGGCCGAGGCCGCTGCCCCGGTCCTCGCCGGACCGGCGTCTGGACCTGGCCGAGTCGGCCCGGTAGAAGCGTTCGAAGACCCGCTCGACCTGTTCGGGGGTGAGGCCGGGGCCCTGGTCGGCCACCTCCAGGAAGACCGTGCCGTCGCCCGCCCCGACCCGGATGGTGATGGGCGTGCCCGGGTCGGTGTGGATGAGCGCGTTGGACATCAGGTTGCCGACGACCTGGCGCAGCCGTACCTCGTCACCGGAGACGATGAGCGCGGCGCCGCCCACGACGTCCAGCCCGATCTCGCGGTCGGGGGCCAGGATGCGGGCGTCCTGGACGGCGTCGGCGGCCAGCGCCAGCATGTCGACGGGCCGCATCTTCAGCGGCCTCGACTGGTCCACCTGGGCGAGCAGCAGCAGGTCGTCCACGAGCAGGCTCATGCGCCCGGCCGCGTGCTCGACCCGTTTCATCAGCTCGGCGGGGTCGGCGCCGGGGTTCTGGCGGGCGTACTCGGCGAAGCCCCGGATGGAGGTCAGCGGGGTGCGCAGCTCGTGGGAGGCGTCGGCGACGAACTGGCGCATCCGGTCCTCCGACCGGCGCGCCGCCGCCTCGCCCTCCGACCGCGCGGTGAACGCGCTTTCGAGCTGTGCCAGCATCCCGTTGAGCGCGGCGGCCAGGCGGCCCACCTCGGTACGGGGGTCGCCGTCGGGCACCCGGCGGCCGAGCTCCCCGGCGGCGATGGTGCCCGCGGTGCGCTCGATTTCGGCCAGGGGTCGCATGCTGCGCCGCACGGTCGCCACGCCGACGATCGCGAGCAGGATGACGATGCCGCCGCCGCCCAGCAGCTCGATGAGGACGAGCCGCCGGGTGATCTCATTGACCTCGCCCAGGTCGGTGGCGACGACGAACGTGCCCTGCGGCGTCGTGCTCTGCCGCACCCGCCACTCGCCGTCGCCACCGGCGGCCGGGGCGGTGTAGATGTCGCGTCCGCGTGACGGGTCGAGCACCGGCTTGGGCTTGACGTCGACGTCGCGCTCGCTCTGCGTGGGCGTGAGCACCCCGGCGGCGTCCTTGACCAGGACGATCGTGTCGGACTCGATGAGCAGCGGCTTCTCGGTGTTCTGCTTGCCCGCCGCGCGCCGCTGCGCGTCGTTGACCAGCCGCTTGTGCACCCGTACGGAGACGAGGTTGACCTGGCTGTCGACCCGGTCGAGCAGGTAGCCGTGCAGGACCGACACGCTGACCACCCCGATGAACGTCATGCCGAGCCCCAGCAGGGCCAGCATGACGGCCATCAGCTTGATCCTGAGCGGCATCTACGGGCCCGAGGGCAGGCGCAGGACGTAACCGACGCCGCGCAGGGTGTGGATCAGCCGGGGGCTGCGGTTGTCGATCTTGCGGCGCAGCACCGACACGTACGACTCGACGATGCCGACCTCGCCGCGGAAGTCGTAGTCCCACACGTGGTCGAGGATCTGCGGCTTGGACAGCACCCGTCCGGCGTTCGTCATGAAGTAGCGCAGCAGCTTGAACTCGGTGGGCGACAGCGCGACCGCGTGGCCGCCGCGCCACACCTCGTGGCTCTCCTCGTCCAGCTCGATGTCGGCGAACGTCAGCCGGGGCGGCGGCGGCTGCGCCTCGCCGCTGGTGCGGCGGAGCACCGCGTGGATGCGGGCGACGACCTCCTCCAGGCTGAACGGCTTGGTCACGTAGTCGTCGCCGCCGATGGTCAGGCCGCGGATCTTGTCCTCGGTCTCGTCCCTGGCCGTGAGGAACACCACGGGCGTGTGGACGCCGCCGCCGCGCATGCGCCGGACGATCTCGAAGCCGTCCAGGTCGGGCAGCATGACGTCGAGCACGACCAGGTCGGGCCGCTGCCGCTGCACCGCCGCGACCGCGTCGTGGCCGCTCTTGGCGGTGCACACGTCGAATCCGGCGAACCGCAGGCTGGCGGCGAGGAGTTCGAGGATGTTCGGGTCGTCCTCGACGATCAGCAGGCGCGCTTCCATCATCGGCCGCCCGCCGGGTGCCGGCCCACCGGGCCTGACGTGCGGGAGCCGCGCGGGGACGCTCCGGATTGCCGGGGCGGACGAGCCGCGAACCTCAACCTGTCCTCCTGTCTGCACCTGTCGGCCTGGAAGGGGCCGGTGTCCTCTTCGTCCTCGAAGGGGATGATGTCCCCCTCAAGGATGCCCTCATCGGACAGGTGCTGGGACAATTCCGGCGATGTGCCGGGCGATGGCCAGGCTCGACGTGGCCGCGGGCGACGGGGCGTTGCGCACGAGCACCACGTCGCCGTGCACGTCCACGGCGAAGTCGTCGACCAGGCTGCCGTCGCGGGCGACGGCCTGCGCGCGCACGCCGCCCTCGGTCCGGTGCAGGTCGGCGGAGGTGAGCTCGGGCACGTAGCGGCGGGCGGCGCGGACGAAGGCGGCCTTGGCGAGCGAGCCGTAGACCTCCTTGACGCCGGTGCGCCAGTGGTGGCGGGCCATGCGGAGGGTGCCGGGCCAGCGCAGAATTTGCCCGACATTACGGAAATTCCGCCACCTGTAGCCCTCGTACGCCCCGGCCAGCACCGCGTTCGGCCCCACCAGCACCTCCCCGTCGATGTGCCGGGTCAGATGCACCCCCAGGAACGGATACCGCGGGTCGGGCACCGGATAGATCAGCCCCCGCACCAGCTCCCTGGCCGACTCCCCGAGCGCGTAGTACTCGCCCCGGAACGGCACGATCCGCACGTCACCCGGCTGCCCCGCCATCCGCGCCACCGCGTCGGTGCCCAGCCCCGCGCACACCACCAGCCGGTCGAAGACGAACCTGCGCCTCCCGGCCAGCACCTCCACACCCGAGGCGCCCTGCCTGATCCCCCTGACCGGATGCCCGAGCCGTACCGAACCGCCCAGCTCGGCCACGTCCACCGCGAGCCGGCGCGCGACGGCCGGGAAGTCGGCGATCGCCGTGTGCGGCGAGTGCACCGCGCCCACGCCCACCGCGTGCGGCTCGACCTCGCGCAGCGCCAGCGCGTCGAGCTCGGCGATCCCCGGCACGCCGTTGGCCCTGGCCCGCTCGGCCAGCGCCGCCAGCCTCGGCCGCTCCGCCCGGGTGCTCGCCACGACGAGCTTGCCCACCTCCCGGTACGGCAGCGCGTGCTCGGCGCAGTAGTCCTTGAGCATGGCCACGCCCTCGCGGCACAGCCTGGCCTTGAGCGAGCCCGGCGGGTAGTAGAGGCCGGCGTGCACGACGCCGCTGTTGTGGCCGGTCTGGTGGGCGCCGACGCGGCCCTCCTTCTCCAGCACGGTCACCTCGGCGCCCCGCGCGCCCGCGAGCTCGCGGGCCACCGCCAGGCCGACGATCCCGGCCCCCACGACTCCGATCTTCTCCGTCACGAGGCCAGTGTGCCTGCGTGGCAGCCGTTCGTCCGCTCTCGGGGGCAATGTATCCGAAACGGTAGGTGCTACTCGGCTCGACAATCGAACACGAGTACGATGGCGGCATGTACGTCCCGCCCGACTGGCCCGCGGAGGTCCGGCCGCCCAGCGTCCCCGACTGGGAGACCTCGGCCGTGGCGTGGCTGCTCGACGCCGTCCCGCCCGACTACCGCGCCTACGAGGTGCTCCGGCGCCACCCGGTCGCGCTGGCCCGCATGGCCGTCCACCACGTCCGCTCGGCCATCGAGGCGGCCCGCGCCGGCTATCGGGGCGCCGCCGTCGACCTCAAGGGCCACCTGCCGCCCCACGCCATCGAGGCCGTGCTCGACGCCTACCGCGAGGAGGGGCCCCGGCTGGTCCGGCTTTCGCGTTCGGTCGAGGCCGTCGAGCGGGCGCTGCGGGGCGACATGTTCACCGCCACCATGCGCGACACCTCGCGCTGAGCGGCGGCGTCAGCGGGTGCGGCGGGCCAGGAAGGTGATGAAGCCGATCGCGACCGCCGCCGCCGCGAGCCAGATGAGCACGTCGCGCACGGTCAGCCTCGGAGAGGCCGCCGGGGCGTCTGCCGCGGCCCGGGTGCCCTCGGCCTCCGGCCGCCCGGCGGAGGGCGACGGCGGTTCGGCGGTGGGCGAGGGCGCGCCGGCCGCCGGGATCGGCACCTTGTAGACGGGGCTGTTCTCGCCCTCCGACCCGGTCAGCAGCGCCTTGCCGTCACGCGTGTAGGCGATGGACTCGGCCTGCTCCAGGTCGGGCATCGACACCCGGGTCAACACCTCGCCCGAGGGCTTGTAGACGGTCGCCGAGAAGTAGGTACGGATCACGTACGAGGAGCCGTCGGGGGCGTAGGCGGCGTCGGTGGCCATGATGGGCGCGGCGGCGACCTTGCGCAGGATGTTGACCCGCCCGGTGCGCAGCTTCTTCGGCGCCTCGTAGACGGACCCGCTGAACTCCTTGGAGACGACGTAGAGCCGCCCGGTCACCGGGTTGACCATGATGCCCTCGGCGTTGCGCCCACCGCCCTCGTAGCGGAACCGGTAGCGGGTGGCGGGCAGGGTGGCGTCGGCCAGCGTGGCCGGCTCGGCGACCTTGTAGATCGAGACGTCGGGCCAGGCGCCGTCGAGGTTGTCGCCGATGTCGGCGAACCAGAGCACGCCGCGCCCGGTCTGCGGGTCGCGGGTGGCCGCCATGGCCTCCCAGTCGCGTGCCTCGGCGCCGCGCAGGCGGAAGGTGGCCCGGGTGCGGCCGTCGGGGCCGACGGCGTAGAACTCGGGCTGGGCGGCGCTGTCGTTGTGCGTGTAGTAGACGTCGTCGCGGGTGGGCGACAGGGCCAGCCCGCTGGACTCGGTGATCCGCGGGTCCTTGAACGTGAACAGCTTCTCCCCGTCGCGCGGCACGGGAGAGACGGCGGACACGTCGGACGCGGCGGCGGGGGCCGCGCAGGCGGCGAGCGCCGTCACCGCCACGGCGCAGGCTCGGATCAGGACCACGTCGCCATCATGCCGCAGCCCGGGCGGTGCCCACGCGAGCGCTGTGCCGGTGGAACCCCGCGCCCTGCAACGCCAGGAGAAGCGCGTTCCCGGCGGCCATCGCGACCCACAGCCCGGTGACGCCCCAGGTGGCGGCCACCGGCACCGCCGCCAGCGCGAGCAGCCCGTAGCCGGCGGCGAAGTAGATCAGGCTGGCCCCGGACCGCTTGAGCGCGGTCAGCCCGAAGCCCTGCACGGCCTGGGCGGCGTCGGCCATCGAGGAGACGAGCATCAGCGGCATCAGCCCGAGCACCCGCGCCCGTACGCCGGGGTCGTCGCTGAACAGGCCGAGCAGCGGATCGCCGAGCGCCAGCAGCGCGAGCGCGGCCAGGGTGGTGCCGGCGACGGCGAGCAGCGCGGCGGTGCGGTTGGCGCGGCGCGCGGCGGCGGGCGTGGCGGCGCGGGCCACGTCCGGCACCGACGCCTGCGCCACGGCCAGCGAGGCCAGCATGGTGAAGCCGGTGAGCGTCGTCAGCACGGCGTGCGCGGCGGTGTCGCGGGTGCTGGTGGTGCTCGCGGCGAACGTGACGACGCCGAGCGCGCCGAACTTGATCAGCACCGTGGCCGCCAGCGGGACGCTCACCCGGGCCAGCCTGGCGATCTCGCGCGGGCGCGGCCGTCCCCTGCCGATGCGGCGGCCGAGCGCGCGGCGCAGGCAGAGGTCGGCGACGGTGACGGAGGCGACGCCCGACAGCAGCCAGGCGACGCCGACGCCGGTGAGCCCGAGCCGGGGCACCAGCGTGAGGGCGAGGACGACCATCACCGACGTGCCCGCGAGGCCGGCCCAGAGCACCGGCCGGCTGCGCCCGATGGCGACGAGCACCGACGTGGCGCCGCCCCCGGCCGCGAACACCAGCAGGTAGAGGGCCAGCAGCCAGGGCAGCGCGCCGAGCTCGGCCACCACCTCGCCGGGCACCCCGCTCACGCCCGCCAGCGCCGGGACGCCGAGCACGGCCAGCGCCCCGGCCGCCCCGACGAGCAGGCTGAGCCAGCGGGCGTCACGCAGGATCGGCAGCACGGTGTCGGGGTCGTCTCGGTGCGGCGCGACGAACGGCGCCAGCCCGCGCAGCGCCCCCGCGACGGCGGTGGAGGCCGGGGTGAGCACGGCGGTCATGACGGCGAAGGCGGCCAGCGTGACGGTCGCGTGGCGGCCGAGCACAGCGGTGACCACGAGCGTCCCCACCAGCCCGGTCACCATGGACAGGAACAGCGGCGCGGCGGCCTTGAACAGGCCGGTCACCGAACTCACGCGATCACCCTATGGCCTGGAGTCCACTCCAGGTATTTAGGGTTGAATCCATGGACTACGTGAACCTCGGTCGCAGTGGCCTCAAGGTCAGCCCGCTCTGCCTCGGCACGATGAACTTCGGGCCCGAGACCTCGGAGGACGACTCCTTCGCGATCATGGACAAGGCGCACGAACTGGGCATCAACTTCTTCGACACGGCCAACGTCTACGGCTGGGTCAAGGGCGAGGGCATCACCGAGCAGATCGTCGGCCGGTGGTTCGCGCAGGGCGGCGGACGCCGGGAGAAGACGGTCATCGCGACCAAGCTCTACGGCGACATGGGCGACTGGCCCAACGAGCGGGGGCTGTCGGCGCTGAACATCCGCCGGGCCTGCGACGCCTCGCTGCGGCGCATGCAGACCGACTACATCGACGTCTACCAGGCCCACCACATCGACCGGAACACCCCGTTCGAGGAGTTCTGGGAGGCCATGGAGATCCTGCGCCAGCAGGGCAAGATCCTGTACGTGGGCTCGTCCAACTTCGCCGGCTGGCACATCGCCAAGGCGCAGGAGACGGCGGCGCGGCGCGGCTCGTTCGGCCTGACCAGCGAGCAGAGCCACTACAACCTGCTGACCAGGGCGGTCGAGCTGGAGGTGCTGCCCGCCTGCCTCGACTACGGGATCGGCGTGATCCCGTGGAGCCCGCTGGGCGGCGGCCTGCTCGGCGGCGTGCTGCGCAAGCTGGACAAGGGTCGCTCGGCGAGCGAGCACATGGCCAAGGAGCTCGACAAGCACCGCGACAAGATCGTGGCGTACGAGAAGCTCTGTGACGAGCTGGGCGAGGACCCGGCGTACGTGGCGCTGGCCTGGCTGCTCGCGCAGCCTGCGGTCACCGCGCCGATCATCGGCCCGCGCACGCTGGCGCAGCTCGAAGGCACCATGCGCACGCTGGAGATCACGCTGGACGAGCAGACGCTGGCCCGCCTGGACGAGATCTTCCCCGGTCACCGCACGGCTCCCGAGGACTACGCCTGGTAGGTCAGGTCACCAGTGCGCCGACGATCACGATCAGCATCAGAAGGCCCAGCACGACGGGCAGCAGCCAGGAACGGGGACGGTCCACGCCCTGGAGCCTAGCCGCGCGGCGCGGGTGCCAGGTCCCATTCGTCGAGTGACTCGTACCTCACCTGCGCGCCGAGCTCGCTCTTGACGAGCCGTACGGTCTCCGCCCGCCAGGGCGAGCCGCTGAACCCGGACAGCGACTCGGCCAGCGGGCGGAGGTCCGTCTCGGCCTTGGCGCGGGCGAGCGTGAGATGCGGGTGGAACCGCTTCTCGTCGGTCTGCGAGGCGCCGGCCCGGCGGGCGCCCGCCTTGACCGAGTCGGCCAGCCGGTTCATCAGGTCGCCGGACAGGCCGGCCCAGAAGACCCGGGCCCGGCGCAGCGACGAGAACGCCCCGAAGCCGGTGAAGGCCAGGCGGGCGGCGGGATGGCGGGCGACGGCGCGGGCCAGCCGGGTGCGCAGGTCGGGCAGCGCCCGCTCGGGCACGTCACCGAAGAACGCCAGCGTGACGTGCCACGTGGCCCGGTCGGGCCAGCGCAGCTCCGGCACCTGCCCGACGTGCGGCGCGATCGCCCGCTCCAGCTCGTCGAGCACCTCGGCGGGCGGCACCACGGCCGCGAACAGTCTCATGCCCTCCGATTGTGCCCCCGCCGCCCGTCCCGCGCGGTCAGGCGGTGACCGTCGCGCGGCGGGCCAGCCGGTTGCGGATCAGGCGCGTCGCCAGCACCGCCAGCCCGGTGCCGACCAGCACGAGCGCGCCGGACAGCATGACGCCCGCCCGCGGCCCGGCCAGGTCCGACAGCCACCCGATCAGCGGCGCCCCCAGCGGCGCGCCTCCGGTGAAGACCAGCATGTAGATGCCCATCACCCGGCCCCGCATCTCGGGCGAGGTGGCGAGCTGGACGCTGGCGTTGGCCGCCGTGTTGATGGTGATCAGCGCGATGCCGGTGGGCACCAGCAGCGCCAGGTAGGCCGGGTAGACCGGGGCCAGCCCGGTCGCGATCTGGAACAGCCCGAACCCGATCGCCCCGGCGAACAGCACCTTGCGTGACAACCTGACCCTGCGCGCGGCCAGCAGCGCCCCGCCGAGCGCCCCGACGGCGAACATGCTGGACGCCAGCCCGAACGAGGACGCCCCCGCGTCGAACACCTCGCGCGCCATGAGCGCTATCGACATGGAGAACGACTGCGAGAACATCGACACGAACGCGATCAGCAGGATCGGCATCAGCAGTTCCTCGCGCCGGATCACGTACTTCAGCCCCTCGCGGAGCTGCCCCTTGGCCCGGGGCACCGGGTCGGCCAGGTTCAGCTCCGACTTGCGCATGAAGGCCAGGCTGGAGATGACCGCGGCGAACGTGAGCGCGTTGATCAGGAAGATCGGGCCGGTACCGCCGAGCAGGTAGATGAGCACGCCGGCCAGCGCCGGGCCGAGCACGCGGGCCAGGTTGAAGCTGGAGCTGTTGAGCGCGATCGCGTTGGGCAGGTCGCGCCTGCCGACCATCTCGACGACGAACGCCTGTCGCGCCGGCACCTCGACACAGGCGATGAGGCCGAGCGCGAACGCCATCACGTACACGTGCCACACCTGCGCGGTGCCCGTCATCGTGAGCACACCGAGCGCGAGGGCGAGCACGGCCATCATGGACTGGGCGGTGATGAGGATGGGCCGCTTGGGGTAGCGGTCGGCGAGCACGCCGCCGAACATCCCGAACAGCAGCATCGGCAGGAACTGCAGGGCGGTGGCGGTGCCGAGCGCGGACGCACTGCCCCCGGTCAGTTCGAGGATCAGCCAGTCCTGGGCGGTGCGCTGCAGCCAGCCGCCCACGTTGGACACAGCGCCGCCGACCGCGAACATGCGGTAGTTGCGAATCTTGAGCGACCGGAACATCCCGGTCTTGGGTTGTTCAGGCTCTATATCCTGCTGAGCTTCTCCAGGATCGGCGCCGCCTGCCTGAGGATCGACCGCTCCTCGGGCGTGAGCTCCTTCAACTGCCTGGTCAGCCACGCCTCCTTGCGGCGGCGTTCCTCCTTCAGCAGCGTCTGGCCGGCCTCGGTCACGGTCACGGTCACCTGGCGCCGGTCGGTCGGATGCGGGGTGCGGTGCAGCAGGCCGCGTTCCTCGAGCGCGGCGATCACGCGCGTCATCGAGGGCGGTTGCACCTTCTCGAGCTCGGCCAATTCGCCGGGGGTTATCGCGGAATGCCGTTCCACGGCGGCGAGGGTCGCGAACTGCGTGGGCGTCAGCGGGTGCGCCGCTCCCTGTCGTCGGAGTCGCCTGTTCAGCCTTGCGAGGGAGACGCGCAAAGCCGTAGCCAGTCCTGCGTCGCTGCGCAGGTTGATCTTGGGCTGCTGGGGTCTGGTTAGCACGAGTCATTACCTTTGCTAACTATACAGGAAGACAAGATATTTCTCCCAAACGGTGCGTGTCTCACTCCTTGATACCCCGGGGCCGCCCCGCCGAGCATGGCGGCCCCTTCCTTCGTCAGAGCCCGAGCAGAACCTTGATCGGCCCGAGCGCGAAGTACACCACGAACAGCCCGGCGACCGCCCACATCAGCGGGTGCAGCTCCTTCGCCTTGCCCCGCACGACCTTGATCAGCACGTAGCTGATGAAGCCGGCGCCGATGCCGTTGGAGATCGAGTACGTGAACGGCATGATGACGATGGTCAGGAACGCCGGGATGGCGATCTCGTACTCGGTCCAGTCGATCTCGCGGATCGCGGTCATCATCAGGAAGCCCACGATGACCAGGGCCGGCGCGGCGGCCTCGTACGGGATGACCGTGACGAGCGGCGCAAAGAAGATCGCGACCAGGAACAGCAGGCCGGTGACGACGCTGGCCAGGCCGGTGCGCGCGCCCTCGCCGACGCCCGCGGCCGACTCGATGTAGGTGGTGTTGGACGACACCGAGCCGGCGCCGCCCGCGACCGCGCCGAGCGAGTCGACGAGCAGGATCTCGCGGGTGCGCGGCAGCGTGCCGTCCTCCTGGACCAGCCCGGCCTGGCGGCCGACGCCGACCATCGTGCCCATCGTGTCGAAGAAGTCCGTGATGAGCAGCGTGAACACCAGCAGGACGACCAGCAGCACCGAGACCCGGCTGAACGCGCCGAACGGGTCGAACTCGGTGAAGAGCGTGAACACGTTGTGCAGCCCGAAGACCTGCTCGGGCACGGACGGCACGTTGAGCTGCCAGCCGCCGGGGTTGTCGGGGCCGAACGCGCCGGACTCGGTGATCAGCTCGACCACGATGGCCAGCACGGTGGTGCCCACGATGCCGATCAGGATCGCGCCGCGCACCTTCCGCGCCACCAGCACCGCCGTGGTCAGCAACCCGACGATGAACACGAAGATCGGCCACGACGTCAGGCTGCCGGCGATGCCCATCTCCAGCGGCGTCCCGGCGGCGCGGCGCACGAAGCCCGCGTCGACGAAGCCGATCAGCGCGATGAACAGGCCGATGCCCACGCTGATGGCGGTCTTGAGCTGGCCCGGGATGGCCTTGAACACCGCCACCCGCAACCCGGTCAGCACCAGGAGGCCGATGATGATCCCTTCGAGGAACACCAGGCCCATGGCCTCTTCCCAGGTCATCTGGGTGGCGATGTTGAAGGTGACGAAGGCGTTGAGCCCGAGCCCGGCGGCCATGGCGAACGGCACCTTGCCGATGACGCCCATGAGGATGGTCAGCACGCCGGCCACGAACGCGGTGCCCGCGGCGACGAGCGCCGTGTTGGGCGTCGTGCCGTCCCCGATGACCTGGCCCTCGACGTCGGTGCCGTTGGCGATGATGATCGGGTTCAGCACGACGATGTACGCCATGGTGAAGAACGTGGCCAAGCCGCCACGGATCTCCCGGGACATGGTCGAACCACGTGCGGTGATTGCGAAGTATCGATCGATTGCGTTACGAGTGTCACTCACGCGCGAAGAGTGACAGTCAACGGGTTTTGTGACAAATGCCGGTAATCGTATCGAGACCCGATTGGAAGCTAGGCTGGATCCCGTGACGCAGCAGTGGCACCCCGACCCCGAGCCGATCGAGACCAACGACACCGCGGCGATCGCCGCCGGCACCGGCCTGTGGGCGCTCGCCCTGGTCGCTCTGCTGATCTTCCGCCCCGCCCCCGAGAACACCTGGTGGATCTGGACCTGCGCCACCGGCGTCGGCTTCGGCCTGCTCGGCATGTGGATGGTCCGCAAACGCTGACATCTGTCACATCCGGCAGGTCCCGGATGTCATCGGCAACTGCTGTTACACGGCACTACCTGGGCAAAAGTGGCCGTACCATGCTGGATGCCATGAAGAAGTCCATGATTGCCCTGCTCCTGTGCGCCACCGCCGCCACCGCCTGCGGCACCGGCACCGAGCCGGCCGCCAAGAAGGAGGCCGGCCGCGACACCGGCACCGTCGCGTGGAGCCCGTGCACCGACCTGACCGGCGCCGACGGCAAGCCCATGGCCCCCGATCCCGCCGTCGAATGCGGCAAGGTCCCGGTGCCGCTCGACTACACCAAGCCCAGCGGCGACACGATCGACCTGGCGCTGATCCGCGTCAAGGCCACCGGCGACAAGCTCGGCTCCCTCGTCTTCAACTTCGGCGGCCCCGGCGGGTCCGGCGTCGACACGCTCGCCCTCGCCCGCCAGGCGTTCGCCGGCCTCGGCTCCTCCTACGACCTGGTCAGCTTCGACCCCCGCGGCGTCGACCGCAGCTCCGGCGTCAAGTGCGGCGGCCAGATCGACAAGCTCCTCCAGATGACCGGCGACGGCTCCGACCAGCTCGCCAAGGAGTTCGCCGCCGCCTGCGAGAAGGACTCCGCCAAGGTGCTGCCGCACGTCGGCACCGTCAACGCCGCCCAGGACCTCGACCGCCTCCGCGTCGCGCTCGGCGACGACAAGCTCAACTACTTCGGCCTCTCGTACGGGACACACCTCGGCGCCGTGTACGCCACCAAGTTCCCCGGCAACGTCGGCCGCTTCGTCCTCGACAGCGCCTACGACCCGTCCGTCACCTTCGAGGAGCGGGCCGTCATCCAGGCCACCGGCTTCGCCGACGCCTTCGACGCCTTCGCCGACGACTGCGTCGCCCAGGGCTGCGACCTCGGCAAGACCCCCGCCGCCGTGCAGCAGACCGTCGAGAAGCTCCTGGACGGCCTCAAGACCAAGCCGCTCAAGGTCGGCGACCGCGAGCTCACCTACGGCCTCGCCCAGCTCTCGATCATCACCCCGCTGTACGCCAAGGCCACCTGGCCCATCCTGGAGCAGGGCGCCGCCGCGGCGCTCAAGGGCGACGGCGCCATGCTGCTCACGCTCGCCGACTCCTACACCGGCCGCAAGGACGACGGCACCTACTCGACCATGATGACCAGCCTCCAGGCGATCAACTGCGTCGACAGCGCCGAACGGCCCACCAAGGCCGAGACCGCCGCCATCAACGAGAAGGTCAGCAAGATCTTCCCCATCCTGGCCGCCGACGGCGCCAGCTCCGCCTGCGCCCACTGGCCCGTCGAGGGCACCGACGACGCCAAGCGCATCGATGCCACCGGCTCCGCGCCCATCATGGTGATCGGCGGCAAGGGCGACCCCGCCACCCCGTACCAGTGGGCGGTCTCCCTCACCGAGAAGCTCAAGACCGGCGTCCTGGTCACCTACGAGGGCGAGGGCCACGGCGCCTACCTGAGCGGCAGCACCTGCATCACCCGCGCGGTCGACTCCTACCTGCTCAAGGGCACGATGCCCGGCTCCGGCACCACCTGCCCCGCCGCCTGACCCCTCCCTGTCTACGAGCCGGCGTGCTCGACCTCCCGCAGTCTGCGGCGCAGGAGGGCGCGGTCGGGGGCGGTGCCCGCCAGGGCGAGCGCCTCGCGATAGGCAGCGGCGGCCTCGGCGTGGCGGCCGAGCCGATGCAGCAGGTCGGCCCGCGCCGCCGGGTAGGGGTGGTGGCCGCGCAGCAGCGGCTCCCCGGCCAGCTCGTCGAGCAGCGCCAGCCCGGCCCGGGGCCCGTCGCGCATCGCCACGGCGGCCGCCCGGTTCAGCGCCACCACCGGCGACGGCGTGAGCGCGAGCAGCACGTCGTACAGCGCCACGATCTGCGCCCAGTCGGTGGCGGCGACGTCGGCCGCCTCGTCGTGCAGGGCGGCGATGGCGGCCTGCACCCCGTACGGCCCCGGCGGGCCGCCGGTCAGCGCCACCGTCGCCAGGGCGGCCCCCTCCTCGATCATCGGCCGCTCCCAGCGCCCCCGGTCCTGCTCCTCCAGCAGCACCGGCTCCCCGCCGGGCCCGGTGCGGGCGTCACGCCGGGCGTGGACCAGCAGCATCAGGGCGAGCAGCCCGGCGACCTCCCGCTCGGCGGGCAGCAGCCGGCGCAGGATCCGGGCCAGCCGGATGGCCTCCTCGGCCAGGTCGAGCCGTTGCAGGAGCGGCCCCTCGCTGGCCGCGTAGCCCTCGGTGAAGATCGAGTAGATCACCTGGAGGACGCCGGGCAACCGCTGCGGCAGCTCGTCCACGTCCGGCGCCCGGAACGGGATGCGCGCCTCGCGGATCTTCTTCTTGGCCCGGGTGATGCGCTTGGCCATCGTCGGGGACGGCACCAGGAAGGCCCGCGCCACCTCGGACATGGTCAGCCCGGCCAGGCAGCGCAGCGTCAGCGCGGTCCGGTCCTCGGCGGCGAGCGCCGGGTGCGAGCAGGTGAAGAAGAGCTGCAGCCGCTCGTCGGGCAGGTCGTCGTCGAGCCCCGCGGCCGGGGCGGGCCCGGCCCGCTCGGCCTCGATCTGGAGGATGGCCAGCCGGGCCGCGTACGCCTGGTCGCGCCGCAGCCGGTCGACGGCCCGCCGCCGGGCGGTGGTCATCAGCCACGCGCCCGGCTTGGGCGGCACGCCGTCGACGGGCCAGCGCTCCAGCGCCGCCTCGATGGCCTCGGAGGTGACCTCCTCGGCCAGGTCGAGGTCGCCGAAGCGCCGGGCGAGCGCCGCCAGCAGCCGGCCGCGCTCCTCCCGGAACACCGCCTCCACCGACGCCATCGGCCCCAGCCCGCCCCCGCCAGGTCCGGCCGGGGAGCCGGTGCCCGCGCTCATGGGAGTCAGACCCCGAAGTCGGCGACCGGCCGGACCACCACGGAGCCGTCGCGCGCCCCCGGGCAGCGGGCCGCCCAGTCGAGGGCGGCGTCGAGGTCGGGCACGTCGATGACGTAGAAGCCGCCCAGCAGCTCCCGGGTCTCGGCGAACGGCCCGTCGGTCACGGTGCGCTCACCGTCGGCGCCGACCCTGACGGTCGTGGCGGTGACCATGTCGGCCAGCGACTCCCCGGAGACCCAGATCCCGGCGTCCCGCACTTCCTTGTCGTAGGCCATCCAGTCCTCGGGCGTGCAGCCGGGGGCCTGGCCGCTGTCGTCGGCGGTGTTGGCCATGATCAGCATCATGTACTTCATGTTCGAACTCCTCGATGTCCCGTCGTGTCAGGTGCGGCAGGACCGCCGCATGCCATAACCACGAACGGGACACCGCCAGAAGGACACCTACCCGGAAAAACTTTCCGGCTACGACAGATCCGCCTCCGCCAGCAGCAGAGGAACGGCGGCCGGGTCGCGGAGCAGCGCCGCCACGGCGAGGCGGTCGTTCCACTGGCCGGTGGCCCAGGCGAGGCCGCGGGCCAGCCCGTCGACGCCGGTGCAGTGGACGGTGCCCTCGAAGAAGCGCCACGTGCACTCCGCGCCGTCGACCAGCAGCTTCTCGTGCTCGACGTACGTCTCGGGCGCCGTCGGCAGCAGGGAGCGCACCTGCGGCGGCACCGGCCGCGTCTCTCCGGACGAGGTGACCTCGCCGGAGGTCAGCTCGCCGGCGAGCGGCAGGTCGAGCAGCTCCGACAGCGACTCGGCCAGGTCGTACGGGGCCAGCACCAGCGGATGACGGGTCACCAGCTGGAGCAGGTCGGGGGCCTCGACCACGACGACGTCCTCGGCGTCGGCCACCACGATGTCGCCGCCGAGCACCGCCCGCAGCCTCGGCGGCGGCGCCACCCGGGACGGCTCGACCCCCGCCAGCGCGACCCACAGCGCCCGCAACTGGGCCCGGTCGACCACGATGGACTCGTCGGCCATCAGGTCGAGCAGCTCCTCCGGGCCGCCGTGGGAGTCGAGCAGCTCGGCCAGCGTGGTGCGCACGCCGAGCATCGCCAGCGCGCCTTCGTCCAGCCCGGCGGGCGCGTCACCGTAGAGGCCCTGGAGCAGCGGGTCGGCGCCCGGCAGCCGCAGCTCGCGCGGCTTGCGCCCGCCGAGCACCGGGTGGCCCGCCAGCCACCACGCGGTGTAGGAGGGCACCTCGACGCCCTCGACGCGCAGCGGGTGGAGCGCAGCGCGCAGCGGCGGCCTGGTCAGCAGCGTCAGCGCGGCCGGCCAGTCGGCCACCAGCTCCAGGTCGCGCACGGCGGCGAACTCCGGCACCACCGGCGGCACGTCCAGCTCGGGGAGCAGGTCGAGGACGTGGTCGAGCCATTCGTCCTCGCCGTCCAGGTCGTGGTCGCAGTCGTCGTGGTCGAGCAGCACGTCGGAGTCGTGCACGACGGCGAACCCGTCGAGCACCCCGGCGGCGGCCAGCACGCGCGGCCCGTAGGTCTCCTCCAGCTCGCCCGCGGCCACGCCGAGATGCGTGTCGGGCTCCAGCAGCCCGGCCAGCGCGCCGCCGGACAGCATCAGCTCACCGGCCGGGTAGAGCTCGCCGTCAGCGCCGCGCAGCGCCAGCGCGCCCAGCCACGGCGCCTCGCCGGGAGCCAGCCCGGCGGCCTCGACCAGCGACAGCACGGCACGCGCCACCGGCTCCGGGTCGGGGCTGTCGAGCGACTGGCCGACGGCGGCCTTGGTGAGCGGGTCTTCGAGGATGGTGCGCGGGCTCGCCTCGGCCGCGCCCAGCCGCAGCAGCACCGGGTGCGCGGCGTCGGGGTGCACGATCCGCAGCCCGAGCGGCGCCAGGTCGAGCCCCGCGTCGAGGCGTACGGAGCCGGGCTCCAGGATGAGCGTGCCGCGCGGGCCGCGCACCAGGCGGCCGTCGGTCAGCGGGACGGGCAGAGCGCCGAGCGACTCGGGGTCGTCGGCCGGCAGCACGTCGTAGAGGGAGCGCCACCACGACGGCTCCCTGCCCTCGACGACCTCGCCCGACAGCAGGTCGACCACGTCGGCGAGCTCCACGCGGCGCACGCCGAGCGAGGCCATCGCCGGATGGCGGGCGGGCCAGCCGGCGGGCAGCAGCCCGGGCACGAAGTCGGCGACGGCCGCCAGCAGCTCGCCGGACCCGGCGACCACGGCGGCCTCCTTGCCCGCGACCACCCAGCCGTCGGCGCCGGGCTCCTGCGCCGGGTGCTCGACCTGCCATTCGGCGTCGGGCTCGTAGACCTCGGCGTCGGCGAACGACGGCGTCTGCACGGCGGGCGCCGGGGCGGACAGCGCGGGCAGCAGCGGCGTGCCGGGCAGCCGCCGCAGCACGGCCCGCCGGATGCGGGCGTCGAGCTCGCCCTTGCCCATCAGCGCGGGCACCAGGTCGAGCAGCTTCGGGGTGCGCGGCAGCTCGCGCATCAGCCGGACGTAGGCGTCGGCGACCCGCTCGACCAGGAAGTCGGTCAGCGGCCCCGGCGCCACGTGACGCCGGTCGGTGGCCATCGGGAACGACGCGATGAGCAGCGCCGGCAGGTCGAGCGGCTCGTCGCTGGGCGTGGGCGCGTGCACGACCGGGGGCACCGTCGCGGGCGGCGCGGCGGGCTCGCCGCCGGCCGTGAGCGGCACCGCCCAGCGAACCGACCAGAACGGCCGGGCCCGCTCCTCGGTGGGACGGTCGGCGAACAGCTCGGCCACCTCGTCAGGGCCGAACTCACCGGAATCGGACACCACGTGCCAGCCGTCGGCCGACACCGTCCGGACCGTGCCGTCGAGGTCGATCTCGATGGCCGCCAGGGCCGGCATGCCGAGCGGGAGCGCCGGGCTCGTCTCCTCCAGCATGCGGCGCACCGCCACGGCCGACGCCTCGTCACGCAGCGGGAGCCGTACGAGCGTGTCGAAGCCCTCGGGGACGTCGAGCGGGTCGGCGGCGAACGGCAGGCGCAGCAGCGGCACGTGCCCGGAGCGCGAGGCGAGCTCGCCCGCGAGCTCCGGCACCGCGCCCACCAGCGCGGCCGTCTCGGCGCGCGACCAACGGACGGCGCCCGTCTCACGCGAGCCGATGGCGGGCTCGTCGCAGACGGACACCACGGCGGCGAACCCGACGCCGAACCGACCGGCCGCGCCCGCCTCGTCACGCTTGCCGGAGACGCGCAGCGTGGACAGGCCCTCCACGCCGGTCGCGTCCAGCGGCGCGCCGGTGTTGGCGGCCGTCAGCACGCTGCCGCGCAACGTCAGCCGGAGCACCCCTGGCACGCCTGCCCGCAGCGCCGCGTCGGCGGCGTTCTGCGCCAGCTCCACGATCAGCCGGTCGCGGTAGCCGCCGAGGGCGAAGTCCTCCTCGGCGTTGGCGTCCTCGCGGAACCTGGCGGGCGAGGCCGTCCACGCGGCGAGCACGGCGGCTCGCATCCGGTCGGCGCCAAAGGTGTCGGTCATCGATCACGATCCCGGGGTAGAGAGTTGGGGGCCACCGTAGGCTAGCGGCCCGCGCCGACACTCCCCGCCAGAAACGATCAGGAGTGGCCGAGCTCCTCGGAGGCGGATTCGTCGACCGAGCCGGCCTCTTCCTCCATCAGGTCGTAGCCCAGGTCGTCGAGGATGGGCGTGGCCTGCTCCACGGGCGGCGGCATGACCGCGGCCTCGGAGTGGGCGCCGCAGCCGTGGTCGGCGGCCACCACCTTGCCGTCGTCGGGCGCGTACTCATTGGCGCACACCCCGAACGTGCGCCGGAGCCCACCCGCGAGCGGCCAGTAGAAGCCGCAGGTGGAGCACTGCGCGGGCGCGGCGTGTGCGATCGGAGTGTGCGGCCCGTGCTCGCCCGAGTGCCAGCGTCTGGCCGCCCGGTCCTTGCCGACGGCCGAGAGCACACGTGCCCGGCCCAGGCCGTACTCGAAAATCATCTGGTGTTCGACGTCGTCGTCGGTCTCGGTGAAGCCCGGCTCCAGCCTGTCGTCGTCCTCGGCGGTCGGCAGCAGGTCGCCCACGCCGAGGTCGCCGGGCCGCAGCCGCTCGCTCCACGGCAGCCACTCGGGCGCCAGCAGCGCGCCGGCGCCGGGCAGCAGGACGGCCTCGCTGACCGTGACCTTCTTCGCCCGCGAGGCGCGGGTGACGGTCACGGCCCAGCGCCAGCCCCGATAGGCGCGGTCGAGGCAGGCGAAGTAATGGGTGACGATCCGGTCGCCCTCGCTCTCGAAACCGAGGTGCTCGCCCGGCTCGCCCGGACGCGCCAGCTCCTCGGCCGCGGTGCGCGCCAGATCGACGGCGGCGACACAGGCCTGGTCGGGGGCGGAGACGCGGGTCCTGGCACGGGTCATCGGCCCGCCTCCGCCGAAAGGTGCTGTTCGCTCACACTTCATTCTCACCCATGCCCGGACCTCGCGGGGCCGACTGACGCGGATCCGGGCACGAGATCCGCGCCCACCAGGACCCCGAGCGGGTGGGAGGGGACCCTTGTGGAGGGGATCCGGCGCGGAGATCGCCAAGGAATCGGGTAAGACTGGTAGGCGTGGAGGGAGGCTGGGAGCGAGCACGGGAGATCTCGCGGCGCGTGGGGCGCGGCGTCGCCGGCGCGGGCCGTGCGACCGCGCGCGCCGCGAAGGCGACCGCGGGCGGCACCGCGCGAGCCGGCCGGGCCACCGCGGGCGGGGCGCGCAAGGTCGGCCGGGCCACCCGGCGGCTCACCCACGCCAACGGCGCCGACCGCACCGGCCTGGGCCGCCTGATCGAGCTCACCGCCGGGCACAGCGCGGGTGACACGCTCGTCACGGTCGCGCTGGCCAGCACCGTGTTCTTCGGGCTCCCGGTCGGCGAGGCGCGCGGGCCCGTCGCCCTCTACCTGGTCATCACGATGCTGCCGTTCGCGCTGCTGGCGCCGTTCGTGGGGCCGATCCTGGACCGCTTCAGGTCCGGCCGCCGCTACGTGATGGCCGGCACGCTGTTCGGCCGCGGGCTGCTGTGCTTCGCGATGGCGGCGGCGGTGGGCCCGCAGGACCTGCCGACGCTGTTCGCCGGGGCGCTGGGCGTGCTCGTGCTGTCGAAGGCCTACAACGTGTCCCGCGCGGCGATCATGCCGAGCGTGCTGCCCGCCGACATCACGCTCGTCTCGGCCAACGCGCGGGTGGCGCTGTTCTCGCTGGTGACGGCGGGCGTGATGGTGCCGGTCGGCGCGGGCCTGACCGCGTGGCTGGGCAGCGCCGCGATCCTGCGGGTGGCGATGGTCGCGTTCCTGGTGGCGGGGGTCTTCGCCGTACGGCTGCCGCGGCACGTGGATTCGCCGGACCTGGAGGAGGAGACGCCGGCGGAGGGCCGGGCGCCGCGCTGGCGGACGCTGTTCAACGTGGGCCCGGCGGTGGCCGAGGCCGTGTGGGCGAACGTGGCCATCCGGCTGTTCTCCGGGTTCCTGCTGTTCTTCCTGCTGTTCCTGGTGCAGGACGGCGGGGTGCCGTGGCTGGCGGAGCCCGACCCGTTCTTCGACGTGCCGAAGACGATCGCGGTGCTGGCGGCGGCGGCCGGGCTGGGCGGCCTGATCGGGGCGGTGGTGGCCAACTGGGCGCGCAACCACGCTCCGGGCGCGCTCGTGCTCGTCACGCTGGCGCTGACGGTGGTCACCATGATCGTGTCGGCGGTGTTCTTCGGCCTGTGGGCGGCGGTCGCGATCTCGCTGGTCACCGCGTTCGCCCAGGAGCTGGGCAAGCTGGCCCTCGACGCGATCGTGCAGCGGGAGATCGGCGAGGAGATGCGCTCGTCCACGTTCGGCGTGGTCGAGGCGATGCTGCAGCTCGCCTGGGTGTTCGGCGGGCTGGTGGGGCTGGTCCTGTCGCTGACCGAGAGCAGCACGGCGGGCCTGGTCACGCTGGCCGTGACGCTGACCGCCGTGCTCGGCTGGCTGGTGGTGACCCGGCGCCGCCGCGTCCGGGCCGCCAAGCGGGCGGTCCGGGTCCGGCATCCCGAGCCGGAGCCGCGGACCGAGCCGCTCGACAGGACCAAGCCGCTGACGAACCCGAACGGCTAGGCGTCCAGGTCGTCGGCGACCGCCCGCAACACCTGCGCGATCTTCTTGGCGTGGGCCGCCTCGGGATGCTTGCCACGCTGGTAGGAGGTGGACACGCCGTCGAGCAACTTGATCAGGTCCTCGACGATGACCACCATCTCGTCCGGCTTCTTGCGCTTGCCCTTGGGCTTGGTCTTGGCCAGGGTCGGCGGCTGGTCGAGAATGCGCACCGAGAGCGCCTGCTGACCGCGGCGGCCCTCGGCGACGCCGAACTCGACTTTCTGCCCCGGCTTGAGTGGCCCGGCATTGGCAGGAAGCGCGGAGGAATGCACGAAGACCTCACCGCCGTCGTCGCGGGTGAGGAAGCCGAAACCCTTGTCGGCGTCGTACCACTTGACCTTGCCACTCGGCACAGGAGGACCTCGTTCAAACAGTCGTGATAGGGATGGACGTAGGTTATGCCCCGTAGAGCGACGGGGCGACCGGGTAAATGCCGATGAATTACACGAGTTCGGCGTGCGGGCGCCATCCGGCGAACCAGGTGGCGAATTCCGTCAGGTCGCCCAGGGCGACATCGGCGCCGTGCTCGCGCAGCTCTCCCGCGCTGTAGGGGCCGGTCGCGACCGTGACGCTGAACGCGCCTCCGGCCCGCGCCGCCGCGATGTCCGCCACATGGTCACCAACATAAGCCGCCGCGCCGAACCTCGCGAGCGCCGTTCCCTTGGCCGCGCCGAAGACGGAACCGGCCACCTCGTCGACGTCCAGCCCGAGGTGCCGCACGGTGCTGGTGGCGTCGCGCTCGTTCTTGCCGGTCACCACGATGACGCGGCCGCCGCCCGCGCGCACGCTCTCGATCGCCTCGTGCGCCCCTTCCATCGCCACGTGCGAGGGCACGCCGACGTCCTGGTAGATCTCCCGGTAGAGGTCGGCCGCGGCCGGGATCTCCTCCGGCGGCAGCCAGTAGGCCAGCTCCTGTTCGAGCGGCGGGCCGAGCCGCGTGACGACCAGCGCGCTGTCGATCGGGACGCCGAGCCGCGAGGAGAGCTCGTCGTAGACCGCCGCGATCCCCGCTCGCGTATCAGCCAGTGTCATGTCCAGATCAAAACCCACCGATGTCGCCACATGTGAAGGATGCCAAAGAACGGGGTGATACGTGTAACGGCGGTTGTTGTGGGACCGTAGGAAAGGAATTACTTATCTGCCGGAGGTAGCGGGAAACAGATGGCCACGAGCACGCGTGAGCGGATCATCGACGAGTCGTTGCGGCTGTTCGCCGAGCGCGGCTACGCCGCCACGTCCGTCGCCGAGATCGAGGCCGCCGCCGGGCTCTCCCCCGGCGCGGGCGGCCTCTACCGGCACTTCAAGTCCAAGTACGAGGTGCTGGCCGCGGCGATCAACGAGCACGCGGCCAGGACGAGCGGCCAGATCGCCGAGAGCCTGGCCGAGCTGAACGGCATGGAGTCCTCGGCCGGACTGGAGGAGCGGCTGTCGCTGCTGTGCCGGGCCGGGCTGGCCAAGGTGCGCGAGGAGTCGGAGCTGACCCGGGTCTTCTTCCGCGACCTCAGCCAGTTCCCCGAGCTGGTGGCGGTGGTGCGGCAGGGGCTGTTGCAGCCGATGTTCGACGCGATCGTCAGCTGGTTCGAGACCCAGCCGGAGTATCGCGACGTCAAGCTCGACTGGGCGGGTATCGCCGCCGTCCTGGGCGGGTCGGTCGTGCAGTACCGGCTGTTCCAGGAGACGGTGGGCGAGACGCCGGGCCATGCCGAGAAGGACCAGTTCGTCGCGGCCTGGGTGCGGCTGGCGGCGGGCCTGACGCCCACCCCCGCGCCCGTCACCTGAGGCTCAGCCGCGGTCGAGCAGCCGGAGGAACAGCCAGCACACCCCCGCCCCGGCGCCGATCATGAACATGATCCCGCTGGTGTTGAAGAACTCCCGCACGAACGCCTCCAGCCCCGGCCGGTCGCCGACCCGCAGGCCGCCCACGACCACGCCGCCCGCCGTGTAGCCGAGCATCGGCGCACCGGCGCCGATCAGCCGGTCGCGCAGCGTCCAGGTCTCGCTGGACATCACCAGCGCCGCCGCCACCCCCCAGGCGATCGCCGGCGGCCGGAAGATCGCGACGGCCGGCAGGTCGAACGGCACCAGCAGCGCGGCCACCACCAGGACCACCAGGGCGGCGGCCTCGCGCGGACGGTCCTTGACCACGGTCCTGGTCACGGTCCTGGCCGCGCGCCGGTAGTGCGCCACGCCCGGCGGCACGGCGTCGTCCACGGCCCTGAGGAAGGCCGCCGTCGTGCCGGACCGCGCGGCTCCCGTACCCGCTCCAGGCGAGGCCGGGGACGGCGCGGAGGCGTCCGCCAGGCGGCGCGCCTCGCGCTCCACCAGCGCCGCCGGATCGCCGAACCGGGCCAGCACCCTGGCCACGTCGCGGGCGTTCTGGCTGCCGCCGCGCTCCTCCTCGATGCGGGCGCGCAGCCGCCTGGTGAAGTCGAGCCGCTGCTCCGGCCTCAGCACGCCGTACGCCGCGTCAGCGGCCTTGCTGACGTAGTTGAGTATGAGCTGGTCCGCTCGCTCCATCACGCCAAGCAATGCTGCCTCAACGAGCAGGGACATACCATGGCAACGATGGAGTTCACGGAGTGGATCAGGGGGCGTTCCGACGAGGAGCTGCGGGCGCTGGTGTCAGCGCGCCCCGAGCTGATCACCCCGGTGCCGGCCCACCTGGAGGGTCTGGCCTCCCGGGCGGGCAGCCCGTCGGCGATCGCCAGGGTGCTCGACCGGCTCGACCGGTTCCGGCTCGCCGTCGTCGAGACGCTCGCCGTACAACCGGGCCCGATCAGGAAGACGGCGCTGCGCGAGCTGATCGGCGGCGCGCTGGCGGCGGGCAAGCCCGAGCCCGCGCTGACCGCCGCGCTCGACCACCTGCGCGGCCTGGCACTCGTGTACGGGCCCGACTCGGCGCTCGACCTGGCCCCGGGCGTGCGCAAGGCGCTCGACGACCCGGCCGGGCTGGGTCCGACGGCCGAGGCGGCGTTCCGGCACCATCCGCCGGAGCAGCTCGACGAGATGGCCGACGACATCGCGCCCGGCACCGAGGGGCCGGGCCGCGAGCGGCTGGCCGCCGTGCTGGCCGAGCCCGCCGCCCTGGTCGAGGCCGTCTCGCCGGAGGCCAGGGCCGCGCTCGACCAGCTCGCCTGGGGGCCGCCGACCGGCCGGGTGCCCAACGCCAGGCGCGAGGTGCGCATCGGCTCGGCCCGCTCGCCCATCGAGCAGTTGCTGGCGCGCGGCCTGCTGGCGGCGACCGGCGAGGAGAGCGTGGTCCTGCCCCGCGAGGTGGGCCTCTACCTGCGCGGCGGGCGCGTGCACCGCGACCTGCTGGCCGTGCCGCCCGCGCTCGACGGCGCCGCCCGTGACCCGAAGCTGAGCGACGGCACCGCGGCCGGGCAGGCGTTCATGTTCGTCCGGGCGGTCGAGGAGCTGTGCGAGCGGTGGAGCATCGACCCGCCGGGCGTGCTGCGCACCGGCGGCCTCGGCGTGCGTGACATGAAGCGCACCGCCACCGAGCTCGACCTGCCCGAGTGGGCGGCGGCGCTGGTCGTGGAGGTCGCCCACGCGGCCGGGCTGGTCGCGGCGGGCGGCAACGTCGACGGCGAGTGGCTGCCCACGCCCGGCTACGACCTGTGGCGGGTCAAGGGCACCGCCGAACGGTGGGTGACGCTGGCCTCGACCTGGCTGCACATGGACCGGGTGCCCGGCCTCGTCGGCGAGCGCGACGACCGGGACCGGCCGCTCAACGCCCTGCACACCGATCTGCGCCGCTCGTCGGCCCCGGCCGTACGGGCCGCCACGCTCGGCGTGCTCGCCGCCGCGCCCGGCCTGGCGCCCTCGCGCGACTCCGTGCTCGAACGCCTCGCCTGGGAGCAGCCGCGCCGCCGGGGGCCGCTGCGCGAGCAGCTCACCGAGTTCGCGCTGCGCGAGGCCGAGCAGCTCGGGCTGACCGGGCTGGGCGCGCTGTCCGGCCACGGCCGGGCCCTGCTCACCGGCGACGACCCCGCCTCGGCGCTGGCCCCGCTGCTGCCCGAGCCGGTCGACCACGTGCTGCTCCAGGCCGACCTCACCGCCGTCGCCCCCGGCCCGCTCACCAGCGAGCTCAACCGGTGGATGACGCTCGCCGCCGACGTCGAGTCCAAGGGCGGCGCGACGGTCTACCGGTTCGCCGAGAGCTCCATCCGGCGGGCCCTGGACGCCGGGCAGGCGGCCGAGGATCTGCTGGCCATGCTCGAACGCCACTCCGCCACCCCGGTCCCGCAGGCGCTGTCCTACCTGGTGACCGACGTGGCCCGGCGGCACGGGCGGATGCGGGTCGGCACGGCCAGCGCGTACGTCCGCTGCGACGACCCGGCGCTGCTCGACCAGCTCACCGCCGACCGCCGCTCGGCCGCCCTGCGGCTGCGCCGCCTGGCGCCCACCGTGATCGCCTCCCGCTCGTCGCGGGCGGCCCTGGTCGACTCGCTGCGCGCCATGGGGTACGCGCCGGTCCCCGAGTCGCTCGACGGCGACGTGATCATCACCCAGCTCGACAGCCGGCGCACCGAGGGCGGCCCGCCCGTCCGCCCGCTGAGCTCACCCAACGGCCTCGACCCCGAGGTGGCGGTGGCGGCCGTCCGCGCCCTGCGCGCCGGTGACGCGGCCCACCTGGCGCGCCGCGAGCCCGTCGACTCCCCCGGCGGCCAGCTCCCCCGCACCCCGGCCACGGCGACGATCTCCGCCCTCCAGGACGCGATCCGGCAGGGCGTGCGGGTGTGGATCGGCTACCTCGACTCCCAGGGCAACGCGACCTCCCGCATCCTGGAGCCGGCGCGCATGGAGGGCGGCTATCTGACCGCCTACGACGAGACGAGAGCGGCGGTGCACCGGTTCGCGCTGCACCGGATCACCGGGGTCTCGGGGATCTGACGTCGGCCGGCCCGGCGGGGACGAGCTCGGCGATCGGGGTGTCCAGGCGGGTCACCTGGGTCGCGAGCGCGACGATGGCGGCCGGTGAGGTGAGGGTGGCGGCGTGGTCACGGCCCGCCGCGAGGTCGGCCGCGCATCGGTGCGGCGGCGTGCCGAAGGTCGCCAGGCAGAGGTCGTAGAGGTCGCCTCCCGGCGGCGGCGCCCAGGGATGCTGCAGGTCGGTGGGGTGTGTGTGGGTGACGACGAGATACGCGCCGATTTCGGCCAGGGCGCGGGCCAGCGGGGTGAGCGGCTGCCCGGCGTGCGGCCAGTCGGGCAGCAGGTAGGCGCGGCCGGGGTCGAACGGCATCCGCGCGAGCAGGTCGGGCACGGTCGTGGCGGGCGACAGGATGGTGATGCTGCCCTCGGCCAGCGGCATCCGCGACAACAGGGCGATGGCGCCCAGCCGCCTGCCGGTCGCCTCGGGGCCGACCAGCGCGAGGAGGTGGCGTTCGGCCAGGCGGCGCACCGCGGGCGGGAAGCAGGCGGGCTCCAGGTAGGTGCGCAGCAGGTGCGCCACGTCGCAGGGCGTCAGCCGGGCGGCCGTCACGTCTGTGAGCGGCGGGAATCCGTCGGCGAGCGTCGTTTCGCCCTGGCGGGGTTCGGTGTCGTTCGTCACTGGACACCTCTGGAACTTTCACGGAAAGTCGCGACCGGTGCGGCGGTGTAATTTTCCTTCGTCAGTAATCGCGGGCCAACGGATTGTTCCGGTTTCCCGTCGGAGGGGCGTGACCAGGCACCTTCGGCGGCGGATGGGTGCTGGACCATGTCGATCATGCTCTCCCTTGCTCGGGACAGTCAGGGTTTGACAAGTACGGAGTTGCCTACCTGCGCCACATTATCCCCATAAGTCACCTCAAAAGTGGATCGGGCCCCCACTGGGCACACGAATCACGCCAGAGGCGGATTTATGCCTATTTAAGGGCAGGCGGACCGCACTCCACAATGACCAGTCAGGAAAGCCGTCCGGTCGATGCGGACAGGGTTGACTCCATGCCGAGGCGCGCAGCAAGTTGGGACCTGTGACCGAGCAAACGCTGGGCCGGTTGGCCGAAGAGTCCTGGAACCGGTTCGAGGACTACGACTCGCTGTTCTACGAGGGGAACTGGCACCGCAGCCACAGCCTGGCCGAGCGGGCCAGGAAGGTCTGCGGCGGCTTAGTGGCGGCCGGGATCCGGCCCGGCGACCGGGTCGTCGTCATGATGGCCACCTCGCCCGACGTGCCCGTCGTCTGCCAGGCGCTGTGGGCAGCCGGGGCGGTGGTGACGCCGGTCGTGTTCCTCGTCGGAGCCGCCGAGCTGCGCCACATCGTGCGCGACAGCGGCGCTCGCGCGATCGTCACCTCCCCTGAGCTCCTGCCCACCGTCGAGGCAGCCGAGGTGGACGTACCCATCCATGTCGGCACCGCCGAGCTCGAACGCGCGGCCGAGCACGGGCCGGTGCGGCGCGACCCCGGCGACCTCGCCGCGCTCATGTACACGGGCGGCACCACCGGCCGGGCCAAGGGCGTGATGCTCAGCCACGCGGGCCTGTGGCAGGTGGCCAAGGCTTCCTACGACATGTCACACCAGCCCGGGATCAACCGCGCCATCGTCCCCGTCCCGCTCTCCCACGCATACGGGCTGATCGTCACCGTCGCCGGGATGCACGCCACCGAGCCGCCCCAGGCCGTGCTCATGCGCTGGTTCGACCCCGGGCTGTTCCTGCGGCTGGCCGCCGAGGAGCGCGTGCAGTACGGCACCGTGGTGCCCGCCATGCTGCGGATGCTGCTGGCCGAGCCGCTGGACGAGCACCCGCTGCCCGACCTCGCCTTCCTCACCTGCGGCGCGGCGCCGCTCGGCCGCGAGACGCTGGCGGAGTTCGAGCGCCGGATGCCCGGCGTGCGCGTCCTGGAGGGCTACGGGCTGACCGAGACCAGCGCCGTCACCACCTTCAACCCGCCGGACCGCCCCAAGGCCGGCAGCGCCGGGCTGCCCCTGCCCGGCTACACGATCACGATCCGCGACACGGACGGCGAGGCCGTCGAGCCCGGCGACGTGGGCGAGATCTGCGTGGCCGGCGAGGCGCTGATGCTCGGCTACTGGGGCGAGCACGAGCCCGACCCCGACGGCACCGCGCTGGCCGGCGGCGAGCTGCGCACCGGCGACCTCGGCTGCGTGGACGACGACGGCTACCTGTACGTGGTCGACCGGAAGAAGGACCTGATCATCCGGGGCGGCTTCAACGTCTTCCCGCGCGACGTCGAGGACGCCCTGAACGCCCACCCCGACGTGGTCATGTCCGGCGTCGTCGGCCGGCCGGACCCGCGCCACGGCGAGGAGGTCGTGGCCTTCGTCCAGCTCGGGCCGGGCGCGACGGCGACCGCCGACGAGCTGATCACCTGGGCCCGCGACCGGGTCGGCCGGGTCAAGTATCCGCGCGAGATCACGTTCGTCGACGCCATCCCCGTCACCAGCGTGCTCAAGCTGGACCGCAAGGCCCTGAGGGCCCGCATTCGGGCAGGGCACCTGACCAATCCGTGATAAATGTTGACCGGACAGGAGGTGGCATGAGCCAGCAGGATCAGCCCGGCGGCTATCCGTACCAGCCCTACGGCGCAGACTACGGCTCGCAGCCACCTCCCGAATACGGCTATGGCTACGGCTATCCACCGCCGCCTCCGCGCAACCAGCCCAGCGCCAACGCGATCGTCTCCCTCGTCCTCAACCTGCTGGCCGTGGTGAGCTGCTGCAACCTGCTCGGCATCCCCGGCGCGATCCTGGCCGGCCTGTCGATGCGGGCCTCGGCCTCCCCCGAGTCCGCCCGGTCCATGGTCGTGTGGAGCTGGGTGCTGTTCGGGGCCGGGTTCGTGCTGACCGTCGGCCTGTTCGTCTTCCTCGGCGTCAACGGCTATCTAGAGGACGACTAGCCAGTCCGGGGACTGTATTGGCCTTCGCGCGTGTTGGATAGGCGTCAACCGTAGAAGGGATGCTGGTGAACGACGGCCCGCTCATCGTCCAGTCCGACAAGACGCTGCTGCTCGAAGTCGACCACGAGAAGGCCGACGCGTGCCGGAAGGCCATCGCGCCGTTCGCCGAGCTCGAACGGGCGCCCGAGCACGTCCACACCTACCGCGTGACGCCGCTGGCGCTGTGGAACGCGCGTGCCGCCGGGCACGACGCCGAGCAGGTCATCGACGCGCTGATCAGCCACAGCCGCTACCCGGTGCCGCACGCCCTGCTGGTCGACATCGCCGAGACCATGGCCCGCTACGGCCGGCTGCGCCTGGAGAAGGACCCGGTCAACGGCCTGGTGCTGACCTCGACCGACCGGGCCGTGCTCGAAGAGGTGCTGCGCTCGAAGAAGATCCAGCCGATGCTGGGCGAGCGGCTGGGCGGCGACTCGGTCGTCGTGCACCCGAGCGACCGGGGCAACGTCAAGCAGGCGCTGCTCAAGCTGGGCTGGCCGGCCGAGGACCTGGCCGGTTACGTCGACGGCGAGCACCACACGATCAAGCTCGCGCAGGACGGCTGGTCGCTGCGCCCCTACCAGCAGGAGGCGGCCGACGCGTTCTGGCACGGCGGCTCCGGCGTGGTCGTGCTGCCGTGCGGCGCGGGCAAGACGATCGTCGGCGCGGCCGCGATGGCCCACGCCCAGGCGACGACGCTCATCCTGGTCACCAACACGGTCAGCGCCCATCAGTGGAAGCAGGAGCTGCTCAAGCGCACCTCGCTGACCGAGGACGAGATCGGCGAATACTCCGGCTCGAAGAAGGAGATCCGCCCGGTCACGATCGCCACCTACCAGGTGATGACGACCCGGCGCAAAGGCGTCTACAGCCACCTGGAGCTGTTCGACGCCCGCGACTGGGGGCTGATCGTCTACGACGAGGTGCACCTGCTGCCCGCGCCGATCTTCCGGATGACCGCCGACCTGCAGGCCCGCCGCCGCGTCGGCCTGACGGCGACGCTGGTGCGCGAGGACGGCCGCGAGGGCGACGTGTTCTCGCTGATCGGCCCCAAGCGCTACGACGCGCCCTGGAAGGAGATGGAGAACCAGGGCTGGATCGCCCCGGCCGACTGCGTCGAGGTGCGGGTCACGCTGAGCGACGAGGAGCGGCTGGCGTACGCGATGGCCGAGGCGGAGGAGCGCTACCGGTTCTGCGCGACGACGCCGTCCAAGACGCACGTGACGGAGGCGCTGGTCCGGCGGCACCTGGGCGAGCAGGTGCTGGTCATCGGCCAGTACATCGACCAGCTCGACGAGCTGGGCGAGCACCTGAACGCGCCGGTCATCAAGGGCGAGACGCGGATCAAGGAGCGCGAACGGCTCTACCAGGCGTTCCGCGACAAGGAGATCCAGGTCCTGGTGGTGTCGAAGGTGGCCAACTTCTCCATCGACCTGCCGGAGGCGGCGGTGGCCATCCAGGTGTCGGGCACGTTCGGGTCGCGCCAGGAGGAGGCGCAGCGGCTCGGGCGGGTGCTGCGGCCCAAGTCCGACGGGGGCGGCGCGCGCTTCTACACGGTGGTGAGCCGTGACACGGTCGACCAGGAGTTCGCGGCGCATCGTCAGCGGTTCCTGGCCGAGCAGGGATACGCGTACCAGATCATCGACGCCGACGACGTGCTGGGCGGGGTGTGAGCCCGGCCGCTCCGTAAGAGCGGCCAGGCCAGGTCTAGTGCCTCACGTCCACGAGACTCCGCGGGCCGTCGACAATCGAACCACCCCCCTCACTGCGTCCTCTCATCGGCGCTGCCAGTCCGGCAGCGACATACCCTGATGATCCGACAAACGCACCTGGTATGCCCGGATTTTTCGGTATTTCCCAGCTTCGTTACAGCTAGGTGCGGAGCAGCAGGCCGCCGAGGAACAGCACTCCTTCGGCCGCGATCCACGCCGCGGCCCCCGCTCCCATCAGCCTGCCGAACAGCCGCGGGTCGCGCCGGGCCGCTCCGGCCAGCCAGGCCGCCAGCGTGCAGCCCGCGGCGGCGACGGCGAACAGCCCCGACACCGCGGACACCCCGGCGAGCCGGCGCGAGCAGTCGGCGGCGAGCTCGGTCCCCGAGCAGAACGCCTGCAGCCCCCAGCCCGCGAACACCGACAGCCCCCACAGCGCCGCCAGCAGGAAGCTCGCGACGGTGGGAATGATCGGCGAGATGCCGAGCCGGACGCGCGCCACGCCGGTTTCCTACCCCCTCGCGCGCCCGGCTAAATGCTTTTGAGGCCCACCGGCACGGCCACTAAACTGGCGGATTCGCTGCCTGTTACCACCACCTCCGACCACCACCGGGAGGCGCTTTCGCATGCCCACAGACCAACTGGCTCCCGACATACCCTCCGACGTGCTCGCGGCCGAACAGGCCCACCTGGCCGAGTCCCGCGCCGCGCTGAAGGCCATGCGCGCCCACGCGCAGTCGCTGTCGGCCGACGCCGCCGGCGACTGGGTGTCGCAGCAGATCCTCCAGTCGCTGCTCGACCAGCGGGTCGCCGCGCTGGCCGACCACCCCGACACACCGCTGTTCTTCGGCCGCCTCGACCGGGGCGCCGACGACGACCTGCCGCCCACCATCTACGTCGGCCGCCGCCACGTCCACGACGGCGGCAGCCGGCCCCTGGTGATCGACTGGCGGGCCCCGGTGTCGCGGGCCTTCTACCAGGCGAGCCCGGCCGACCCGATGGGCGTCGTGCTGCGGCGCCGCTTCGGTTATCACGGCGGGGCGCTGACCGCGTTCGAGGACGAGCCGCTCGGCCAGGGCGGCGACATCGGCCCCTCCAGGATCCTCACCGAGGAGATCGAACGCCCCCGCACCGGCCCGATGCGCGACATCGTGGCCACGATCCAGCCCGACCAGGACGAGATCGTCCGCGCCGCGCTCGCCCAGACCGTGTGCGTGCAGGGCGCCCCCGGCACCGGGAAGACCGCGGTCGGCCTGCACCGGGCCGCCTACCTGCTGTTCACCCACCGCGAGCGGCTCGCCAGGTCCGGTGTGATGATCGTCGGGCCGAACCGCGCCTTCCTGTCCTACATCTCCTCCGTGCTCCCCGCGCTCGGCGAGGTCAAGGTCGACCAGACGACGGTGGCCGGGCTGCTCGGCGAGCACGCCGCCGCCGAGGACCCCCTGGTCGCCGCCGTCAAGGGCGACGCCCGCATGGCCGCCGTCCTCGAACGCGCCCTGTGGCTGCACATCGTCAAGCCCGAAGAGGGCCTGGTGTTCACCAAGGGCGCCTACCGGCACCGGGTGGCCGACTACGAGGTGCGCGAGATCGTCGCCTCGCTGCGCGGCACCACCCGCTACGGTCCCGGCCGGGCGGCGCTGGCCCAGCGGCTGGCGCACCTGGTGCTCGTACGGATGGAGCAGCGCGGCGAGTCGCCCGACGACCGGGTGCAGGACGCGGTGGCCCGGTCGAAGCCGGTCAAGCAGCTCGTCGACGCGGTGTGGCCGAAGCTGACGCCGGAGCAGGTGCTGTATCGGCTGCTGTCGGACGCGGAGTTCCTCGCCAAGGCCGCCAAATCCGATTTGTCGCCCGACGAGCAGCAGATGATCCTTTGGCGGAAACCGTACCGGAGCTGGAAGTCCGCGAAATGGTCCGCGGCCGACGCCGCGCTCCTCGACGAGCTCGCCGACCTCGTCGAACGCACGCCCTCACTCGGCCACCTGGTGGTCGACGAGGCCCAGGACCTGTCGCAGATGCAGCTCCGCGCGCTCGGCCGGCGCTGCCGCAACGGCTCCGCCACCGTGCTCGGCGACCTCGCCCAGGGCACCACCCCGTGGTCCACCAGCTCCTGGGAGGACGTGCTGCGCCACCTCGGCCAGGACACCGGCGAGGTCACCGAGCTGACGCTCGGCTTCCGCGTGCCGCGCGAGGTCCTCGACTACGCCGCCCGCCTGCTCCCCTCCATCGCCCCCGGCCTGGCCGCCCCCCGCTCCCTGCGCCCCGGCGCCGGCTCACTCTCGGTACGGCCCGGCGGCGAGCTCCGCCAGGCCGTGACCGAAACCCTGGCCAAGGAGGGCTCGATCGGCGTCATCGTCCCCGACGCGCAGGTGGCGTCCGCGTCCGCCGCGCTCGACGGCGTCGCCCACGCCGTCCTCGACCCCGACGCGGCCGACGAGCACCGCCTGCTGATCGTCCCGGCGACGCTGGCCAAGGGCCTGGAGTACGACCACGTGATCGTGGTCGAGCCCGCCGACATCGTCGACGCCGAGCCCCGCGGGCTCGCCCGCCTGTACGTGGTGCTCACCCGTGCCGTGACGTCCCTGACCGTCCTGCACGCCAAACCCCTGCCCGCCCAGCTCACCGGCTGACACGGCGCGCGGGGCAGTGGCAGCGGCGCCGATCGCTCCTAGGATGACGGGGAAAAGCCATCACCCCTAGGAGGAAACCGTGCCGGCACCGCTGCCACACGAACACCTGCCGTCCGCCCCGGCGCTCGTCGTGCAGAGCGACGACATCACCGACGGCGACCGGCTGAACGACCTCCACGTCTTCAACGACTGGGGCATGACGGGCCAGAACCTGTCCCCCGCCCTGCGCTGGTCCGGCGCCCCCGACGGCACCAGGAGCTACGCCGTCACCTGCTTCGACCCCGACGCCCCCACCGGCAGCGGGTTCTGGCACTGGGTGCTGTTCGACATCCCCGCCTCGGTGACCGAGCTGCCCACCGGCGCCGGCACCGGCCCCGAGTTCAAGGGCCTGCCGCAGGGCGCCGTCCACGCCCGCAACGACTACAACACCAAGGAGTACGGCGGCGCCGCGCCCCCGCCCGGCGACCCGCACCGCTACGTCTTCACCGTGCACGCGCTGTCGGTCGACAGCCTCGGCGTCGACAGCGACACCTCCCCCGCCGCGGTCGGCTTCAACATCACCGCCAACACCCTGGCGCGCGGCCACATCATCGCCCATTACGGCGTCTGACCGGCTCTGATCGGTTCGCGGCCATTTGATAAGTTCGCGAACCATGAGAGACCTCGGGGTGGACATCCGGTTCGGCGGCCCGGGCGACGTGGAGCCCGTCCTGGACTTCTGGCTCCACGCCGCCGAAGGCACCGACCGCCGCGACTCCCCCGACAAGGTCACCGCCCTGCTCGAACGCGACCCGGAGGCGCTGCTGATCGCCGAGCTCGACGGCGCGCTCGCGGGCACCCTCATCGCCGGCTGGGACGGCTGGCGGGCACACCTGTACCGCCTCGCCGTCCACCCGGCCCACCGCCGCAAGGGCATCGCCACCGCGCTGCTCGCCGCCGCCGAACGCCGCTTCACCGCCTTCGGCGCCTTCCGGGCCGACGCCATGGTGCTGCACGACAACACCCTCGCCCACCCGGCCTGGTCCGCCGCCGGCTACTCACCCCAGCCAGAGTGGTCCCGCTGGGTCAAGCCCCTGCCCTGACCGCCCCACCGCCCGGACCGCCCCGCAGGGTCTCCGGCCCCCACCCCCAAGGTCCTCGACCCACGCGCTTCGCGCGCCGGCGGCTCGGGCCGCGTCCAAACGGGGGCAAGCCCCCGCACCCCCGGCAAGGGGCCTCCGGCCCCCTGCACCCCCGAGCGTTACGTACTTACCGCAACCACCAGAACGCCGGCCGAATCGGGACGTCCCAGCGATGCCCCGCCACATGCGGAGCAGGCAGTCCCAGGGCCTTGCACGCGACCACCGAAGCAGCCGCCCGAGAGGGAAGGCGCTGATCTGGCGAAGGCGCCGGCTCTTGTCCACCCTCCCACGGACATGGCCGGTGTGGACGGTCATCCGCAGTCGCTTCGCCTGACCGCCAGGCAGCAGCGGACGAAGTCCTGGACGACGGGGTTGGCGTCGTCGGCCGGGGTCCAGGCGACGCCCACGCGGGTGGGGCTGACGCCGCTGACGGGGCGGTACGTGACGCCTGGGCGGGCGTAGAAGCGGGCGGCGGACTCCGGGGCCAGGGCGACGCCGTAGCCGTTGGCGATGGCGCTGAGCCAGTCGTCGGGCTGGTCCGTGACGGCGCCGACGCGCACCGGGTGGCCGTCGCGCTCGTCCGCCGCCAGCCAGTAGTCCCGCCACGGGCCCGTTTCCACCGGAGCCGCCACGAACGGCTCGTCCCACAGCTCCTCGAAGGCGATCACGTCGCGGGCAGCCAGCGGATGGGCCGAGGGCAGCGCCACCCAGCGGGGCTCGGAGAAGAGCACTTCCACGCGCAGCGCGTCCTGGCCGGGGAACGGCAGGCGCAGCAGGGCGACGTCGACGTCCCCCGTGGCGAGCCCGGCCGTCGGGTTCGACCAGGCGGCCTGGCGCAGGTCGGCCCGCCAGCCCGGCCTGGCACGGGCGAACTCCGCCACGATGCGCTGGGTGGCCTCGTTGGCGGCGCTGGCCAGGAAGCCCACCCGCAGCACGCGGGCCGCCCGGCCGGCCGCCTGCCTGGTGCGCCGCAGCGCCACGTCCCAGTCGGCCAGCAGGGCGGGCGTCCGCTCCGCCAGCGCCAGGCCCGCCTCGGTCAGGGACATCCCGGCCCGGGAACGATGGAACAACTCGGCGCCGAGCAGCGCTTCGAGCTGCTTGATCTGCTTGGTCAGCGCCGGCTGCGACACGTACAGGCGAGCTGAGGCCCGGGTGAGGCTGCCTTCCTCCGCCACGGCGACGAAGTAGCGCAGCAACCTCGTGTCCACATCCATGCCCCCAGGTTATAGACGCAGGTATTGGACGCCGGTGGGGGCGCGGGACAAGGCTGGGATGCGGGAGGAAAGGAGGAAAGGGGGAAAGGCAATGTACGTCGCCTATGTGGTCGTCACGGTGGTCACGATCGTGATCAACCTCTGGGCCGCCGTCGCCGACTTCGCCCGCGCCGAGACCGTCCTGGCCAACGCCGCGGCTGTCGGCATCTCGCCGTCCTGGATACCGCTGCTGGGCCTGCTCAAGGCGGCCGGGGCCGTGGGACTGCTCCTCGGGCTGGTGGGGGTGCCGTTCGTGGGGGGCGCCGCCGCTCTGGGGCTCGTGCTGTTCTTCGTGGGGGCGGTGGCCCTACATGTCCGGCAACGGGTGTTCGGGAACATCGGCTTCCCGGGGGTCTTCCTCGCGTTCGCCGTCGCGTCCCTCGTGCTGGGGGCCGCCGGGTGACGCCCGGTCAGGTGGCCGGTGCGATCGCTTCGCACTCCGACGGGTCCACGGGATCGAGCGCCGAGGTGGTCGCGAGGATGGCGTCCAGCCGGTCACGGGCGGCAAGGAGGTCGGCCGCGGCGGCGCTGAGCCGCTCACGCTCGCGCAGCAGGTCGGGGATCATCCCGCCACAGGCCGGCGCCAGCATCTCGCCGTCGTCGACCATGCACGGGAGCACCTCGCCGATCGTCGTGGTGCTGAGCCCGGCGGCGAGCAGGAGCCGGATGCCCCGCACCGTGGCGGCGTCCTCCTCGCGATACTCCCGATAGCCGCTGGGCCGGCGCAACGGCCGGAGCAGGCCCTGTTCCTCGTAGTAACGCAACGAGCGCACACTGGCGCCCGTGAGCCGCGACAGTTCTCCGATCCGCATGTGACGACCGCCACTTCGAGTTGACTCTCACGCCGATGTGAGAGTCCAGCCTATGTGTATGACAGAACAGCATCCATCCGGACAGAACAGCACCGCGGTCACCGTCGTCGGCCTGGGCCCCATGGGCTTGGTCCTGGCGGAGACGCTTCTCGGCAAGGGCCTGACCCTGACGGTCTGGAACCGCACCCCCGGCAAGGCCGACGCCCTCGCCGCCAAGGGGGCGCGCCGCGCGGCCACCGTCGCCGAGGCCGTCGCCGCCAGCCCCGTCACGATCCTGTGCCCAACGACTACCCGACCACGCACCGCGTCCTCGACGCCGCCGGTGCCGCCTTCCAGGGCCGCACGCTGGTGAACCTCACCTCCGGGACGCCCGCTGAAGCTCGCGACACGGCGGACTGGGCGGCCAGGCGCGGCGTCGGCTACCTCGACGGCGCGATCATGGTGCCCCCGCCGCTCGTCGGCGAGCCCGGGTCGGTCTTCCTGTACGCCGGGCCGCAGGACGTCTTCGACCGCCACCGGGAGACGCTGGCGCTCCTGGGCGACCCCCGCCACCTCGGCGCCGACCCCGGCCTGGCCGTCCTGTTCAACACCGCCATGCTGGAGATGATGTACGCGACCGTGAACGGGTTCCTGCACGCCGCCGCGCTGGTCGGCTCGGCGGGGGTGCCGGCGGCCGAGTTCTCCGAGCTCGCGCTGGGCTGGTTCATGCCCGCGGTGCTCAACCCCGCCTGGCTCGCCCAGCAGGCGCCGAGCCTGGACGAAGGGGCGTATCCGGGGGATCTGGGGACGCTGCAGATGAACTTCAACGCGCTGGAGCACATCCTCCGGACCAGCGCCGAACAGGGCGTCCATTCCGAGCAGCCCCGGTTGATGAAGGAGCTCGCCGAACGGGCGATCGCGGAGGGGCACGGGAGCGAGAACTACTTCGCCATGTTCGAGATCTTCAAGCAGGCGTGAGGGCGGTCCCCGGTCCCCGCGCCGCCTCTCAGACCGCAGGGTGACGACGGCTCCCCACAGGCGGAGGGCAGGCGTCGGCGATGGCCTGGGGGTCCCAGTAGAAGGGCCGGCATTCGAGCATGCGCCCGTCCCGTACGGTGATCAGCTGCATGATCAGGGCGTCGACGTCCCGCCCTGTGGCGCGGGCGCGGAAGCGGACCCGGTTGCGGACGACCACCGTGCTGTCGTCGCCCCAATGCTCCTGCTCCAGGAATTCCATCGACTCCCACACCTCGCTGAAGGCGGCGAGAAAGCGTTCCATCCCGTCATGCCCGCGCCAGGTTCCCGTTCCGGTGAAAGGCAATCCCGGCGCCTGGTGCAGCACCACTTCAGGGTCGAGGTGTACGGCGACGTCGTCGTACGACGCCTTGCCGAATCCGCCGGCGGCGACGTACGCGGCCTCGGCGGCGTAAAACTTCTCCATGACTGCCCAAGCGCTCATTGCCCCAGAGTTCCACCCGGACCGGAACCTGGCTGGCGTGGATCAGACCTGTTTGTCGCGCACAAGAGAAGAAGCCGCCCCTATTTAGGGACGGCTCCGATAAACACATCAGCCCGAGCCGGAAATCCGGACCGGGCTGACGCTATCGCCACGTGGAACGCGATCGGACCTAGAAGTCCATGTCGCCGCCGCCGGGCATGCCAGCGGGAGCGGCCGGGGTCTTCTCGGGCTTCTCGGCGATGACGGCCTCGGTGGTGAGGAAGAGCGCCGCGATGGAGGCGGCGTTCTGCAGCGCCGAGCGCGTCACCTTGGCCGGGTCGAGGATGCCCGACTCGAACATGTTGACGTACTCGCCGGTGGCCGCGTTGAGGCCCTCACCCGGGGTGAGGTTGCGCACGCGCTCGACCACGACGCCGCCCTCGAGGCCGGCGTTGACCGCGATCTGCTTGAGCGGCTCCTCCAGGGCCTTGCGGACGATCGCGGCACCGGTGGCCTCGTCGCCGGTCAGCTCCAGCTTGTCGAAGGCCTTGGCGCCGGCCTGCAGCAGCGCCACGCCACCACCGGGGACGATGCCCTCCTCGACGGCCGCCTTGGCGTTGCGCACGGCGTCCTCGATGCGGTGCTTGCGCTCCTTGAGCTCGACCTCGGTGGCCGCGCCCGCCTTGATGACGGCGACGCCACCGGCGAGCTTGGCCAGGCGCTCCTGGAGCTTCTCGCGGTCGTAGTCGGAGTCCGTGCGCTCGATCTCGGCGCGGATCTCGTTCACGCGGCCGCTGATCGCGTCGGCGTCACCGGCGCCGTCGACGATCGTGGTCTCGTCCTTGGTGACGACGACCTTGCGGGCGCGGCCGAGCAGGTCGAGGGTGGCGTTCTCGAGCTTGAGACCGACCTCCTCGGCGATGACCTGGCCACCGGTGAGGATGGCGATGTCGCCGAGCATGGCCTTGCGGCGGTCACCGAAGCCCGGGGCCTTGACGGCCACGGAGCGGAACAGGCCGCGGATCTTGTTGACCACGAGGGTGGCCAGGGCCTCGCCCTCGATGTCCTCGGCGATGATGAGGAGCGGCTTGCCGGACTGCACGACCTTGTCGAGCAGGGGCAGCAGGTCCTTGTTGGCCGAGACCTTCGAGTTGACGATGAGGATGTACGGGTCCTCGAGCACGGCCTCCATACGGTCGGAGTCCGTCACGAAGTACATCGACGTCATGCCCTTGTCGAAGCGCATGCCCTCGGTGAGCTCGAGCTCGAGGCCGAAGGTGTTGCTCTCCTCGACGGTGATGACGCCTTCCTTGCCGACCTTGTCCATCGCCTCGGCGATGAGCGAGCCGATCTCGGGGTCGGCGGCGGAGATGGAGGCGGTGGAGGCGATCTGCTCCTTGGTCTCCACGTCCTTGGCCAGCTTGGACAGCTCCTCGCTGACCCGCTCCACGGCCGCCTCGATGCCCTTCTTCAGGGCCATCGGGTTGGCGCCGGCGGCCACGTTGCGCAGGCCCTCACGGACGAGCGCCTGGGCGAGCACGGTGGCGGTGGTGGTGCCGTCGCCCGCGACGTCGTCGGTCTTCTTGGCGACTTCCTTGACCAGCTCGGCGCCGATCTTCTCCCACGGGTCCTCGAGCTCGATCTCCTTGGCGATGGAGACACCGTCGTTGGTGATCGTGGGGGCGCCCCACTTCTTCTCCAGCACGACGTTGCGGCCCTTGGGCCCCAGGGTCACCTTGACGGCGTCGGCGAGCTGGTTCATACCGCGCTCGAGACCGCGCCGGGCGTCCTCGTCAAACGCGATCATCTTGGCTGCCATAAGGCTAGACCTCCCAGACACAGGGTGGCTGCTGCGATCGAGCCGACGCCCGCGACGGCATGTGGGCCCGCAGCTCCTTCGGCGGACCCCATCGTCTCGATCCCAGGGTTGGCACTCTGCGACAGAGAGTGCCAACGAATTGTTTAGCACTCTACCCGGTCGAGTGCAAGCCGACAGCACCCCGCCCCAGGTCACGTCGGTACGGCGGGCCCGTGAGCCCGCCGTACGTGAGGGGACGAGAGGTGGCGGTTCGCACGTACTGCGCTGACGTGCGAGCCGCCCGTGCTCACCACGTCAGACCGAGCGGACGGACTCCGCCTGCGGTCCCTTCTGGCCCTGCGTGATCTCGAACTCGACCCGTTGGCCCTGCTCGAGAGACCGATACCCGTCCATCAAGATTGCCGAGTAATGGACGAATACATCCTTACCACCGTCTACCGCGATGAAGCCGTAGCCCTTGTCCGCGTTGAACCACTTGACGGTGCCCTGCGCCACTTCCGACTCCTCTTACTGGGCTCATAGATCCCGCCCATTCCTCCGCGAGACCCACAATCGCCTGACTAATGGATATCAGCCGTACGATCGCACTCGACCATACCTGTGGGAAGGCGTTTGGCAACAGAGTCAATCGGCAAATCGGGTATTTCACCTCACGCTAACTGGTTCAACCTTGTATTTCACAAAAGAGAAGGCGCCCGCATGGGGCGCCTTCTAGAGGGTCGTTCTGGAGATCGGGGGGTTCTCAGCCGCCAGCGACCGCCGGGATGATGGAGATCTGAGTGCCCTCAGGGGCGGGAGTGTCGAGCCCCTCGGCGAAACGGACATCCTCTTCGCCAACGTAAACGTTGACAAAACGACGAATCTTGCCCGATTCATCAAGAATGCGCGCGCCGATGCCCGGGTAGTCGGAGTCGAGCTTGGCAAGCACGTCACGCAGCGTCGCGCCCTCTCCACTCACCTCCGCGTTACCGCCGGTGTAGGTGCGCAGGATGGTGGGAATCCGCACAGAAACGCTCATGGTAAATCTCGCCTTTCCTGGTTGTCAGACAGTCGCGCGGAACGCGTCGAGAGAGGGCCGGATCACGGCCGTGGGGGTGACGTCGGTGACCGCGTCGAGCGTCTTGAGCCCGTCACCAGTGTTGAGCACCACGGTTTCGGCCTCGGGGTCGAGCTGGCCGGTCTCGACGAGCTTCTTCAGCACGCCGACGGTCACACCGCCGGCCGTCTCGGCGAAGATGCCCTCGGTCGAGGCCAGCAGTTTGATCGCGGCGACGATCTCGGCGTCCGTGACGTCCTCCACCGCCCCGCCGGTGCGGCGCGCGATGTCGAGCACGTAGGGGCCGTCGGCGGGGTTGCCGATGGCCAGCGACTTGGCGATGGTGTCGGGCTTGACCGGCTGGACGACGTCGTGGCCGGCCTTGTAGGCGGCCGAGACCGGCGAGCAGCCGAGCGCCTGCGCCCCGAACACCTTGTACGGGCTGTCCTCGACCAGGCCGAGCTGGATGAGCTCCTTGAAGCCCTTGTCGATCTTGGTGAGCTGGGAGCCGGAGGCGATCGGGATGACGATCTGCTCGGGCAGCTTCCAGCCGAGCTGCTCGGCGATCTCGTAGGCGAGCGTCTTGGAGCCCTCGGCGTAGTAGGGCCGCAGGTTGACGTTGACGAATCCCCACTTGTCGCCCAGCGGGTCGCCGATGAGCTCCGAGCAGAACCGGTTGACCTCGTCGTAGGTGCCGTCGATGCCGATCAGCTTGCCGCCGAACACCCGGGCCATGGCGATCTTCGCCTGCTCCAGGTCGGCGGGGATGAACACGCAGGCCTCCAGGCCGGCCCTGGCGGCGGCGGCCGTCACCGCGCCGGCCAGGTTGCCGGTGGAGGAGCACGACAGCGTGTGGAAGCCGAAGTTGCGGGCCGCCTCGACGGCGATGGCCACCACCCGGTCCTTGAAGGAGTGGGTGGGGTTGCCCGAGTCGTCCTTGACGTACAGGGACTTGATGCCCAGCGCCCGGCCCAGGTTGCCCGCCTTGACGAGCTTGGTCCAGCCGGGGTTCATGTTGGGCTTGGACGCGACGTCGACCGGCACCGGCAGCAGCGAGCGGTAGCGCCAGATGTTGGCCGGGCCCGACTCGATGTCGGCGCGGGTCACGTTCCCGAAGGAGTAGGCCGCCTCGAGCGGCCCGAAACACTCCAGGCAGGCGAAGCTGGGGCCCAGCGGGTAGCGGGTGCCGCACTCGCGGCAGGAGAGAGCGACGGCGGGACCGAAGTCGAGCGACATGAAGCGAGGCCTTCCCTCATCTTCGTCCGCGGCCACCCTGACCACGGACCGGAATTGGCACCCTGTCCCGGTCGGCCTCGCAGGTCGCGAGTCACAAGCCGGGAGGGTTGCCGGGGCTTCGCAGGGCCGGTCCCTCCACCCCTCTGGATGAGCAATATTCAGTTGGAGTTGCTGACTCGGACTCTACCCAATCCGAGCCGTGAACTGACCAGTCGTCTCACTCCGCGAGACAACCGGTCTCACCGATAGTCCTCGCCGAGCGCCGCCTGCACGTATTTGCGGGCCTGGTGGATGCGCGACTTGGCCGTGCCGAGCGGGATGTTGAGCTGCTCGGCCACCTCGCTGTAGTCGAGCTGGACGATGTCGCGCAGCACCAGGGCCTGCGCCAGGTCGGGCTTGTCGGCCTCCAGCGCCTCCATCGCGTCGAGCAGGTCGAGCCGCGACCCGGCGATCACGCTGACCCGCCGCACGTCGGGCTTCTGCATGGGCAGCTCGTCGGAGCTCTGCTCCGCCGCCCTGCGCTTCAGCGACCGGTACGTGGTCCGCGCGCAGTTGGCGGTCACGATGTGCAGCCACGTGCTGAACCTGGCGCGCCCCTCGAACCGCCCGATGTTGCGGGCGACGGCCAGCAGGGTGTCCTGGGCCGCCTCCTCCGCGTCCTGGTGGTAGGGCAGGATGCGGGCGCAGTGCCGCAGCACGTCCGGCTCGATCCGGCGCAGGAGCTCGCCGAGTGCGCGATGATCTCCTACGGCGGCCGAGCGGGCGAGTTCTTCGGTTGCCTCATCTAGCGCCATAGCTGGGATCCTAAGGTCGGGAGACACCTCCGTGACATCTCCTCGTCGTAACTCCTGGGAGCGTCGATGAACAGCGTCCTGCTCGCCTCCAACAGAGGCCCGGTCTCGTTCACCGTCTCCGACGACGGCGAGCTGACGATGAGACGCGGCGGCGGCGGCCTGGTGTCCGGCTTGTCCGGAGTCGCCCGGGACGCGGGCGTGCTGTGGGTATGCGCGGCGCTGTCCGACGGCGACCGCAGCGCGGTGCGGCAGGCCCCCGGCGGCCGGCTCGACCAGGCGGGCTACGACACCGGGGCGCTGCGGATGCTCGACATCGCGCCGGCCACCTTCCACCGCGCCTACAACTCGATCGCCAACTCGACGCTCTGGTTCGTCAACCATCTGCTCTACGACATCCCCAACGCGCCGGTGTTCGGCACCAGGTTCCAGCGCGACTGGGAGTCCTACCGCGACTACAACGGCGCGTTCGCGCTGGCGCTGGCCGAGGAGGCGGGCCACGGGGCGCGGGTGATGGTGCAGGACTACCACCTGACGCTGACCCCGGCGATGCTCCGGGCCGAGCGGCCCGACCTGCGCATCGCGCACTTCAGCCACACGCCGTGGGCGCCGCCCGAATACTTCTCGCTGTTGCCCGACGAGGTGGCCCGCGAGGTCCTGGAGGGCATCCTGGGCGCCGATCACGCCGGGTTCCTCACCGGGCGGTGGGCGGAGGCGTTCATGGACTGCTGCGCGGCCCTGCTCGGCGCCGAGGTCGACGGCGCGGCCCGTACGGTCACGCACGAGGGGCGCGTCACCCGGATCGGCGTCCACGGGCTGGGCGTCGACGGCAAGGCGCTGTGGGCGCGGGCCGGCGAGCCCGACGTCGAGTCGCACATGGCCGCGCTGCGCGAGCAGGTCGGCGACCGCAAGCTGATCGTCCGCATCGACCGCACGGAGCTGTCGAAGAACATCGTGCGCGGCCTGCTCGCCTACCGCGAGTTCCTGGACGCGCATCCGGAGTGGCACGGCCGGGTGGTGCACCTGGCGTTCGCCTACCCGAGCCGCCACGACCTGCCCGAATACCGCGAGTACACCGCCTCGGTGCAGCGCTGCGCGCAGGAGATCGAGGACGCCTACGCCACCGAGGACTGGGACCCGCTGATCCTCAACGTCAACGACGACTACCCGCGCTCGCTGGCCGCCTACAGGATGGCCGACGTGCTGCTGGTCAACCCGATCCGCGACGGCATGAACCTGGTGGCCAAGGAGGGCCCGGTGCTGTCGCCGCGCTGCGCGCTGGTGCTGTCGCGGGAGGCGGGCGCGGCAACCGAGCTGGGCGCCGACGCGCTGCTGGTCAACCCCTACGACGTCAGCGGCACGGCCGGCGCGCTGCACCGGGCGCTGGTGATGCCCGAGGAGGAGCGGACGCGCCGCCGGGCCCGGCTGGAGGCGGCGGCCACGGCCCTGCCGCCGCAGCGCTGGCTGGCAGCCCAGCTCGACGCGCTGGGCTGACGGGTCACCGCCAGTCGGCGTTGCGCAGCGTGTCGGTCAGGCCCGGCGTCTTCCACTCGTCGACGACCAGCACCTTCGTGGCAGGCAGATACCACTCGCGGGTGGTGAACCTGGTCCTGGTGCTCTTGCCCGAGTGGGTCCGGCAGCGGGTGGTGAACTCGTGGTAGTGGGCCTTGTGGCCGGGCCCGACCTGGCGCAGGCCCTTGACGTGCCTGCCGATGCGCTCGCCGCGCAGTAGCCGCCCGTCGGCCGGGCAGCGCTGCACGTCGGAGGCCGGGTAGTAGCCGCCCCGCTGGGCGTTGTAGGGCCCGAAGCCCTCGGCGCCGCTCTTGATGGCCTTCGGACCGAAGATCCAGAAGCCCTTGCAGTCGGGGGTGAAGAAGCCGCCGCCGGGGTGGGCGCACTTCCCGGTCACGACGTGCACGTAGTCGGTGCCGCCGCCGTACACCTTCCACTTGATCGGCACATAGAGGGTCAGGCCGCCGCGCAGCTTCAGCTGCTGGGCGGGCGCCGCGTTCGCGGCGGCGGCGGGGACCAGGAGGAGGGCGGAGGCGGCGACGGCGGTTACGGCCAGTGAGCGCTTGAGCATGATCCCGACGGTAGCCGAGCCGACTTGCAAGCCACTCATGAACGGCTGAAAGCCGACGTCAACTCCTTGAGCAGGGCGACCACGCCGTCAGGCCCGTCCACGACGATGTCGGCCCGTTCGGCCAGCGCCGTCACCTCGGCCGAGCCGCTGCAGACGGTCACGCCGGGCACGCCGGCTCCCCTGACCGCCTCGAACGCGGCCAGGTCGCCGAGGTCGTCGCCCGCGAACAGCACCGACCGCGCCTCCCGCTCGGCCAGGAACAGGCTGAGCGCCTGGCCCTTGTCCATGCCGGGCGGGCGCAGCTCCAGCACCAGCCTGCCCGGCTCGACGACCAGCCCGTGCTTCTCGGCCAGCTTGGCCATCGGCTCGCGCAGCTTGGCCAGCGTCCCTTCGGGGTCGGAGGCGCGGCGGGTGTGCACGGCGACGGCGCGGCCCTTGTCCTCGACGGCGACGCCCGCCGTCAGGCCGAGCGCGTCGAGCACGAACGGCAGCTCGGCCTCGGCCCTCGGCACCCCGGGCGGGGGCGGCGGCCCGGTGATCTCACCCTGCTCCCAGCGCTCGAACCCGTAGTGGCCGAGCACCACCAGGCCGGGCACGTCGGCCAGCCCGGGGCCGAGCCGCAGGGCGGTGGCCACCGGCCGGCCGGTCACGATGGTGATCGCCTTGACGTGGCGGCCCAGCTCGGCGAGAACGGCGGCGGCCTCGGGGTGGATCCGGGCGGCCGCGGGGTCGGGCACGATCGGCGAGAGGGTGCCGTCGAAGTCGAGCCCGATCACGGCGCCCGCCGGATCCTTCAGTATCGCTTCCATTCCAGGGATGTTCTCCACGCGCCTGCCGTACCCAACAGGTCAGGGGCGCATGCCAAGCCGTCTGGCCGCGCGCTCGCGCTGTCGCGTGGCACGCAGCCTGCGCAGGCGCTTGACCAGCATCGGGTCCTGCTCCAGCGCCTCCGGCCGGTCGATGAGCTCGCCGAGCAACTGGTAGTAGCGGGTGGCGGAGAACCCGAAGGTCTCCTTGATGGCCTGCTCCTTGGCGCCCGCGTAGCGCCACCAGTGGCGTTCGAAGGCGAGGAGCTCGAGTTCGCGGTCGGTGAGGGGCTGTCGAACGGGTTCCTGGGCAGCACTGTCACCGCTGACCGGTGCAGTGTCCATGGTCTCCTCCTCGGGATGAGCGCGTGACGATCACGTCGCGCGCACGCGGCCCGTGGCCATCGTAATGTGCCGAGTGCGGCTGTTCACGGCGGATTGGGAGACGTACAGTCACCAAGTGTGACCTCAGTCATCACACTTCTCACCGACTACGGCCTCGAAGACGGCTATGTCGCGGCGTGTCATGGCGTGATCGCGGGCATCGCCCCGGAGGTCCGGGTGATCGACGTGTGTCACCTGGTTCCTTCCGGCGATGTACGGCGTGGCGCGGCGATTCTCGCCCAGACGATCCCGTACGTGCCCCAGGGTGTGCACATCGGCGCGGTGGATCCGGGCGGCGGCGGGGTGCGGCGGCCGGTGGCGATCGAGGCGGGCGGCCGGGTGTTCATCGGGCCGGACAACGGGCTGCTGTCGTGGGCGGTGGCCGCGAACGGCGGCGCGTCGGCGGCGTACGAGATCAGCAACGACGAGCACTTCCTGCACCCGGTGTCGCCCACCTTCCACGGGCGTGACGTGTTCGCGCCGGTGGCGGCGCGGCTGTGCGGCGGGCTGCGGCCGGCCGACCTGGGGCCGGAGGTGCCGCTCGACCGGCTGATCTCGCTGCCGGAGCCGACCTCGGTGGTGCGCGGCGGCGCGGTGGAGGGCGAGGTGGTCTCGGTCGACCGCTACGGCAACGCGCAGCTCTCGATCCCGGCGGGCGACCTGGAGGCGCTGGGGCTGCGGGTCGGCGGCACGGTGGGGGTGTGGCTGGGGCGGCGCCGGCTGTCGATGCCGTACCGGGAGACGTACGCGGCGGTGCCGCCCGGGGAGCTGGTGGCGTTCGCGGACTCGGCGGGGCTGATCGCGTTCGCGGTGAACTCGGGCGACGCGGCCCAGCGGCTGGGACTGCCTCCGGGAGCGCATGTCCGGCTCGCCCCCGTCAGCTAGTACGAAAGCCGCAGAACGGAATTACTCCGCGTATCGGACCGTTTACCGAAGCATCACATCGAATCGTCGGCCGCGTGTCAGAATGCAGGGCAGTTCGGCGCCTCCTCCCTCCGAGGTCGACGTGTACTACCTGTCCGTTGCCCTGCTCGCCCTGCTGACCGCGGCCTGGCCCACTGCCGGACCGCCCGTTCCCGATCGCTGGCGCTCCTGGCCGGTAACGCGCGTCTTCCCCCCGGCCGTGGCCGGCACCAGCCCCTCGGGCGCCCGGGTCACCTACGTCCTGACCGGCGTCGCGCCCGAGGCGCCCTGCCCGGCCGCCTTCCAGCCGGGCGCCGTCCTCGCCCTGCCCGCCTGCGTCACGGCGCTGCGCGCCACCTACGCCGACAGCACGTCCACGTTCGTCGCCACCGTCGGCATCGCGGTGCTCGCGCGGCAGCGCGCCCCGATCGCGGCCGCCGCCTCCACCGTCATGGGCCAGCGACCGCCCACCGTCCGGCCCGTCGCCTTCCCCGGCGGCCCCGCCGAACGGTTCGGCGAACGCCAGTACTTCACCGGCGCGCTGATCTCCACCCACGAGCGCTACCTGGTGGCCACGGCCGCCGGGCACGCCGACGGCAGGCCCTACCGCCCCGGCGACCCGGCCACCGCCCGCTTACGCGGCATCGCCCTCCAGCTCGCCACCACGCTGCACCGGAGCCTCACCCGGTGATCCGATCCCTGCTGCTGCCGTTCATGCCGCTGCTGCTCCTGGTCGGGGTGGCCGCGTTACCCGCGGGTGGCGCGGCGCTCAGCCCCGCCGACGAGCTGGCCGTCGCGGCACGGGCCCGGCAGTGGCAGCTCGACGCGCTGCGGCTGCCGGAGGCGTGGCGCTCCAGCAGGGGCGAGGGCGTGCTCGTCGCCGTCCTCGACACCGGCGTACGCGCCCACCCCGACCTGGCAGGCGCGGTGCGGCAGGGCCCCGACCTGACCGGCGTCGGCAGGCGGGCGGGCCTGTGGGGCCACCACGGCACGGCGATGGCCAGCCTGATCGCCGGGCGTGGCCACGGCGACGGCCGCAGCCAGGGCGTGCTCGGCGTGGCCCCGGCGGCCCGGGTGCTGTCGGTCCGCGTCACGCTGGAGAGCTCCGACCCGATGCGCGAGAAGCAGCGCGGCGGCGGCAGGGACGCGCTCGCCCGGGGCATCCGCTACGCCGTCGACCAGGGCGCCGACGTCATCAGCATGTCGCTGGGCGGCGGCAGCGGCGCCTGGGAGGGCTCGGCCGCCGAGGAGGAGGCCGTGCAGTACGCCGTCTCCAAGGGGGCGGTGCTGGTCGCCTCGGCCGGCAACGACGGCGAGGGCGCCAACAGGAAGAACTTCCCCGCCGCCTACCCCGGCGTGATCGCCGTCGGCGCGGTCGACCGCAGGCTCCGCCCCGCGCCCTTCTCCAACCGCCGCGACTACCTGTCGGTCGTCGCCCCCGGCACCGGCATCGTCACCGCCGGCCCGTCCGGCTCGTACGTGGTGGGCGACGGCACCAGCTCGGCGGCGGCCCTGGTGGCGGGCATCGCGGCGCTGATCAGGGCGGCCCACCCGGAGCTGTCACCCTTCCAGGTGCGCCGGGCGATCGAGGCGGGCACCCGCAGGCGGCCCGACGGCGGCTACGACCGCTCCTACGGCCACGGCGTGGTCAACGCGGCCCTGGCCCTGCGCCAGGCGGCCCGGCTGGCCGGCCCGGCCCCGCCGCCGCCGATCCCCGGCGCCCACTTCGGCGCGGGCCTGCCGCCGCCCGAGCGGCCCTGGTCGCGCACGCCGGTGGTGGCGGGCCTGCTCGTGCTCGCCTGCGTCCTGGCCGCCCGCGTCGTCGTGCGCCACCGCAGACGCGCGAGGCCCTCCGCGGACCGGTCCGCGGAGGGCCTCTGAAGGCGGAGTGCGCCTAGCTCACGTGCACCACGTCGTGCGTCTCGGCGAAGTGGCACGCGCTCTCGTGCGTGGTCCCCGGCCGGATCTGCAGCAGCGGCTCCTCGGTCGCGCAGATCTCCTGCGCCTTCCAGCACCGGGTGCGGAACCGGCAGCCGGACGGCGGGTTGGCCGGCGACGGCGGGTCACCCTGGAGGATGATCCGCTCGCGCTGCTCCCGACCCTCGGGGTCGGGCACCGGCACGGCCGACAGCAGCGCCTGCGCGTAGGGATGCGCGGGCTTGTCGTAGATGTCGACGTCCTTGCCGATCTCCACGACCTTGCCCAGGTACATCACCGCGACCCGGTCGGAGATGTGGCGCACCACCGACAGGTCGTGCGCGATGAAGATGTAGGCCAGGTTGAACTCGTTCTGCAGCCGCTCCAGCAGGTTGATCACCTGCGCCTGGATCGACACGTCCAGCGCCGAGACCGGCTCGTCACAGACGATGATCTCCGGCTGGAGCGCCAGCCCGCGGGCGATGCCGATGCGCTGCCGCTGACCGCCCGAGAACTGGTGCGGGTAGCGGTTGATGTGGTCGGGGTTGAGGCCCACGACCTCCAGCAGCTCCTGCACCCTGCGGGCCCGGTCGCCCTTGGGCGCGACCTCGGTGTGGATGTCGTACGGCTCGCCGATGATGTCGCCGACCGTCATCCGGGGGTTCAGCGAGGTGTACGGGTCCTGCATCACCATCTGGATGTTGCGCCGCATCCGCTTGAGCTCGGCGCCCCTGGCCTTGGCGATGTCCCGGCCGTTGATCTTCACCGAGCCGGACGTCGGCCGCTCCAGCGCCATCAGCACCTTGGCCAGCGTGGACTTGCCGCACCCGGACTCGCCCACGATGCCCAGCGTCTCGCCCCTGTCGAGATCGAACGAGACCCCGTCGACGGCCTTGATCGCGCCGATCTGCTTCTTGAACATGATCCCCTGGGTCAGGGGAAAATGCTTCACCAGATCGCGGACCTCGAGGATGCGCTCACCTTTGGTCGCCATCGAGGACCTCCCTCCAGTAGTGGCAGGCGCTGTTGCGCGTACCGCTGATCTCGTGCAGCGGGGGGACGTCGGTCACGCAGTTGTCCTGGCGGTACGGGCACCGCGGGTGGAAGGCGCAGCCGGTCGGCATGTCGAGCAGGTTGGGCGGCAGGCCCTTGATCGCGTAGAGCTCCTGGCCCTTGAGGTCGACCCGGGGGATCGACTCCAGCAGCCCCTTGGTGTAGGGGTGGGCCGGGGACTTGTAGATCTCGTGCACGGTGGCGTTCTCGACGATGCGCCCGCCGTACATGACCGCGATCTTGTCGGCGACGTCGGCGACGACGCCGAGGTCGTGCGTGATCAGGATCATGCCCATGTTGCTCTCGCGCTGCAGCTCGGCGAGCAGCTCCATGATCTGGGCCTGGACCGTCACGTCGAGCGCGGTCGTCGGCTCGTCGGCGATCAGCACCTCGGGGTCCAGCGCGATCGACATGGCGATCATGATGCGCTGCCGCATGCCCCCGGAGAACTGGTGCGGGTAGTCGTTGACGCGCTGCTTGGCGGCGGGGATGCGGACCTTGTCCATGAGCTCGACGGCCTTCTTCATGCCGTCGCGCTTGGACATGCCGCGGTGCACCCGGAACATCTCGCTGATCTGCCAGCCCACGGTGAACACCGGGTTGAGCGCGGAGAGCGCGTCCTGGAAGATCATCGCGATGCGCTGGCCGCGCACCTGGGTACGCGCCTCCTCCGACAGTCTCAGCAGGTCGGTGCCGTGGAAACGGATCTCCCCCTTGGGGATCCGGGCCGGCGGCATGTCGAGGATGCCCATGATCGCCTGGGCGGTCACGGACTTGCCCGAACCCGACTCACCCAGCACGGCGACCGTCTCACCGGGGTTGAGCGAGTAGCTCACCCCGTTGACGGCCCGCACGAGGCCCGCGCGCGTGGCGAACTCCACGTGCAGGTTGTCGACCGCGAGCAGCGGCTCGTTGCTGCGCCCTCCCTCGGCGAGCAACGTGTCCAGCGATGTCTTTCTCACTTATCCCCCCTCCTACCTGAGCTTCGGGTCGAGCGCGTCGCGCACGGCGTCGCCCAGCATGATGAACGCGAGCACGGTGATGCTCAGGAACACCGCGGGGAACACCAGCGGCAGCGGCGCCTCCAGGAACCGGCTGCGCGCGTCGGCGATCATCAGACCCCACGAGATGTCGGGCGACTGCACGCCGACCCCGAGGAAGGACAGCGCGGCCTCGGCCGCGATGAACCCGCCGAGGTTGATGGTGGCCACGACGATCACCGGGGCGACCGCGTTCGGCAGCAGGTGCTTGAACATGATCCGGCTCTGGCTCGCGCCCAGCGCCCGCGCCGCCATGACGAAGTCCTGGCTCCTGGCGGTGATGACGGCGGCCCGCATGATGCGGAACGTCATCGGCCAGGCGATGATCGACAGGGCGAAGACCACGATCCAGATGCCCAGCTCGGCGTCCCGGAAGGTCGCCGTGATGAGCAGCGCGCCCAGGATGGACGGGATCGCGAAGAAGACCTCGGTGATGCGGGAGGTGATCGTGTCGGTGATGCCGCCCCGGGTGCCGGCGATGAGACCGAGCAGCCCGCCCACGATCGCGGTGATGGCCATGGTGGCGACACCGATGATGATCGAGTTCTTGGCGCCGTAGATGGTCCTGGCGAACACGTCGCAGCCGAGGTTGTCGCGGCCGAACAGGTGGCCGGGGCTCGGTCCCTGACGGGCCGTCGACAGCTCGCAGGTGCGGGCGTCGAACGGGTCGATCGAGGTGAACAGCGACGGCCAGAAGGACATGACCAGCAGGATCGCGATGAGGACCAGCGAGAAGATGAACATCGGCCTGCGGCGCAGGTCGTGCCAGGCGTCGCTCCACAGGCTGGCCGACCGGGCTTCCTTCTTGCGGTGCTTGACCGGGGGCGGCGGCGCCGGCTTGGCCTGGTCCGCCGTCAGCGTCTGGGTGTCCGGGCTTGGTGTGTCACTCATAGCGGATCCTCGGGTCGAGCACGGCGTACAGCATGTCGACGATGAGGTTCGCCACGATGTACACCAACACCAGGATTGTCACGATACCTACGACGATCGGCTGCTCTCGCAGGTAGACGCCATCGTAGAGCTGCTTGCCGATGCCCGGCAGGTTGAAGATCGTCTCGGTGATGACCGCGCCACCCATCAGCGCGCCGAGGTCGGCGCCCAGATAGGTGACCATCGGGATGAGCGCGTTGCGCAACCCGTGCCTGCCGACGACCCGGCGCCTGGACATGCCCTTGGCGGTGGCCGTGCGGATGTAGTCGGATCTCAGCGTCTCGACGAGGCTCGTCCTGGTGAGCCGGGTCAGGTAGGCGATCGACGTGCCGGCCAGGACGAACCCGGGCAGCAGGTACGACTTCAGACCCTGGGTGGCGCCCGCGATCGGGAAGATCTCGGTGCCCACGGCCTGCTTGAGCCAGACGCCCAGCCAGAGCTGCAGCACGAATCCGGTGACCAGGGTCGGCACGGAGATGAGCAGCAGGGTCGAGGCCAGGATCGCGGTGTCGGTGGCCCGCCCGCGACGCAGCGCCGCCCAAAGACCGAGCACGACGCCGATGATGGCCTCGAGGGTGAGCGCCACCAGCGCGAGGTTCAGCGTGACCTGGAGCTTGCCGGCCAGCAGCTCGGTCACGGGGACCCCGGCGAAGGTCTTGCCGAAGTCGCCTTCGAAGATGATCCCGGTGATGTAGTGCCAGTACTGCACCAGAAGCGGATCGTTCAGGTGGTACTGCTCCCGGATGACGGCCAAGATGGCCGGGTCCTGGCGCTTCTCGCCGGCCAGCGCTTCCACGGGGTCACCGGGAAGTGCGAAGACGATGGCGAAGATGAACAGGGTGGCGCCCAGCAGGACTGGTATCGCCTGGATCAGGCGCCTGATGACATAACGGCCCATACAAGCCTCCCGTACATGCCTGAAGGCAGTCCCTGGGAACCTGGGGTAAAACGGCCCAAGCGACTGCCTTCGAGGCGGGCTCTCAAGGGGTGGACGAGCGCGCCGCCCACCCCTGGATCAACGTCAGGCCTTCTGGACGTCGGCCCACTCGACCTGGTTAAGAAGGTTGATCTTGACGTTCTTGACCTTGGTTGAGTACCCGGAATTGTTCCGGTAGAAGTACACCGGAATGTAGGGGAGATCCTTGATCAGGACGTCATCCGCCTGCTGGTAGAACTTCAGGCCCTCTTCGGCCGTCGGCGCCTGGTCACCCTTGGCCACCAGCTCGTCGAACTCCTTGCTGGAGTAGCCCGAGTAGTTGGAGCCGGTGGTCATGGCGCCGGTGGAGAAGATCGGCGTCAGGTAGTTCTCGGCGGACGGGTAGTCGATCGCCCAGCCCATCCGGAACATGCCCTTGTACTTCTTGGCGTCCAGGTCGTCCAGGATCGCCGCGAACTTCTCGAACGGCTTGACCGTCACCTCGACGCCGAGGTTGGCGCGGAGGTTGTTGGCGACGGCCTCGATCCACTCCTTGTGGCCACCGTCGGAGTTGTAGCCGAGCTCCAGCTTCTTCGGGCCGTTGGCCGCGGCGTACTGCTCCTTGGCCTTGCCCGGGTCGTACGTGCAGGCCGCGCAGGCGCCCTGGCGGTAGCCCGCGATGGCCGGGTTGATGAAGTCGTCGGCCGGGGCGCGGGTGCCGGAGAAGACCGTCTCGGCGATGGTCTTCCGGTCGATGGCCATGGAGATGGCCTCGCGGACCTTGATGTCCTTGTACTCGTCGTTGTACTTCAGGGGGAAGCCGACGTAGCCGATGCCGGCGTCGGGCTGGTCCTGGTAACGGTCGCCGAGCGCGGTCTTGGCGCTGGCGATCGCCGACGCGGGCAGCGAGTCGTGGATGTCCACGTTGTCGGCCTGGAGGTCGTTGTAGGCCGTCTCGGAGCTGTTGTAGAGCTTGAACTGCAGCTTGGTCCAGCCGGTCGGCTTGGTGCCGGGGTACTTGTCGTACACCGTCAGGTCGACCGTCTGGTCGGTGCCCTTCTTGTAGGGCTTGTCCAGCTTGAACAGGCCCTGGCCGATCGGCTGCTCGCCGAAGGCGTCGGTGACCTTGCCGTCGGGGCCGAAGGCCGCCTTGGGCAGGGGGTAGAACGCGGTGTAGCCGAGCATCACCTTGAACTGCGAGAACGGCGCTGCCAGCGTCACCGTGAAGGTGGTGTCGTCGACGACCTTGAGACCCTTCATCTCCTTGGTCGTGACTTCCTTGCCCTCACCGGGGGCGAGGTCGCTGTAGCCGTCGACACGGCCGAAGAAGTAGCCGGCGCCCTGGGCGTTGTCCTGGTTGGCGGCGTAGTTCCACGCGTCGACGTAGTTCTGCGCGACGACCGGCTCACCGTTGTGCCAGGTGTAGCCCGGCTTGAGCTTGATCGTCCAGGTGATGTTGTCCTCGGTGGTGATCGACTCGGCAGCGGCCTCGACGGCCTGCTTGTTCTCGTCGTAGTTCACCAGGGGCTCGAAGACGGCCGCGAGGAGCTCGGCGCCCTCGGACTCCGTGGTGTTGGAGGGGACCAGCAGGTTCTGCGGCTCGCCCAGCTCCATGCGGACCGGCGTCTCCCCGCCGCCCGCAGTGGGGTCTCCGCCGGACGGAGTGGCGCCGCCGCCACACGCGGCGACCGCGAGAGCGAGCAGCGCGGTACCGGCGACGATTCGTGCGCCTCGAGTAACACGCATGGTGAAAAACTTCCTCCCTCTACAAGTGGGCGTAAGCGCTGAGCTGCGATGATCGTGAGCAGCCTGACGGGGGGTTCCTTGTAATCCCCCGGGTTTGGCTGACCTGGTCAAACCAGCCGACGCCCTGCCAGTCGATCGCGACTATCCCTTACTACTTGCCACCAGGGAGTCTCTGGCGCGTTGCAGTTCGGTCACACGTGCGCCTATCCCACGTCACACCCATACAACGCACGCCGCGACAAAGGTCATGAAACGGTCATGTGAGCACAGGAGTGGACGTGAACAGTTGATGAAAAATACCTCCTACCAAACAGTGCTCGCGCCGTTCCGGGCAGAGTCGTTCTAGCTGAGCTACGGTTGAGCGAGTCTTGACGGTGCCTTGGAACCGGGCACCCGGGACGACCGTCCAACAGTCGGCCACAGTCCCCGTGGCAGCCACCCCAACGACCCGGATCCAATAGAGTCCTTGCCATGAGCCAGCCGGAATCCGCTGTCGCGGACGCCCAGGCGGGCGGCCGAAGCGGGCAGGAGCCGCTGGCCAAGCTCGCCGAGAGATACGGTCTTCGCCGTGCCATCGCGCGGCCGAGGTTTCCCGTATACATGCGCCAGCTGTGGGAGCGGCGTCACTTCGTCATGACCTACGCGACCTCGCGTAACGTCTCGAAGTACTCCAACTCGGCGCTGGGCCAGCTGTGGCAGGTGCTGACCCCGCTGCTCAACGCCGGCATCTACTACGTGATGTTCGGCCTCATCCTGGGCGGCAAGGGCAACATCGAGAACTACCCGGCGTTCCTCATCACCGGGATGTTCGTCTTCACCTTCACCCAGCGCACGGTGACCGCGGGCGCCAAGTCGATCTCCGGCAACCTGTCGATGATCCGCGCCCTGCACTTCCCCAGGGCCACGTTGCCGCTCGCCTACACGATCCAGGAGCTGCAACAGCTCGCGATCTCCATGGGCGTGCTGGCCGTCATCGTGGTGGCCACCGGTGAGTTCCCGACCTGGGCCTGGCTGATGATCCCCGTGGTGCTGCTGCTGCAGACGATGTTCAACATCGGCGCGGCGCTGATCATCGCCCGGCTCGGCGCCTCCATGCGCGACCTCAACCAGTTGCTGCCCTTCATCACCCGCACCTGGCTCTACGCCTCCGGCGTCTTCTTCGCCATCCACGACAAGGTCGTCAACGTCGCCAAGCTGCCCGAGTGGGTCGCCACCGCGATGTACCTCAACCCGGCCGCTTCCTTCATCGAGTGGATGCGCGAGATCATGATCACGACCTACAACCCCGACTACGGGCACCACCCCCCGACGATGGTCTGGGCGTCTTGCGTATTCTGGGCAGTGTTCGCACTCGGATTCGGCTTCTGGTACTTCTGGCGAGCCGAGGAGAGGTACGGGCGTGGCTGAGCTGACCAAGGAGCTGTCAAAGGTGAAGGGCGAGGAGCCCGCCGTCCCCGGCAAGGACGTGAGGGTGCACCCCAACCCGGAGCCCGCGACCAAGGGCCCCTTGGACGCACCCACCGGGACGCCGACGGTCATCGTCGACGACCTGCACATCATCTACCGGGTCTACGGCGCGGCGTCGGACAACGAGAAGGGCAACGCGGTCAACGCCCTCACGCGCATCCTCAAGCGTCAGGGCCGGCCGCAGATGAAGGAGGTGCACGCCGTCAAAGGCGTCACCTTCGTGGCCTACCACGGCGACGCCATCGGGATCGTGGGCCGCAACGGCTCCGGCAAGTCCACGCTGCTGCGCGCCATCGCCGGCCTGCTGCCCCCGCACTCCGGGGCCGTCTACACCGACGGCCAGCCGTCGCTGCTGGGCGTCAACGCGGCCCTCATGCGCGAGCTGACCGGTGAGCGCAACATCGTGCTCGGCTGCTACGCCATGGGCATGTCGCCGGCCGAGGTGCGCGAGAAGTACCAGGAGATCGTCGACTTCTCCGGCATCGATGAGTTCGTCCAGCTCCCGATGTCCACCTACTCCTCCGGCATGGGCGCCCGCCTGCGCTTCGCCATCTCCTCGGCCAAGACGCACGACGTGCTCCTCATCGACGAGGCCCTGGCGACGGGCGACCGCGAGTTCCGCAAGAAGAGCGAGCAGCGCATCCGGCAGATCCGCGAGTCCGCCGGCACCGTCTTCCTCGTCGCCCACGACCTGCGGGTCATCGAGCAGACCTGCAACCGCGTCATCTGGCTGCACAAGGGCAAGATCAAGATGGACGGCGACCCCAAAGAGGTCCTCGCCGCCTACACCAAGGGCTGACGCCCGCCCTCCCGCCCGTGCGCCCTCCCTCCGGAGGGTGCCGTCGGCATGCCCGCGATCGCTCGTGTGTACGAAAAGCGCCGTGACACGTGAGGCAAGAGACTGACAGCGAGACGGCCGGTCCGATAGGATTCGAACGTCGGTTCGAGCTGTTGACGGCGATGGAGTGGGGGGCGCGATGGGTGAGCTCTCGGCCGCGATCGACCACCTGGCCACCGAGGATGTGTCCGAGATACCCAAGACGCAGCTGGTCGAGCAGCTGCTCGAGTTGCACTGGCAGATGGCCCGGCTGCAGGCGCAGATCGCCCGCCGCACCGGCGTGCGCCTGCCCTGACCACACACACGCGCACACGAAAAGGCCGCCGGCCCGGTGAAGGGGCCGGCGGCCTTTGACGAGCGGCTCCGCGGGCGCCGCCGCCCTGCAGTGGCGGCGGCTCCGGCGAGCCGGGGCCGGGGTGACACCCCGGCGGGGATGAGCCTCCGAACGGGCCCCGGCATCTCAAGGGGCGTTCGAGAAGGTCTCAGGCGGGCCGCAGACGCGGGGTCGGCACCTCAAGGAAGACTCCCGCCGCGACCACGCGGGGTGTCAGTTCGTGGGCCAGGCGTCGGCCGCGTGGCGGGTGAGGGCGGCGGTGGACCAGCCCAGGGAGGTGATGGTCTCGTTGTAGGACCCGGTGGCCTTGGTGCCGTTGGTCGACAGGACGTTGGAGACGTCCTCGACAAGCGGCGACACCTCGTCGACCGCCGCGATCTGGGTGGTGCCGGGCAGCGACTCGATGAGCGGCGCGGCCTCGGCGGGGGTCAGGTGGCCGATGAGCGGCGACAGCTCGCCGCGCGAGGCGTGGGGCAGCGCGTGCTTGGCGGCCGCGCCCAGGCCGGCCATGGTGCTCTCCAGCGACAGGTTCTCCAGCCCCTGCGTGGTGCCGTTGAGCGTGTCCGTGGTGGTGTTGCTCGCGTCGACGACGCTGGTGGTGCCGCCGGGCAGCAGGCGGGTGGTCGACAGCTTGGCCATGGCCCCGCTCAGGGAGCCCTCGACCAGGTCGGCCACCGACGCGAACGCGCCGTGCAGGGTGCCGTCGACGTTGGGCTTGACCTTCGCGTTCTGCGGCACGGCCAGGCGGGAGGCGCCGGGCACGACGCCGCCCAGCGGGAGGCCGCCGGCCAGCGGCAGGCCCTTGCCGAGGCCGCCGAGCAGCGGCAGGCCGGCGACCCTGGGGGCCAGCTCGGGCCGCGGCTCCGACCAGCGGGTGGCGTCCTCGTAGGAGTTGGGGCCGATCGGGCCCCGGGGCTCGGCCTGGCCTTCGTACTTCTCGGCGGGCGCGGACTTCTTGCCGCCGCCCAGCAGGCCCCCGCCGCCCCCGAGCAGGCCGCCCAGCAGGCCGGTGACCGGGCTGAGCAGGCCGCCCAGCGGCCCGCCGCCCTTGCCGCCCGGCTCGTCGGCCTGGGGGGCGGCCCGGTGACCGAGCTCCTGGACGTCGGCGTGCACCGGCGGGGCCAGCGCCGCCGCAAGCCCGAATGATGTGACAGCCACGGCCGTCTTGATTGCGCGTTTCATGATTGCCTTCCCGGCTCGTTGATCGATCGCTCTCGAATGCAGCGAATAATGCGAATCGATAACCCCCGAATGCCGAGTCGTCCGCGCTATGGGCACCACACGAAGCGCGACGTCCCGGCTGAGCTACTAACGCAGTTCTATCACCCCGTACGAGCCCGGGGCAGCTGCTGGAAGCCCGCGTGACACGGGCTTTGTGGGTAAGTTACCGAGCGGCGGAAAGGTAATGCGCGGCCGGACAAAGCGGGAAATACCAGGAGGCGATTTCGGATATTCCCGGGACAAGGAAGTGCGCCCGCACGGCCCGCCGGCATCATCGTCAAAACGAAATGCCAGGGGCCGGGGGCGCAGATTTTCCGGTTGCGGTAGACGCGCTTGAACCGGTCAGACCGTCAGCAGGGCCTGCTCAGCCTCGAACGGAAAACGGTCGGCGAATGCCGGACGCAGATCCGTCAGCCACACCGCGGTGGGGTCGTACCGGGCGAAGAACGGCCGCCCGACCAGGCCGGGATCGCGAGCCTGGATGAAGTGGAGGACGAACACGCGCTGCCCGTCGATCTCCGTGACTCCGTCGACGCACACTTTGCCCGGCGTCGCCGACATCGAGGGCCCCCGGACCGTCCGGCAGAGCCCGGAGACGCCGGCATAGGCGTCCCTGAAGACCTCGTACGCCCGCGCGAGCGGCACCGCGAAGTAGTCCTGCGGGCCGGTGTCCCGCTCGATGAACATGTAGTAGGGGATCATCCCCATCCGGAGCTGCCGCCGCCACATGTACGACCAGATGTGCGGGTCGTCGTTGATGGACCGGATGAGCGGCGCCTGGGTCCTGATCGTGGCCCCGCTGCCGAGGATGCGCTTGACCGCCGACTCCACCAGCGGTGACTCCAGCTCGCGCGGGTGCGAGAAGTGGGCCATGAAGGCGAGGTTCTTGCCCGACTCCACCACCTGCTCGAACAGGCCGAGCGTGGCGTCGGCGTCGGGGTCGGTGACGAAGCGCTGCGGCCAGTACGCCAGCGCCTTGGTGCCGATCCTGACGGATTCAAGCTGGTCGAGCTCCAGCAGCGGCTCGATGTAACGCCGGATCACCGGCTCGCCCATGATCATGGCGTCGCCGCCGGTGATCAGGACGCTGGTGACCTCCGGGTGCCGGCGGATGTAGCCGACCATCTGGTCGATGTCGTCCGAGGCGAACTTCAGGTCGGCGTCGCCGACGAACTGGGCCCACCGGAAGCAGTAGGTGCAGTACGCGTGGCAGGTCTGCCCCTGCTTGGGGAAGAAGAGCACCGTCTCCGGATACTTGTGCTGCATCCCCGGCACCGGCTCGTCCCCGATGCGGGGGACGTTGAGCTCCTTCTGCCCGGCGGGGTGCGGGTTGAGCTGCGCGCGCACGCGGTTGGCCTCGGCCTGGATCTCCGCGTTGGGCGCCTCGGCCTTGAGCAGGTCCGCCAGCCGGGCCACGTCGGCCGCGGGCAGCATGTCCTCCTGCGGGAAGACCAGGCGGTACATGGGGTCGTCGGGCGCTGCCGACCAATCTATGAGTTCATCCACGACGTAGGCGTTGGTCCGGAAGGGGAGCACCGTGGCCACGGCGCGTACCCTGAGCCGCTCCTCGTCGTCGAGCCCGGCTCGCAGCAGGAGGTCGTCGAGGTGCTTGGACGTGTACGCCTTGAAGCGTCGGGTTCCTGCTTGGTTCAAGATCACTAGGCCGTTCCCATCTTTTTTGTTCGATCGTGTAAACCTGATGCCTCCGTCGCGCGTCTAACGCTCTTATATCGGGACGCGGCATGCCGGGGCTACGGTTCCGCGTGGGCTCCAAGTTTCTCTGGAGACTTCTTCTCGCGACATATCGCGTTCTGACCTAGACTGGCGGGCGTGACCGACGACCCGACGATGCGCGCCTCCGACGCCGACCGTGACCGCGCGGCCACGGTGCTCGGCGAGGCGTTCGCCAGTGGACGACTCACCAGCGTCGAGCACGCCGACCGGCTCGAAGCCATCTACACCGCCAAGACCGTCGGCGAGCTCGTCCCCCACACCAAGGACCTCCCCCAGACCCCCGCCTCGGGCGGCGCCCCGGCCACCGTGGAGCACCAGCAGGTCAGCGCCGTGTTCAGCAAGGTGATCAAGCGCGGCCGCTGGATCGCCTCCCGCCACACCCACCTGGCCGCCACCTTCGGCGCCCTCATCGTCGACCTGTCGCAGGCCGTGCTCCCCGGCCGCGAGATCACCGTCTCCGTCAGCGCCTTCTGCGCCAAGACGATCGTCAGGGTGCCGCCGAACGCCCAGGTCATCGACGAGGTCGGCGCGGTGTTCGCCAAGCGCCAGGTGTCGGGCGGCTCCGGCGGCGACGGCCCGGTCATCAGGATCACCGGGCGGGTCACGTTCGGCAAGGTCATCGTCGCCCGCACCGTCACGGACTGGAACCTGCACGGCGACGCATAGTGCGACTACTGACCGGTTAACCTGGTAGTGGCCTGTGAAGACATGCCGTACGAGGTGACCATTGTCCGACAGCAGGCCGATCGCGGTCGACGCCATGGGCGGCGACCACGCGCCGCACGAGATCGTGGCCGGCGCCGTCCACGCGGTGCGTGAGCGGGGGCTGCAGGTCGTGCTGGTCGGCGCGCCGCGCGTGCTCTACGAGTCGCTGGCCGACCACGGCGCCACCAACGAGCTGCCCATCGTGCGCGCCGAGGAGGCGCTGGCGATGGACGAGGGCGCGCTGGCCAGCCTGCGCCGCCCCCGCTCCAGCATCGCCGTCGCCTGCCACCTGCTGCGGCGCGGCGACGTGTCGGCTGTCGTGTCGGCCGGCTCGACCGCGGGCATCGTGGCCACCGGCAAGCTCCGGCTCAAGGCCCAGCAGGGCGTGCTGCGCCCGGCCATCGCCGTCGCCCTGCCCACCCTGCCGCACCCCACCGTGCTCCTCGACGCCGGCGCGAACGCCGAGGTCAAACCGGAAGCGCTGGTGCAGTTCGGCCACCTGGGCGCCGCCTACGCCGAGCTGGCCCACGGCGTCGAACAGCCCCGGGTCGGCCTGCTGACGATCGGCAGCGAGGCGGGCAAGGGCAACAAGCTCGTCCGCCGCGCCCACGAGCTGCTGGAGGCCGCGCCCGGCCTGCACTTCGCCGGCAACGTCGAGGGCTACGACCTGCTGACCGGCAAGGCCGACGTGATCACCACCGACGGCTTCACCGGCAACGTCGCGCTCAAGACCATGGAAGGCGCGGTCCGCTACGCCTTCGACGAGCTCAGGCAGTCCATCGGCGACAGCCCGGTGGCCAGGCTGGGCGCGCTCATGCAGCGCAACCGGCTGCGCGAGCTGAGCCGGCGGCTCGACGCCGAGGCCCACGGCGGCGCGGTGCTGCTCGGCCTCAACGGCACCGTGGTCATCGCGCACGGCTCCTCCCGGGCCGCGGGCATCAGCGCGGCCTGCCGGCTGGCCGCCGACCTGTCCGAAGGCGGCCTGGTGACCAAGATCGGCGAGCGGATCGCGCACGCCGGCCGGTCCCACAGGTCGCGCTAGGGTGTGGCAGGGCCAGGGGGATGGCGGGGGGAGCTGTCGTGACAACGGGGCAAGGGCTGACGGCTGCGCAGGTGGCCGCGGCGAAGCCCAACCACGTGCCCAAACGGTCGAGCAGGTCGCTCGCCGCGATCGTACGGGCGAACTTCTGCACGCTCTTCAACCTGGTCATCGGCGTCTTATGGCTGCTGATCCTGATCTTCGGCGAGTGGCAGGACAGCGTGTTCGGCCTGATCATGCTGGCCAACGTGCTCGTCGGCGTCGTGCAGGAGCTGCGCGCCAAACGCACCCTCGACCGGCTGGCCGTCGTCAGCCAGAGCCCGGTCACGGTCCGCCGCGACGGCCGCGAGCAGGAGATCGCCCCTGACCGGGTGGTGCTCGGCGACCTCGTCCTGCTCTCCCCCGGCGACAACCTGCTGGTCGACGGCGAGGTGGTCGAGTCCGCCGGGCTGGAGGTCGACGAGTCGCTGCTGACCGGCGAGGCCGACCCGGTGCTCAAACGGCCCGGCGACCGGGTGCTGTCGGGCAGCTTCGCCGTGGCCGGCACCGGCGCGTTCACCGCCACCGCCGTCGGCACCGACGCCTACGCCGTGCGGCTGGCCGAGGAGGCGGCCAGGTTCCACCTGTCGCACTCCGAGCTGCGTGACGGCATCAAGAAGTTCATCCGTTACGTCACCTGGCTGGTCATCCCGATCGGCGCGCTGCTCATGTACAGCCAGCTGCGCCACTCCGTCGACTTCGGCACCGCCATCACCGGCGCCGTCGCGGGCATCGTCACCATGATCCCCGAAGGGCTCGTGCTGATGACCTCGATCGCCTTCGCCATCGGCGTCGTACGGCTCGGCCGGCGCCGCTGCCTGGTCCAGGAGCTGCCCGCGATCGAGGGCCTGGCCAGGGTCGACGTGCTCTGCCTGGACAAGACCGGCACGCTCACCGCCGGCGGCATGGAGCTGGACCAGGTCCTGCCGCTGCGCGATGGCGAGCCGGTCGGTGACGCGCTCGCCGCGCTGGCCGCCGCCGACCCCCGTCCCAACGCCACCGCCCGGGCCATCCTGGAGCGCCACCCGGCCGCGCCCTGGCGGGCGCGCGCCGCCGTCCCGTTCTCCTCCGCCCGCAAGTGGAGCGGCGCCGACTTCGGACCGCACGGCGTCTGGGTCCTCGGCGCCCCCGACGTCCTGCTCTCCGACGGCGAGGAGGGGTACGCGCGAGCCGCCGGGCTGAGCGCCACCGGTGCCCGCGTGCTGGCGCTGTGCCGTACGGACAAACTCCCGGAAAGCGGCACACCCGAGGTCGAGCCCGTCGCACTGGTGACGCTCAAGCAGCGGATCAGGCCCGACGCGCGGGAGACCCTGCGCTACTTCGACAAGCAGGGCGTCACCGTCAAGGTGATCTCCGGCGACAGCCCGGCGGCGGTCTCCGCGATCGCCGTCGACCTGGGCATCCCGGGCGGCGAGCGCGCGGTCGACGCCCGCACGCTGCCCGACGACCCGGACGAGCTGGCCGAGACGCTCGACGCCAACACCGTCTTCGGCCGCGTCACCCCGCAGCAGAAACGCCTGTTCGTCGGCGCGCTGCAGGCCCGCGGCCACACCGTGGCCATGACCGGCGACGGCGTCAACGACGTGCTGGCGCTCAAGGGCGCCGACCTCGGCATCGCGATGGGCGCGGGCAGCCCGGCCACCAAGGCGGTCGCCCAGGTGGTGCTGCTCGACAACACGTTCGCCACGCTGCCGCACGTGGTCGGCGAGGGGCGCCGGGTGCTCGCCAACATCGAACGCGTGTCAGGACTTTTCCTGACCAAGACGTTCTTCGCCATCGTGCTGGCGCTCACCACCGGCGTGGCCGGGATGATGTTCCCCTTCACCCCCCGCCACTCGACGCTGGTCAACGCGCTCACGATCGGCATCCCGGCGCTCTTCCTGGCGCTGGCGCCCACGTTGGAGCGGGCCAAGCCCGGGTTCGTCCCGAGAGTGCTGCGCTTCGCCGTGCCCGCCGGGGTGTTCTGCGCCCTCGCCGTGCTGGCCGCCTACGCGGCGGCGGCCACCGGCTCGCTGGAGCAGGACCGCACCTCGGCCGTGCTCGCCCTGTTCCTGACCACCTGGTGGGTGCTCGTGCTCGTCGCCAGGCCGCTCACCCGGGGCCGGATCGTGCTGGTCGCCGCGATGGCCGGGCTGTTCGCACTGGCCCTGGCCATCCCCGCCGTACGCGAGCTGTTCACGCTCGAACCGGGCGGCGTACGGGCCGATCTGATCGCCGTCGGCGTCTCCGTCGCGGCGGCCGCCGCGCTCAGCGCCGTGCTCAAGGCCACCGGTACCCTTAGGACATGACCGACCCGCAGCTAGTGCTCACCGAGCGCGTCCAGCAGGCGCTGGCCGCCGCGTTCGGTGCGGAGCACGCCGACGCAGACCCGCTGATCCGGCCCTCCCAGTTCGCCGACTTCCAGGCGAACGTCGCGATGAGCCTGGCCAAGCGCCTGCGACGGTCCCCGCGGGAGGTCGCCGAGGCGATCAGGGCAGAGCTGTCCGACTTCCCCGGCACGGTCGAGGTCAGCGGCCCCGGCTTCCTCAACATCACCCTCGACGACTCCTGGATCGAGTCCGAGGTCAACCGCATGGCCGCCGACCCGCGCACCGGCGTGGGCACGATCGCCCCGGCCCAGACCATCGTCATCGACTACTCCGCGCCCAACGCGGCCAAGGAGATGCACGTCGGCCACCTGCGCACCACGATCGTCGGCGACTCGCTGGCCCGCGTGCACGAGCACCTCGGCAACCAGGTGATCCGGCAGAACCACCTGGGCGACTGGGGCACCCCGTTCGGCATGCTCATCGAGCACCTGCTCGACATCGGCGAGGAGGCCGCGGTCCAGCAGCTCGAAGCCGGCCAGGGCACCGAGTACTACCAGGCGGCCCGGGTCAAGTTCGACAACGACGAGGCGTTCAAGTCGCGGGCCCGCGCCCGGGTGACCACGCTGCAGTCGGGCGACCCCGAGACGATGCGGCTCTGGCACGTCTTCATGGACGCCACCGTCCGCTACTTCAACAAGATCTACGACCTGCTCGGTGTCACGCTCACCGACGCCGACATCGCCGGCGAGAGCATGTACAACCCGATGCTGGAGAAGACCTGCCGCGACCTGGAGGACGCGGGCACGGCGGTGATGAGCGAGGGCGCGCTCTGCCTGTTCCCGCCGGGCTTCACCGGCTCCGACGACAAGCCGCTGCCGCTCATCATCAGGAAGAGCGACGGCGGCTACGGTTACGCCTCCACCGACATGGCCGCGATCCGCTACCGGGTCCACGACCTCAAGGCCGACCGGATCCTCTACGTCGTCGGCGCCGACCAGGCGCTGCACTTCCGGATGGTGTTCGCCTCCGCCCGGATGGCCGGCTGGCTGCCCGACACCGTCTCGGCCGAGCACGTGCAGATCGGCATGATGCTGGGCAAGGACGGGCGCCGGTTCAAGACCCGCTCGGGCGAGTCGGTCAAGCTGATCGCCCTGCTCGAAGAGGCCGTCGACCGGGCCCAGCAGAAGCTCGCCGACCGCGAGTACGACGAGGCGACCCGCCGGGAGATCGCCAACGACGTCGGCATGGGCGCGGTGAAGTACGCCGACCTCTCGGTCAGCCACGACACCGAGTACGTCTTCGACTTCGACCGGATGCTGGAGTTCCACGGCAACACCGGCCCGTACATGCAGTACGCCACGGCCCGGATCCGCTCCATCTTCCGCAGGGCCGAGCTGGAGCCGTCGCAGGCCACCGCCGGCATCGTGCCCGCCGAGCCGGCCGAGCGCGCGCTGGTGATGCACCTGCTCGGCTTCGGCCAGATCGTCGAGCAGGTGGCCGAGCACTCCGAGCCGCACCGGCTGTCCACCTTCCTGTTCGAGGCCGCCAAGCTGTTCAGCGGCTTCTACGAGGAGTGCCCGGTCGTCAAGCCGGGCGTCGACCCGCAGATCCGGGCGCACCGGCTCGCGCTGTGCGCGCTGACGCTGCGCGTCCTCGAAACCGGCCTCGACCTGCTCGGCGTCCCCGTCCCCGAGCGCATGTAACAGGCGGTTAGCGCGAAAGACCCCTGTTCCGTTGGGGCGCGCCTCCACCTCGAAGGCGCGCTCCAACGGTTAGGCTTTACGCGGTCATGAACTGAGGCCGAAATGGGGGAGTTCTCTGCCTTGAGCACGGACCTGACTGCGAGCCCCCAGACAGCGGCGGAGCTGCGCCGCTACGCCGAGGCGCTGCTGGCCCACCTGGCGGCCAACGGCTCCGCGCCCCCTGCCCCGCCCGGCTTCGCCGACATCCCGGGCAACTGGCTGCCGCCCGCCGTCGAGGCGCTGGTGGCGATCCTGGCCGGCGACGACCCGCTGGAGCCGCTGAGCAAGGCCGCCGGCCGCGACCAGCAGCAGACCGCGCTCTTCCTGTGCCTGGCGCTCGCCGTGGCCGGCCACGGCAGCCGCATCCACGCCTCCTGGCTCGGCACCGCGTTCGGCGACCTGTCACTCGACCAGCCCGTCAGCCACGGCCAGCGCTCGCTCTGGCTCGCCGCCGCCCGCGGCGCCTACGGCCCGGCAGGCAAGATCTTCGTGCTGCGCAAGCTCGACGCACTCGCCGTCCAGGAGCACGCCGACCCGTCGCAGTGGACCCAGGCCCTCGTGCCCGGCGAACCCTCGGTCGTGGTGCCCGCCTCGCTCGTCGACTTCCCGGAGATGGCCGAGATCCCCGAGCTGGCCCGGCCCGCCCAGGCCGCCGCCCGGCTCGACCGGCTGCGCGCCCGCTGCGCGGAGATCACCTCCACCCCGCAGGCCGGGCAGAGCGCGTCGACGCCGCTCACCAACTCCGACGCCAGCCCTGCCGCGGCCTGGCAGGAGGACGAGCCGCTGGCCGTCCTGCGCACCCTCATCGGCCTGGGCGGACCGCCCGGCCCGATGGCCTCGCTCAGCTCCCACCTGCTCGACGACCTGCGCCCCGGCGCCGACCCGCACCTGGCGGCGATCGCCCTGCACGTGGCCGGCCCGATCCTGCGCGGCGTCGCCGAGGAGCTGGAGGCCGACACCCGCCTGGAGCCGCCCGCCACGGTCACCGTCGCGCTGCTCGGCCACCACATCAAGCTGCACCCTGAAGGGCCGGACGAGAGCTCGATGGCCGCCGCCGAGGCCGCCATCGTCAGTGCCGGCACCACCCCGCGCCGCCGCCCGTGGGACGTCGCATTGCTGGTCCTGGCCGGGCTGGCGTGCTTCGCCGGCGCGGTGCTCGGGCCGCCGCTGCTCGCTGTGGCGGGCGCCGGCCTGCTCGGCGCGGCGGCCTGGCTGCTCTGGCGGCGGCGCAAGGCCGCCGAGGCCGACGCCCGCTGGGTGGCCTCCCAGGTCGCCGAGCTCAAGGAGCTGGCCGACGGGGCCGTGTGGGCACTGCACGCCTACGCGCACGAGGCGGAGGGGCGTGCCAAGCAGGCCAGTGAAGACTGCGCCGAGCTCACCCGCCTGATCCGCCGCGGCCCCCGAGCCGCCTGACCCAGGCTCTTTTTGTCGGAGGGGCCTGAGCCCTTCTCACTCCTGGTCTCTTCTCCCTGGAGGCGCCTGAGCCCTTCTCGCTTCTGGGCTCTTCTCGCTCCTGGACCCTGCTCGCGGAGCAGCCGGCGGAGCCGAGCGCCCGCTTAGGCTCGGAAGGAGTGCCCGAAAGTGGGGATGGAGGCGTGTGAGCGCCTGCTCGCCCGCCCGAGACGGCGGAGGCGCATGAGCTGAGCATCCGGCCCCACGGCATGACGCCCGAGGCGCGTGGCCACCTTCTCCCCCGAGAAGGCGGCGGAGGCGAGCCGCCCCGGCTTCCCCTGAAGCCGGGCTCAGCTCGTCTCGATCTCCACGTGCGCGGGCGCCAGCAGGAAGACCCGATCGGCGATGCGCTCGATCCGCCCTTCACAGCCATAGGCCAGGCCGGCCGCGAAGTCGACCATCCGGGTCGCCTCCGGCATCGCCATGCCCGTCACATCCATGATCACCGTCTGGCCCTCGCGGAAATACTGGCCGATCAACGGTGCGTCGTTGTACTTGAGCGGCTGCACCATCACGATGCGCGACGACTCGATCGTGGACCGCCACCTACGCGCGGCCCGCTCCGTCGCGGGCATGTACTCCTCTTCGTACTGCCCGTCGTCGTCGTAACCCTCGTCGTAGTGATCGATCCCGCCCAGGCCAAGGTATCCCGCAACCTTACGCACTGCCCCCATCGGCTTGTCCTTTCCTCAGGAACTCACCGCAATCGGCACGTCCCGACACATTGGACGGTAACCGACGATTCCGCGTTCGCCATGCGACACGCCCAGCACTAATTCCATTTTGTACGGCTAGCGTCCTGGTTTCACCCCGATATCCGGCCCCGTATAGCATCGAGCCATGCGCCTGTTCATCGTCGATGCCTTCACCAGCACCGCATTCAAGGGTAATCCCGCGGCCGTGTGCCTGCTGGAGGATCGAGTTCCGGACGAGTGGATGCAGGCCGTCGCGGCCGAGATGAACCTGTCGGAGACGGCGTTCCTGCTGGGCGATTCGCTGCGCTGGTTCACGCCGAAGGTCGAGGTCACGCTGTGCGGCCACGCCACCCTGGCCACGGCCCACGTCTTGTATTCGACGGGCGCGGCGACGGGTCCGGTGAAATTCGCCACGGCGAGCGGTCCGCTCACCGTGAATCGCATGCCGGACAACATGATCACTATGGATTTTCCGGCCAAGGAAGTGACACCCGCCACAGTTCCGGACGGCTTGGAAAAAGCACTCGGGGCTTCCCCGGTGAGCGTCGGCAGGAGCTCTCTCGACCTGCTGGTCGAGCTCGAATCCGAAGAAGTCGTGCGGTCGTTGACGCCCGACATCCCCGCATTGGCGGCGATCGACGCGCGCGGTGTCATCGTGACGGCCGCCGGCTCGGCGACCGATTTCGTCTCGCGCTTCTTCGCCCCGAACGTCGGCGTGCCCGAGGATCCGGTGACCGGCTCGGCGCACTGCGCGCTCTCGCCGTACTGGACGGCGCGGCTGGGCCGCGACGCCCTGACGGGCGCGCAACTGTCGGCACGGGGCGGGGTCGTACGGGTGACGCTCGACGGCGACCGCGTCCAGCTCGCGGGACACGCTGTCACCGTCGTCACCGGCACCCTCCACATCTGAGGCCTCATCAGTCACGTGGATGTGCCCCACTCAGGCCACGTGCACACTCTGACGCTGATCACAATTTGATCACATTTGATCATGAAGGTAAAGCCGCAGGTCACTGAGCCTTGAGCCGCCGATGGCGCCGGGATTCCCAGCGCTTGAGACACGGCTCCCGCCTCCGGAGCCGGCACCCAGGGTTACGGGGCCTCCGTAACGGGCCCTACGGCCCGTACGGACACGCTCAGGACCGCCGAGCGGCCGTCGTGATCCCGGCGGCCGTCGCAGTCCGGGCGACCGTCGTGCTCCGGGTGGCGAGGAGGCGGAGCGCTGCTTCGGAGGGCGAGCCGGGCGCGGCGTTGAACACCGCCACCCGCTGCCCCTCGTCGTCCGGCAGGGTCATGAACTCGGCGCTGAGCTCCATCGTCCCCACGGTCGGATGCCGATAGACCCGCGGCCTGGTGTCGCACTCGCTCACCGGATGCGCCGCCCACAGCTCCGCGAACTCGGCGCTGCCCACGGTGAGCTCGTCGACCAGCGCGGCCAGCTCGGGAGAGCCGGGATACCGTCCCGCGATCAGCCGGAGGTCGGCGACGGTCGAGCGGGCCTTGCCCGCCCAGTCCGCATACAGCTCACCCAGCCTCGGGTCCAGGAACAGCATGGCCGCCACGTTGGGCCGCCCGGCGGGGTCGTCCGGCGCGTCGAAGTCCAGGTGTCCGGCCAGCAGCGCGTGCGCCGTGGCGTTCCAGCACAGGATGTCGCAGAAGCGCCCCATGACCAGCGCAGGCACGTCCCGGAACGACTCGATCATCACCCGGACGCCCGGCCGCACCCGTTCCGCCTCGGCGGCCCGACGCGGCGGCCGAGGCTTCGCCCTGGCCAGCGAGTAGAGGTACCCCCGCTCGTCGTCGTCCAGCCGCAGCACCCGGGCTACGGCGTCCAGCACGGCATCGGAGGCGTTGGGACTCTGCCCCTGCTCCAGCCGGGTGTAGTAGCCCGCGCTCACCCCAGCGAGCTGAGCCAGCTCCTCCCGGCGCAACCCGGGCACCCGCCGCCGCCCGTACACCGGCAGCCCGAGCTCCCCCGGCCGCAACCGCGCCCGCCTCGACCGCAGAAACTCCCCCAGATCCGCACGCCCGTCCACACTCCCAGTATCCCGGCACCCGCCCCCGCCAACCTGCACCTGCCAGATGTACCCACACCAGACCTCTGCCTGGGCCACCAGCCCGCCCCCACGCTGGAATGCGAACCACCCGCCTGAGGAGACAACTGTGAGAATCATCGTGATCGGCGCGACAGGCACCATCGGAAGCGCGGTCGCCGCCCTCCTGGCAGCGAACCACGAGGTGGTGCCGGCATCCCGCCGCGGCCCGGCGCGCGTGGACCTGACCCACCCCGCGTCGCTCGACGCCCTGTTCGCCGCCGTCCCCGACGTCGACGCCGTGGTGTGCTGCGCGGCCTCCGGCGCCCCGGCGCCACTCGCCACCCCGCCGGACGCCGACTACTGGCGCGGCCTCGACGGCAAGCTCATCGGCCAGGTCAACCTGGTCCGCCGCGCCGCCCTGCACCTGCGGCCCGGCGGCTCGGTGACGCTCACCAGCGGACGCATCCCCGACCCCCTGCCGGGCAGCACCCTCGGCCACCTGGTCAACGCCGGCCTGGAGTCCTTCGTACGCGCCGCCGCCCCGGAGATGCCGCACGGCATCCGCCTCAACGCCATCAGCCCCGGCTGGGTACGCGAGACCAGCCTCGCCCTGGGCATGGACGGCACAGCCGGCATCCCGGCACACGACCTGGCCCGCATCTACGCGGACACCATCGAAGGCACCGCCCACGGCCAGGTCATCAGCCCCTGAAGCTCCCCGTCTCCTGGAGACCGGCGAATTCCAGGGGGTCGCAACACACGACCGACAATTGGCTGCTGCAGCACAGTAAGACGCTCGGCTGGATATCTCGGCCGAGCGTCATGCACGCTTTGACCGGCCTCGAGGCATCATGCCTGGGCCGGGCCATCATGGATGCCGGCTACGAACGCCGCCCGGTTGGCGTTTCGGGAAGCCGGCCGACTACCTTGCCCTCGGAGTCCAGCACCTTGATCGCCGGTTGGTCGTCGCCGTCGATCTCCAGCACGATCCTCGGGCGTCCTCGCGAGTCGCTGAGCACCAGGAAAGCTCCTTCCGGAGTGCTGTAGCCGAGCTGGACGCGAGGCGGCATGGCGGGTACCTGGTCGATCGGGAGCGCTGGATCAGGCATGTGCTTCACCTCCAGCAGCGCTGCGCCCTGAACGCCCTCCCAGCGGGTGGCCATCGTGATCGCCTGCGCGTTGGTGTAGTCGAGCGAGAGGCTGGCCCCGGCAGAGGAGGCAACGATTCCTCCCTTCTCGTTGCCGTCGCCGTCATTGAAAATCAGGTAGGTGCCTTCCGGCCCCTGACGTTGGTCGGCGGGGTACGTCTTACCTCCAATGATCACCGGAGGTTTGCTTGAGCTCGCCAGGAAGCGCTGTCGGCCTCGGCGGTCCACTACCCGGAACGACTTTCGGGCCTCCTCGCCGGACGACTCCGCTCGGGCGGGTTCGCTGCCCGCCATCACGGTCATGCCACTCGCCAACAGCGCGGTCGCCGCTCCGATCGCAGCCCGCCGATCACACTGCTCCATGTCCCGTTCCCTTCTCGTTGGAGGGCAACCAGTGGATCATCTGGGCGCTGCTGTGTCCCTACGGCAAACATGAAGCTCGCGGGTAGGCATAGCCTCCCCGTGCTGGTAGAGCTGTCCATACGTCGTCACGTCGTCACTTGCCGAGAAAGCCCTGACGCCGACCGACGCCTACAGACCATGCCCGCCACCCGCCCCCTACCTCTTCTATGTCGGGCTCTGGTGCGCCACGAGCTTCCCCGAGGCGCTCCCCAGGCGTGTCCCAGCCAGCCGAGCAGGTGGACGAGCATCACGTAGCGCGTGGTGCGCTCGACGAGAGTGCCGACGGCCGAGGCCTGGTTCTTTCCAGGGATGCAGTCGCTTTCCCAGTGGCCGGGTACGGCGCGGTCGTCGACCTCGGCGGGTCGCTCGCTCATCATCACCATGGGCACGCAGTAGCCGACCGGCGCTGCTGGGCCAGACAGCGCGCTTGCGCATCGCGCGACCCTGAACGTGGAGCGCCTGGTAGGCGGTCTCGTGGCACACATGCATATCCGGCCGATCAGGGAAGACCCTGCGCAAGCTCTGGACGATCCGCTCCGGGCTCCAGCGCTTGCCAGGTGCTCCTGAATGTAGGCCCGCGACTGCTCAATCTTGCTTGTCTTGGAAGACAAGGCCGGCGCGCGTCGGCACGGCCTGAGCTGCCTTATCGTGAACGCAGAAAAGGCCCCCGGGGACACCCCGAGGGCCTACTTCGCCACACAACGCAGAGAAGGCCCCGACACTGAATGTCGGGGCCTTCTCTGAAAGATTGTCCGGCGGTGACCTACTCTCCCACACCCTCCCGAGTGCAGTACCATCGGCGCAGGGAAGCTTAACTTCCGGGTTCGGAATGTA